>JALHRR010000041.1 GCA_022841345.1 Saprospiraceae bacterium
GCTCGTCTTTGTCCTTGTCCTTTACAACCTTCCCGTTAATGTCTGTGCGCCACTTGTAACCCTTTATTTCGGAAACAATATTACTACTATTTTCACAAATGTATAGCGGCATGGATTTAACCTTACGGATGCCTTCGGTCACGTCCTTATCGGCTGGCTTGGCGTTATAACCAGCCCTTTGCAACTCTTCAATAGTTTTTGGCTCTGCATTATCGCAAAATATTTCTATTGTTTTTGATACCCCAGCATCTTTGTATTTCTCAATAAGATCAGCAGTGGTTAGCTTAGTTTCGTAAATCAATTCTTTTACGTAAATAACACCTTCATACAATTCACAAAGTACAAGAGCAGTAGGAACGTTGTAACCGAAATCTTGGCCCATAAATATCTCTCCCTTCATCGGCAGTTCTTCGCACAGCTTCCAATGGGTGTATATTATGTCCGTTGCGTGACCTCTTAAGCCAAGTCCGTAAACATTCCACATGTATGGGTCGCTATCCTTGTACGCCTCAATCCTTGCAATCTGTACCGGTGATAAGTTGCTTACCCATTGCCCATTAATAAAACATTTATTATCGAGGTATGTAGAATGAATTCTTTTATTCTTTGGGTCATCAGCAACATCATAGCACCAGCATTCAAGATCGGCAGGGTTAAGGTCAATAATGATCTGTTCAGTGGTACGCATAGCCAACTGCTCATGCACCATCTTTTTAATCAGGTTTCCTTCGTTTTCTATGAGAATATCACGACCCGGGCCTCTTGCCCTGCTTTCATCTTCAAGCCCAAATAATTCAATATAGCCGCCCCCTTTGAATTCATAAACAAAGTCAGTGTATGAGAATCTATTCTCATCCCATATCCCCATTCGGTCCATTATATCCCTGAAATCACGGTAAGCACCACGCTTAATGTGTGGCAATGAGTGAGAGACTATTGATACTCTTTTTTTGTAATCCCTTGCTTTAGGAATAGCAAGTTGTATTTCGCCGTAAGTTTTCCCGGAACGAGCCGAACCTTCATTAACGATAACCGGGTAACCCTGCTCCAGTGCTTCATGCGTTCTCCTGGCAGTTATCGAAAGTGGTATTTTAATCACTTTTGTTCTTCAGGTAGTGGAGGTAATAAGAATTGAATCGGTATCAATTCCTTCCCATCAGCCCCGGTCAGCTCGGTGCGCTCGATGTAGCCGCGGTCTTTGAGCTGTGTCTTAGCCGCAAAAATAGTCGCTGCGGTATCACCGTCATTAATCAGCTTTATCAGCTTCGATTCAATAAAGTCCTTTTTGTATTCTTTCAGGTCAGCAATAGCGGCCTTGTATTCGGGGTCATTATCCATCCAAAGGTAATGGGTAGTCCGGTCGATACCCACCTGCTTTGCTGCATGGGCCACTACCCCAAACGACAAAGTCAACGCTTCAAGCATTGCTTTCTTTCTGGCCGCTGTTGTTTCAGCTGACATCATGGTTGTAAAATTACTCCGTTTTTCTTGATTACCAATGCCGGGTCTAACTTATGCATCCGGTCAACAATAACCTGGCAGTATTTGGGGTCAAACTCTACCATGTAGCACTTTCTGCCCATTTGATGGGATGCGACCATTGTTGTACCTGACCCACCGAAACCATCAGCGACAATATCCCCCTGCTTGCTGCTGTTGCCTATTTGGTAGGCAATCAAAGGGACGGGTTTCATTGTAGGGTGTTCGGCGTTGCGTTGTGGTCTATCGAACTCTAAAACAGTTGTTTGTTTCCTATCCGAATACCAGCCATGCGCTGCACCTTCTTTCCAACCGTAAATACAAGGCTCATGTATCCATTGGTAATCCTGCCTACCCATTACTATACTGCTTTTCTTCCATATCAAATCCTGCTTAGGCATTAGCCCTGCATCAATCATTGCTTTGTGGAAGTTTATTGTTTCACGGCTTGCATACCATACATACCAAGCACCACCTGCCTTTGTGTAGCTTCCTAATGCCGTATAGAAATCATAAATGAACTGATAGAAATCAGCGTCCGACATTGAGTCGTTTTCAATCTTCTTTCCGTTTTTTCTTGATGGGTCTCCGTGGTTACCACCCTGTATTGCCACATTGTAAGGCGGGTCAGTTACTACCAAATCAGCCATTTGGTCGCCCAACAGCCGCTTAAATGTATCTGTTTGGGTACTATCCCCACAAAGCAACCTATGCTCCCCAATCTCGAACAGATCACCGAGTACTATATCCGTCTGCACCTCATCCGGGATCTCGTAGTCATCCTCCCCGGCTTCAGGTAGCACCTTAAACTTATCCGGAATATCCAGCCCCCATTCCTCAGCCTCCGGCCAATCGGCCTGGATAGCCTGCCAGTCCCATTCACCAAACCCCACGTTGTCCTTGATCACAAACTCCCGTTGCTGGTCCTGGGTCAGGTGTGAAAGGTCAATAGCCGGTACTTGTTTCAGTCCGGCTGCCTTACAAGCCCGTAATCGCATATTACCGCCGAGTACCACGTAGCCCGTTTTAAAGGCAATAGGGCGGGCTTCTAACATTTGCGGGAAATCCTTCACCGACTTGATTAAAGCCTGAAATTTCGCATCTGTGATAGTCCTGGGGTTATCAGGATTCTCTTTTAGTAGCTCGATGTCGATTAAGGTGGTCTTCATTGTTTCAAATTTACTACGGTTGGGTGAGATTACCAAACCATGCCGGTGAGGTCTTGGTTAGGGTTGCCGTTATGGTCTTCACCTAAGCCGTTATCAACGCTGCCTTTTTTAAAGCCGACAGGCGAAAACGTCTTGTTCTTGTTCTTTTTCTTCTTATTATTCTTATTCTTATTGGGATCGAGTATAGATACACTATCGATACCATATACATACTCTATCAATAGTCTATCTTTTACCGATACAAGTTCCTGTGCTACACAACTTTGCACTTTTGGCGAATCTGATCCATTGTATTTATTCCAGTTCTTTATTGCAAGCTCATTATTTTGCTGATTATAACTGATTTTTCCCTCGTTTGTAAAGAATTCCAGTAGTATAGATACAGTATCTATAGTGTATCCTGTATCAAAAGACATCTGCCGTTTGCTTATGTCGTATATCCCGCACTGCTTAGTTTTTTCGTTTGTCAACAGGTATAGATAAAAATACTTTTGCTCCGGGGTCAGACTTTGAACAAAAGAGTCCGACCAAAACGAGGTGTGGATTTTTCTGAAGATTGCCATAAATAAAAAATACCCATAGGTTCAGGCGTGCAGGCCATCCCCTATAGGTTCAATGTTTTTAAGTGTTATACCCTGCACGGTATGGTACAAAGATAATCAAATCTGCCGGTATTGCCTTGTATAAGTATCATAATCATAACAGCAAAAACCAGTCTTACCAAGCCATGAAAACCGGACCTTTTGGACGTACACAGTAACAACACCTGTTTCGAAATCCCGGTGAACTGATATGCCGTTATCGGTTTTATTAAAGAAGTGGGCTGACCCGGCTATGTCGTACATGGTGGCTGGAGGGTACTTGCCTTTATTGTCTTTCTGAAGTTTGCGGGGGTGGGCCACAATAAACAGGTGAACATCGCAGCGCAGGGCAAACTCCTTTAGTAGGGTAAGTGATTCGCTGATGTATTGTGTTTCAGTATAGCCGTGTGGGATCTTATGCTCGATGTAATTCCACGGGTCAATAACAACCCCCTTGATTCCGGTACGCTTTACAACCTCTGTTAGTTTGTCTATGATACCCTGTATGGAAACGTCAACCTGGAGAATATTCAGGAACGTAAAATACTGATCAGTTAGTGATATAGCCTGTTCAAATTCTTCCTTGTTCATGCGGTGTTCGTGGTCTTTTCGAAAGTTAAAGGACTTTCCAATAAATTTTTCCATGAGTTTTGTCATGTGAAATCCAACAGGGTTTTCAAATGAGCATAATGTAAACTTCCAATCGTGCCGCCTGGCTAAAGCAGTTACAAGGTAATCAACAAACTCTGATTTTCCCATGTTTGGTGAGCCCGTTACTACCGTCATCTGCCCACCGGAAAAGGTTAACAGTTCATCAAAAGCCCCAATACCTGCGTTATACCCTTTGGGCATCCCGTTCTCATAGTAATCGCAGACGGTATCAAACATGTCATCCATTGTTATGATACCATCAACCGGCCATTGTCTTGCCTGATCGATTATGCTATGCAGCATATGCTTGCCATGCTTCAATAGAATATCGTTTGCGTCCTTGCAGCCTTCGGGGTAGTTCACTCTGTAACAACGATCACGGCCAAGCCTTCGTGATAACTCCTCCTGAAGATTACGGCCTACATCGTCGTTATCAGTGAATAGTATAATCTTGTCCTTTCCTTCAAAATACTCCCAACAGGTATCAAGATACTTTAACTGCTGAACACCTGTGCTGGCCCCGTTTGGCACAGATACCACGTTATAAATACCGGCTTCATAAAGTGAAAGGCAATCGACTTCACCCTCTACAATAACAGCCGTGGTTTCGTCTTTGATAGCATCGATGTTATAAAATACAAGTTCAGAGTTTTTATTCAATCTGAAATCCTTGTCTTTCGACCGGTACTTGATGTTAACCAGTTCGCCGTCTTTGTAGTAATTAAAACATATTGCCCTGACTTCTTTATTAGCCTTTGGCATCCATTCTACTGATTCGGTAATATTAAGCCTTAGTAAAGTATTATTTGAGATGCCCCGCTGTTCAAAGTATTTGATGCTATCCGGCTGAAGTTTCTCGAGCCTGGGTACTGGCCTTTCATAAGGAGTTTTCTCGTCCTGAATAGCTATATTGTTCTTTGCAGCAATGTACTTAATAGCCTCAATATAATTCAGGTTATTATGATCCATCAGGAAGGCAATAGTATCGCCTGACTTGCCACAACCGAAGCATTTAAACCCCCGCTTGCTTACTGTAAAAGATGGTGATTTCTCATTATGAAACGGGCATAGCCCAACGTGGTTTGAACCCTTTGGCTTCAGCTTTACGTGTTCACTTATGATAGCAACCGGATCGGCAGATAGTTTTATTTCTTCGATGTTGGAGATCATTAGAAAGATAAAAAAGCCCGTTACGTAGGAGTGTAACGGGCGGTATAAAATACCTGCCACCACCGTATTAAGCTCCTACCCAAAATACGGTGGTTCGTTGCTAAGTTAGCAAACTTTTTATTATTTCCCTACACAACTCTTCAGGTATTTTCGACCTTTCGTAACTACCCTTCCGGCCTTGCGTTCCCGTCTTGCTTCCTCTTGGCGCAGGTTGATGGTGACATTTTTTATTCCCATTGTGGCATACCGGCCGTGGTGTCCATTTTAAATTTGTCCAGATATCAGTTGGCTTTGCCCTATCGTCACCGTATTGACAATACCAGACCGTGTGCCTGGTAAATTCTTGCATGAACGGCATTTTTCGGAGCATCCCTCTCGGGTTCTCAAATGTGTACGTAAGTGATGGATTTAGTGTTTGCCAGTGTTTTATTAACTTAATTACGTGCTGATTTACCCTATCGCATTTTATTGCATATTCACTTTTGGGCTCTGTGCCGTTCCTGTGTTTGGATATTGCAGCAATGGTATAGGTTGTACAGTCAAACGATGCGTGTACGTGGTTTGGTATAAATGGCACCTGTTCTGGTTGTAAATGTTCTATGTCAATAGATAGGTCTATGCCTTCAAAGGTTTCCCAATCAACTGAAAAAACATTACAGCCTAAAGACTCGGCAACCTTCCCAAAAGACCTGCTTCCTGCAAATAATTCAAGTATATTCATAATTTTTCGTATTCAGTTAAAAATTCTTCAGCCGTCCTAACAAACAGATACTCCCCACCCGATGCACGAACCTTGCGCTGTTGTTCGAGTTGTTTATCACTGGCTTTGTCCTTACCTGCCTTAACCTCAAAGAATACCATCCGGCCGCTGATACAGGCCAAGATATCCCCGGTACCACGCTTAGTAGTTCCTTTGATCCACTTGCCATCCGGGAGCTGCCTGCCGGTTGTGTTGATTCGGTTGCCGTATGACCCCGTCCAAGTTAGGTAGTTCTGTATGAATGTTTGCAGCCCGTTTGCTGTTGATGTATCACATTGCCTCGCATCCAGCGTATGCCCATCCTTTACCCACACAGGGAACTCACGAGCCTGGTAATCCCTGTACGCTTTGTTATAACGCTCATACACCCAATCAGGTTCTTTGACCTTACGCTTACTGGGCTTTCGTTCTGGCGTTGATTGCAAGTACAATAAAACCCGCTGCCAATACTGGACCGTGTTCTCCTCGGGCTGGCAGACTTTGACAGCGGCTTTCACCCTATCAAGGTCTTTGTTTGTGAAGGCCCAGATTTGGGATTTTATGTCGGAGAGGGTCATAAAACAGGGAAATCTCTTATTTGTAAATGTCGGGGAAACTCATCAATATCTCCACCATGCCGGTTACTCATGCCTAATTTCTTTGATAGGTAAGTACCCATTTGCTTTACAAAAATTGCAGTCGTAGGTGTAAGGTCTTTTATCAATTCCTCAATCCATTCAATCTCACATGGCCTGTATCTGTATTTACCAGTTTCGTTACCCGACTCACCGCCAATAATTGCCCAATGAATTTTCATAAGATCAATAAGGTCGAGGTTTATATCTATCTTTTCATGTAAAGGCTCGAATGAAATAAACCTTGTTTTACAATCAACTTTTAGCAGATCGTAAATGCGCTGCATCCCTTTTGGTGATCCTACACTGGTTCCGAACCAAATGTTATCAGCCTGTAATAAATCAGTAGGTGTATTATCTGTAATCCTTTCGGGTCTTTTTGTAAGTATCTGAAAAGTATGGTGTGGGCATTTGCGGATAATCTCCCACGCTTCGTTCCGGTAACTGTCTATTGCTTCATGGAAAAAATCAGTCAATGAGCAGGTGAATATTTTTGATGGCTCTTTTAGTTTCAACGGCATATTAAATACCATTTTAGTTTTTACAACCTCTAATGGATTGTAACGAGTGTTATCAAAGCTATCTCTATACATATAACAAAACTTACAATCTTCATCTACTTTTGTGCAACCCCTGGCAATATTCCAGGTAGCATCTGTCCATTGAATGGTACTTTTTTCTGACATGATTTATTTTTTAATTATTAATAATCCATTTCCGTTCCGCTTTAGTAAACGATTCAAATGTTTCGTAGTCGTACACCAGCCACCATTCATTGAACACATAGTCTGCCATCGTTCCGTACTCTAACAACATATCCTGAAGATAGCGGCGAACTCTCTTTCCATTTTCCCGGTACTGGATATGCGGACTGCCATTAAAGATAATCTTGTGACGCTGTTTGCCAACTGTCACAAAATCACCTTCTTTGATATTTTCAAGATATTGAGGTTCAGGATATTTCATGATTAAAAATTAGGTTTCGCAAATATGAGTGTTGCCAGCAATACTACCAGTTCGCTAACCGTAGCTTACTGACATGCGTTTTAAATCTTGCTTCCTGATTTTTAAAATGAACTGGTGACAACTCTATACCAGTAAAATCAAAGCCCATGTCGTAAGCAGCAATGCGGCTGCTGCCACTTCCTAAATGAGTATCCAGTATGTTGTCACCAGCATTTGCGTAATTGTCAAAAAGCCATTTGTAAAGCAGCACTGGTTTTTGTGTGGGATGTATCTTTTTTTCGTTCAGCTTTTTATTGCCTTGCATAATGTGGCCTTCTTTGAGGCTCTTACCTTGCATCATGCCGTTCCACATGTAGCGAATTAAACGAACGCTATCATGCAGGCTGCAGTACGCTTCTTCGCAATCAGAAAAAGAACTATCGCCGTTGACTTTATCCCAAATAATTCTACCAGTTCCAAAAATGTATTGGTAATAATTGCACCCCCAGATAATTTGATTTTCAGAAACACGGAACAACTCAGTAAAATAATCTTCACCTGGCATCTTCCAGGTTTCAGTCACTGGGTAATCAATTCGCTTTACGCCTTTGTTAGAAACTTTTTTCCCGTAGTATTGCCGCTTTTCAGGGCCTGTAAAATATGGAGGGTCAACAACTGCCAACTTAAACTTTTTATCTGGCCAGCTTTTCATTATTGCGACAGCATCCCCGTGAATAGCCGTACTGCTGGCAACAGGGGGTTTACTGCTATGCATTGCTGACGAATCCGCTATGGTCATTTGTTGTTCTATCATCATTTTTTCATTAAGCTATTGAGTTGACGTAATTCTATTTAAGGCACATCAGTAAGCCCTGTTCGTTGCCAGCAATACTACCAGTTCGCTAACCGTAGCTTACTGACATGCCTACGATAGCGTTTCTCTTGTTTAGAGAAATATTCTTCTTCAATCTCAAATCCTGTAAAATCAAACCCTTGAACTTCACAAGCTATTCTACTGCTGCCGCTGCCGGTATGCGTATCTAAAATCTTATCACCGGGTTTAGCAAAATCGAAAAGGCATTGCTCATATAATTTTACCGGCTTTTGGTGTGGGTGTATTTTTTCAGTCTGTTCGCAAACGCAACATCCATTCCACATAAAGTCATATTCCATCAGCGGATATTTTGAAAAAGAAGTCCAGGCTAATTCACCGGCAGAGCCAAACTGTTTTTTTGCATCTTTTCCTTTTCGCCAATAAATCAAATTATTTGACGGCCGTAGATAATTCCAGTAGTAATTGCAGCCCCAAATAATTTGATTTTTACTAACCCTGAAAAGCTCATTAAAATATTCTTCACCAGGCGTTGAATTGTTGAAATTATTTCTGTGCTTATAATGCTTTGATTTTTTATCCTTCGACCAATTCTGTCCAATTCCAAAAGGCGGGTCAACTATTGCTAAATCAAAATATCCATCCGGGTAGCGTTTCATCCCGGCGACACAGTCCTCTAAAAAAACCGTACTGCTGGCAACATTGGTATTGCAGCAAGTGGGGCTTGACGGAACCGCTATCATCATTTTATCTTTTATCATATATAGAATATTTAGCTACCAAGCAGACGGATTTCTATTTCCCCACCTGCTTCAATACCCGAACCGTTAGTGGCAAGGCTAACGACCCTCATACTGCCACATAACTGCATTACAATAATTGTGTACTGCACCTTCCGTCATTCCTGTATCGTGGTTATGTTGCAAATGAATTGGATATTGTAAAAAGTTTTGTGGAAACAACTTCCAATTTATATTTTTATCTTTTATGTGTTGTGGAGCTTCTTCATTTAAAGAGCATCCGCAATAATAACACAAACCTTTTTGTTTTTCAATATATTGCAACCTAACCGCTTTCCTTTCGGTGTAATGCAGTTTTGTGTAATCAACTGGCAATTTATACATATTTCAATTTTTGTGAGAAGCACTGCACCTAACAAGGTATTGCCAAAAGCAGGGCATTCTCGGTTAATTAATCTTTTGTACTTCTATTGGGCATTTGTGCAAGGTTGAAACTTTCTGCTTCCAAAACCGTGCCTTCGGCAATACCCGAACCGTTAAATGCAATGGCTACCAGTCCGTAAACAATGACGGCTGATCGGTTTTGGCGTTTATAATATTCCTTGCACAATTCAATATTTCCAGTCCAATTTCAGGATCAACACAGTTTCTTAATATCTTATCCTTTCTTGTTTTCAAACTCACATTTGAAATATCAAACCCGAAATGCGGCTGTGTACTTTTAATGTTTACAATGTCGCCATCATAGGTTTTGCGCTTCCTTTTGGTATTCTGTGCAATAATGTTCTGTATCTGTTTTGGCGGATTTCTTTTGTCCGTTGTTCTGATTTTGAAATTGCACCAGAATAAATGCCTGTTGAATTGCTGTGCAGCCAATCCAGGTATTATCAAACCCTCATTGCCGTAGTAAGGAATTACGTTTTCAACACAGAATTTGCCTTTGAAAAATGTGTTTAGAAAAACTATTTCTTCATACAATCCAAAGTCAGGATAACGAACCCTGTTGAAGTTTACATTCATTCTCGTATGAGTAGTGCAAGGGAAGCTGCTCCAAACAAAATCAAATTCTGAATAATGGTCTAAAAGGTATTGATGAGCATCACCTACAATCACTTCATCTTCGGGAAAATGCTGTTTGTAAATGGATGCAATTTCAGGATCAAGTTCAACGGCTGTTACTTTGACGTTGTTCCAGTTCTTACGATTGCCTCCAATGCCACAGTACAGATTAAGCACCCGCAACGGCTTATAACAGTCGCTTTGCAAAAGCAAGGCGGACGTTCTGCCATTGTGCGATATATCATTATTCAGCTTCATTTCAAATTGTGATCTTTAGTTTTCTAAAACCTTGCCTTCGCAAAGCATTAACGTTAGGCAAAATGCCGCTGGCCAACTCACTAAGGCTTTTCAGCGGTCGCAGCCAAACAACCGGGAGCCTTCACCACCGGCTGGTTGGTAAATGACAGAGGTCAGAAGGGGAGCCCTTGAGGATCGCCCTGTGCTGTCGCAGCAGCCTCACCAGGTTTCCAGGTATCAACTGCAGCGTAAATCTTGCCGCCCTTGCTGTTCAGTAGCTGCAATTTAATCTGCTTCTTTTTCTTGTACTCTGTCAACAAATGCGGGTTAGCCTTCAGCCATTCATACAAATCATTCGGCGTAATGATCATCGTGCCTAAAACAAAGTCAGGTGCTTTGTCATTTTTTGGGAAGAAACGTATTCCTTCCGGTAATATTTGGTCTGCCATGTTATTATATTGCGCATACCGGCGCATACGGTTTAGCCCCCACTCACGATTGAACGTCACTGCCTGGCAGGTGGGGAAGGTGTTAATACTTGTAATTATCGTCGTCGTCGTAATCATAGTCATAATCAAATTGATCCTGCCACCTTTCATTTTCGTACTGCTTCAGCATAGCAATCTCTTTAATTGTACGATCTTGTTCATCCTTTGCCTTAATCCTCTTACATTCATCTTCAAACAGGCGCATCTTAAATTGACCGTCCGATCTGTTAGCGGCTGACTGCTTTGCCGTTTTATATTGACCTACTGCTTTATCTGCTAATCTCTGGCAGTTCTTACGGGCTTCGTCGATCTCTTGCATAGTTAATCCATTGTCGTTTTCCAGAGACATTGATGCCTCAAAATGAGAATAGTCATAACTTAGCATCACTTTTACTGATGCGTTTTTAATTTTTGTTTCCATTGTATGTTGTTTTAGAAGTTATTAATTGTACCCGTTCTTGGCTGTTGAGTCCGAAGGAATTGATATGATAAGCGTTTAATGCCCGGTAATAAATCTTGTCAGTGATCTTAAATACAATATACTCAATACCAAGCATAATAAACCTATCCCCGACCTCTAACATATATGCTCTGATGATTTCCATGTTACTTGACATTAACCAAAGCCCTGAGATGTTTCTTCGCCTCCTCAAACGCCTTCGGGTCTTCGCAAGGTATAGCCTCCATTTCTTCAAGGTAAATCCTTGCATGAGCCCACGTCACCTTACATCCTTCAAACTGAATGATGGCTCTTGCGAGTAGTTCGCCGAGGCGTTGGGAGTAGGTCATAGTAAAGTCATTAAGTAGTCCTGAAGTTGTTGTTTGATTGCATCGGCGGCAGCAGCATAATCAGCAGCAGCATAAGCAGCATAAGCAGCAGCAGCATAATCAGCAGCATAATCAACAGCAGCAGCATAAGCAGCATAAGCAGCATAATCAGCAGCAGCATAATCAGCATAAGCAGCATAAGCAGCAGCAGCAGCAGCAGCAGCAGCAGCAGCAGCACGTCTCTTTTCTATTAACTTTTCTAAAGGTATATGCCCCGCTATATATTGTTTTGCCGCTTTAATGGCCTCTTTTGGTCGCTTGTCATCCGGGTATCGCTTTTCAAATATTGGCAATACCATCTCTGCAACTGTTATAGCGACCTGCTGGTTCTGTTCTTTGGTAGCTACTTTTTTGCAAAAAAACCAATACTTGTCTTTTAAAGGTATCTCGCTTTCAAAGATAGATTGCAGCGTTACGGGTTCTGACTGCATGAACGAACAGGCCATTAATTGATCCTGCTCGTAACATCCACAGTTGTCTTTCATGTATTCGTGGGTGAATTGTTTCATGTTGTTTATTTTAAAAGGTTATTTACTTCGGCCATGCGTCTTCGGTTTCGGTGATACATTTGCGGAGAAGGGAGATTCGTTCCGATGATCCAGCGAATAAAAAAGCACCGTCATCTTCATACTTTTTTTTCGCATATAATTCAGGTAACATCTCTTTAAAATTGCCAAACCGATTATCATTATCTAAGTCAATACCAAAGCACGTTTCAGCAATAGGGCAAAACCATTTCAACGATCTTCCCTCCGCCAGCATAATCATATATGCCATGTGCCTTTGTTGCTTTGTTAGTTTCATTTGATTTTATTTTCTTGTTGTTTAAACATTTCTTTCAGTTTCGGATCATCGTCAACCGTTGGCCTGTTACCAGTGTAAAGCTCCATCAGCTTGCCCTTTGTCTCACACGCATTCACAGCAGTCTGCCATGCGGGGTAGTAGTCGGCGGTTGCCCCGGGAATTAGTTCGTGAATAGTGATCTTGATGTCTTTGGGGTCGGGGCCGGATAATACTTCAGCGGTGGTGTCTTCGGTCTTAACCTGCTCCATTTCTTCAGGTGTATAAACCGGGCCAGCGAATATATCAGGGCAGAACCATTTCACGCCGTTGCTGATTGCTCTGGCAAAGAGCATATTTTTAGGGAATTTATCAATGTTTTTTGTCCCTGCTTTCTTCGCATCTTCAATCGTAAAAGTGCTATTGCCGAGTAGCTCCTTGCCCTGATAAAAATCAATAGAGCACATTTTTTCCGATTGCTCTTTTACCCGATAATCATATTTGCCGCTGCCTTTGATACTGGAGGCAATCAACCCGGCACCGATTGTAGGCTTACCCTGAATAATATGGATGCCGCTGATAGATGCAAAGGGAGGGATGCCTATTTCGGCCCCGGCCTGTATCTTAACTACTGCCTGTGCAGCGGTCTTAATATCCGGGAACATCCCCGATTCGGCAAAGGCTTTACCAATGCTCATAATTTCTGTCGTGGTGATCGTAGCAAGTTCTTGTTTCATTTTGTAATAATTTAGAAAGCAATATTAAGTAACGTAAACGACACTACCAAAATATTTTTATAAAAGTATCGAAAAAGTTACTAACTTGCCTCAAAAATAATGTATGAAGGCAAAAGACATGACAGTAGCGGAGTACGCTAATTTAAGGGGTATTACCCCTGGCGCAGTCCGAAAGGCTATAATGATGGGTCATAATTTACCCGGTGTGATCAGTAGGCGTACTTTCGGAAAGTCGCACGTACTAAGGGTTTCGGCAAGTTTGCAACGTTGTGGCAATAATAGTTCAAAAAAAGTTGCCTGAATATTTGGTAGGTAACGCAAACGATACTAAATTTGATTTATCAAAAACGGTAAAACAATGACAACTTTAAAGACAAACTTATTTAAACCTGGCGACCGGGTGCTTATTGACATATGGGGTTCATATACTGAAAAAGTAAACTGTACCGTCCCTGGTACTATTATTTTTCTTGAAAAGAATCAGTATTATGTTTGTCCTGATTTTCTATCTCCTTGTTACGTGTGGCATCATTGTGTAATTGCTGAGCCAGAAAGTTCCGTTCCTTTATATTATTTAATAAATACCGATGATGGTTCCGGTAATGATGACGGAATTATTTCAAAGCGCAGGATGTGTCATAACGATGCAATTTTATCAAATCAGCGTCTTGAGGGGTCTGGCAAGATGTGGGTTATTAGCCATAAATAATTAACCATGAAATACCTCCTTCTCATACTCCTCCTCACCTCCTGCCGATATCAGTGGGTTGCTACTGAAAGCAAGATCAGTACGGTGAAAGACAGGATAGTAATAACCCCAACAGGTAACCCCCGGCCTATTGGTGACACAACAGTAACGGGGATTGTTATAAGTAAAAAACGGGTAAGATGACTAACGGTACTGATCCAGCAATGGGTTACGGGTTTACAACAGCAGACGGGCAAAGCCATGTTGATTGCCCCGGCCTCAGCAAACGAGAATACTTTGCTTCGATGGCAATGCAGGGATGTTTGGCGAGCGGGTTTGAAACGACAATGGATAAGCACGCAGAATCTGCCGTTACTGCCGCCGATGCCCTAATCAAAGCCTTAAACAATGACTGACCGCCCCGCCAACTGGTCCCTTGCAGACGAAGGTTATAACCGGGTGATCAAGCTGGATTACTTCGGACAACCATACGAAGCCTGGGAACTCAAACCCGATACATCCCGACGTGATCTCTGGCAGGCGTTCAGGGATATGCAAGCGAAGGCAGAGAAGTATTTTGAAGGCGTACCGGGTGGGTTGACGATGTCACCGGATAAACAGAACACATTGATTGAAATTGAAAATGGAAGGTTATGAAGGTATTATGTATAAATTCAAAGGGATTCTTAAACCAGATGCCCCCGGTTATTGAAGGCGAGAAGTATACTGTTATTGATGATACGGTTGTTGCAGGTGACGGCAAGACTTACTATGAGTTTGCTGAAATTCCCGGTTATTATTATTGGCAACCCCGCTTCATCCCTATCTCCGACATATCCGAAACCGAAATGGAACGTAATTATAACTTTAAAACTGAAGAGGTATGAATACAGTAGATAAGCATACACCGGGGCTGTGGAAAGTTATGGGGGTTGGAATATATTCAGCCGGTAACTGGCATATTGCTACAATTAACCCATATTCCCCTGAATCTTCAAATTCAGAAGCAAATGCCTCCCTTATCGCATCAGCCCCCGATCTATTGAAAGCGTTGCAGCAAGTAGTAACATGCGATACCCTAAGCGATCACCTAAAATCAGTAGCACAGTCAGCAATTAATAAAGCCTTGAATATATGAAACACACAACCCTCCCCGACCTGGCAGCATCAGCCAGTAAGTTGAAACTGGTAATGGACCTGATGGGCATCCAGCATCAATCGGTATTCGCTGAAGCCATCCGTAACGGTGCTAAGGATAACCCAAAAGCCTGTATTGCCATGATCAAATCACAGGCACATGATAACCGGGCATTGGTGGCTGAGATTGTGGGGGAGGAGTTGTTAGGTAGGATTGAGAGAATGTACGGTACTTGGCATGACGTGAAGGAAGTAGTAACAACAGCGTACAGGTGCAGCAAGTGTGGTACAGTATCTAATGAAATGAAATGCCGTTGTATATGAAACTACTCAGGATAATATTTGTACTAATAACGCTGTTGTTTATTGGCGGCGGTAAAGACATTGATAACTAAAACATACAATAATGAAAGCGACAGATTTCTTGATCGAATGCGGTAACCCTGAATTATTTGATAAAACAATTAACCAGCTTGGGGCGGCTCTGGTACTCATGATTCATTTGTAAAAGACATTTGTCAAGATTGCCTTTATATTAAACTTACAAGAGAATGAAACACCACTCTGGTTCCATCTTCATCTTCGCTGCGCTGATCGTGTGGTGGTGGTTGTTGCTGACAAAATAAACCCCCGGCTTTAAACCGGGGGAGGACTACCAAACCCAGGTAGCTGCCAATAGCGGCAGTAAGTTATAACGGCACATATTGCCCCGGCTTGTACAGTTTCAGCAGATCAGCAACCTCCCAGCCAAACGATTTTTCAAAGTGAGGTTTATCTTTGATACTCTTGAAGTCACCGCCCCAAGTCCAGCCAGCTTCTTTGAACACCTTCACGACCTTTAGCCAATTAGCATCAACTACCCATGATACTTTCCCGTCAACCAATAAACAAAAGTCAATAGCCAGCCCGTAGTTATGGTACGATTTACCGCCCTTTGCTTTTGTGACAATCTTGCCAGGTGCAGTCCTACCCTGTGCATATAAGGCATCCTGCTCCTCTATTGTTCTAAGCCCCTGCACAACCCGGATGGTAATGTTTGCCGGTAGCAATGCCTCTGCCTTGTCCAGCAGCGCAAGGCATTCAGCCCGTAGTTTCGGGTGCAGCTTGTTTACCCGTTCAATGCTGATAGCATCTTTCATCTCATTTCAATTTTAATAGTTTCCGGCGCAGTTTTATTCCCGCCGAAGTAAACACCCAACGGGAAACCGATCCAGTTGTGATGCGGCTTCTTTACCGCATGGTAGAAGTACCCGCCATCCTCCCGGGTCACTTCAAAATGGTACTCCTCGTGTCGCATAGCAGTCAGCTTGCAGGTGATCTTTTCTCCTATCTGAACGGCGGTAATAAATTTCGCCTCCCTATGCCCACAGATATAGCAGTAGGCAAACAGTTCTATCCTGTCTGTGATCTCGTTGTACCGCCATCCGAAACGGGCTGAGTTGCGATGATGTGACCACAGGTAGCCAATCCCAAACAGCTTGTTAATGTCGGACTGGTCCTCCGGGTTCAGGTAGTACCGGCATGACGGAGTAAATACTACCTGTTTAGTGATTACCTTTCCGCCGATATATAGGCCAATTCTTACAGGCTTTGCCCGGTGGGTATGTTTTCGGATGGTATAGATCATTTGTCAGCAATAAAGGCCCAAATAATAACTCCAGTAGCAACCAAACACACTGCCGCATAAATGAAGTAAGGAACTTGCAATAGAGGTATTTTCCCTCCATCTACCTCTGTTACTTTCCCATTGATAATTTTGTGGCTCCCGCCTGTGTGCTGCTTCCATGCTTTGAAAGCGAAGAACACGAAACCGATAAATGGCAGTAATGGCACAAGCCAACCGCCTTCAGCGAATACATTCATATTAAAAAGGTATTAGTTTCTTGAATCGTAACCCAGCATAAGCGATTGTAAGACCCAACAGAATAAAGAACCTTACCCGCCATTTGTCACGCTTTGATTTCATTTCATCTACCTGCTCACTTAGCCGGGTGTTCTTATCTATTAATTCAATCTGTAGATCATTACAATGCCTAACCTGGTTGGCAAGTACTTGCTCCATGGCATTATCCCTCCGGATTACAGTATCGGTTATACGGATGGTCTTTGTTATGTATCTGGTATGAGTTACTGAAGGCAGTGGCATTGGTACTGTGTCAACAGTAACGATATTCTCGTATTCCTTAATATATAAGGTATCCGTTGTTATCAATGTATCACCTTTAATCAGGCTATCCTTTACCGGGAACCGATCAGCGCAGTATTCAGCCGCCGCCGGTTTATTGGCATCGAATGTTTGTTGTGCTTTCTTCAGTGGATTGCAAGAAGCAAATAGTAATATAATTAGTAAGTACCTCATTTGTTTGTCATTTGTTGGGCTTTGAGGGCAATAGTCCGGTAGTTGTTACTGGGTTTCGAGGCGGTGCACCCGAATAACATATAGATAAATATCAGCCCTATACAGACCCAAACCAGCCTCCATATCCAAACGTCAGTATTCTTCATTGATTTCTTTTTCAGTTTCGTACTCCTCCCGGCGAAGCGAAAGGTTTTTACTCTTTACCTCCTGCCATTTCATGATACAGTAAAATACGATTTTTACAACTAAGAACAAAGAAGAAAGCAAAATTAGTAGCGTTCCCTGCCATGTGCCGATATTCAAAAATATGGTGTACCCTACAAGTGGTATTCCTAAAATGTTTGCTATAAGTAACATCATCTTTGTTTCGGCCATTTTTTCCAGTCGTTTAAGAAAATCCACAGGTAAACCACGATACAAGCCAGAAAAAGGTAATCTATAATCTTGCTCTGGTTTATGTTGCTGTTTATGAACCATGCTGTTATCTCCCATACTACTCTAATTATTGAAAAAATAAATACCGGCCACACAATTTTTAGCCGCTGTAACAATGCAAATAAAAAAAGAACATCTTTCATCTTATCCCATACATAGTATGTATGTGCCCATATTGAATTACTAAAGTCAGCAATGTGATAGAAAACCAGTAACCCAGTCATATACCAAAATATAACTAACTTTAATCTCATGGCTTGATAGGCGGATCGGGTGGTCTGTCACCGCCCTTTAAAGGTAACTTTTCTTTATTGAAAATACCTTCAATCAATTCAAATAACTTCTTTGCCAGCAGCTCATAAAACGATGTAGTGAACAGGTAAGTAATAAAAATATTACCAACGTTGTAAGAGTTAACCCCTACTGTGAAATGCTGAATACCTATCCAGATTGCACCGAATACAGTAGCAAAGGCAAGGAAATTCAGCGAGGCGTTTTTACTTATCGTGAAATACTTGCCGCCCCAATACCTGCCACCGACTAAGATAATCGCTGCGAATATCCAGTCAATCGAATTAAGGAACATCAATAATTTTTCCATATCAGTTGTTTTTAATTTTCAATAAAGAGGCCCTTGTAGAAACAAGGCCCGTGATCCAATATCCAGATAACCCCGGACGGTCATCCCAACCGGTTTTTATCCGAAAGAGTTTCAAAGGGGTTTTGAATGATCCCCTTTGCGATGCTATAAAGAACTAATTCAAGTGTTGTGCTGCAACCAAATTTCTTTCTCATTGTCAGTAACCTATTTTCAATGGTTCTTTTATCTACCCCTAAATTAGTTGCAATCAGTTCGGCTTTCATCCCTGTTGCTGCTAAATCTAACAATATCTTTTGCGATGCTACCAAGTGATGCCGTATTTTAGCTTTACCCGGTTATAATTCAGTATTGCTTCGGTCAGTGCAGCACGGTTCTTAACTGTTCCAGATGGGTTCAGTTGTGCCAGTACCAACCTCCCCGCTGCAACTAAATCAGCCTGAGCCCGGTTCATTTCACCAATATCTTTTACCGCTGCTGCGAAGTCTCCCCGAATTGTGGTTGTCTTTGTCAGGGTATCGTATTTCAGGTAATACATTTCCCGCCCGTTGCTGTCAATTTTTTGTATCTCCAGGTTGATAGGATAGTATGACTGCGCTTTCAGGCATAAAGGGAATAGTATAATTAATAGTAGTTTCATTTTATTAGTATATAACCTCCGTAAATAGTTGTTAGCGGATTAGTGACCCATGTAGGCTGAACGCCTTTTATCTCTATATAATCACCAGCTGTAACGGCAATAGATAGAGATGTATTACTAAACACTCGTTCACTTGCCGAAGCTGCTAACGTTGCAATCAGGTAATCAGTTGTATTATTCACCCGGATATACAGCGACCAGGATTCAGCCGTTCCCGCTGTTCCTGAATAGCAGTAGATATTCGCTGCTGTAATCGTTCCGGCCTCCCGGATATAGACCTTTGATGTTGCGGCCGCTGTTACGGGTGCTTTAGGTAGCATACCGAAGTAAACGGTTTGGGCATCGGTGGGCGAAGAGGTTAGAGCTTGTACGTTGATCGTGTAACCTTTGTAATTAGTTATATCAGCCGTGGTATGACTATGCGATGCAGGTGTAAATGTTGACGGCTTGCCTGTAATTGCTGACCAGTCACCGGCAGAAGGAGTTACCCATGTGTAGGCCGTTCCGTTGTTTGATAATACATTGCCACTTTGCCCGGTCATTGAAGGTACAAGCCTGGTAAGTTGTTTCTCAATACCCTCACCGTCATTGTAAAACAATGTATCACCACGAAGAAAGAACCCTTTCTGCGCTGACCCGATTACCGGCAGCAGTAGCAGTAGTATTATTATTCTCATGGCGCAAAATATTTATACGTAAAATGGAAGGAATATTTATTATTTGTGGCTGATTGCGGGGTGAACCTGAATTTAGCCCGATCATTGGTTCCATCACCTGAAATCTGAACGATTGTATTATCTTCAAAGGCTGCTGTACCAGCAATCTCATACGTTTGTCCAACGCCTGAAGCAATGGGAAGCGATAACCCTAATTCTGAAATTGTCAGTGCTGTTGTTGCATCAATATCAATTTCACCCCACACATGAACAACATCACCGATACGCTGATAGTAAGTAGTGTATACAGTGGAAGCTGCTATATTAGTTGTGTTGTAAGGTGTCGGGGTGTAAGTGCTTTCAATATTTGAAGGATAAGCGTTTGCCTTACTGATCAGTACCCAGTTTGTTCCATTGGCTTTTAAGAAGTAAGTAGTTTTATTTTCCAGAGTTGTGAAGGTGCTGCCGTCTGGTAACTCAATCCCTAAACTACTTGTCCATGTGAAACCGGAAGATGCAGAGTTCTTATTATAGATTATACATACCCTGGTACTACCAGCCCCCGGACTTGATATATTTAATTGCCTGTTTGTTTGACCTGTCAAATCAGGTAGTTCTAAATAAACGTCATCAGCATTCATCGTATAGTTTCCAGTATTGGGGACAGCAACGTTTTGTTTTACAGATATTGACCCTTCGAGATTTGTGCTGCCCACCACCCTTAACTTTGCACCGCCATTTGAGTTTGAACCTATCGCTAAACCGCCAGCACCATTGGAGAAGTAAGCGTTCCCGTTCCCGTACAACGCATGGCGGTTATTTGCTTCACTGGCATTATTCATTAATAGCATCGGCTGTGAGTCGTCTGAAGGCCGTAGGTAAAGACCGATATTACTTGTCTGGCCGTTAATGTAGAATTTACCAGTTGAACCAGTTGATCCTACGGAAACGCTGCCCGTGTTGTAATAAATATTACTGCCTGATGTTGTCCACTGTGAACCGGTTGCCCATCCGGCAGCATTGAGAGAGTCAATTACTTTTTTCAACCTGACCCATGAAGCAAAGCCGCCTGAAGTGCTATCGCCTATAATTGTTCCCGATGTAGTGAATGTGGTAAACGTATGGCCAAAGCCAGCGGCAACACTTGTTACTGTTCCCGATCCTCCGCCTCCGCCACTCCTGGCAATCGAGTTCAGCGATAACGCCAGGCGTTTTACTTTCCAGTTAATTGCATGGCTGAAGTCGTTCACGGCAGACAATGAATCTGCTATGTAGGTTGCCAGTTGCGTACTGTCCGTGATCGCCGTTTGCCCCTGTGACTTCAGTGATATAAACAGTACTAATATAAAGATTAATTTTTTCATCTTACGATTGTTATTTTAAGTGATGCCCTTGTTTCTCTTGATGTGTTGAGTAGGTTTAGTGCAGTCGTTGCGTCATGTTTTACAAATACTTTCACCTGCTCGCCTTGTTTTATATATGCCATACCGTTACATTCAACCCGGTTAAAGTCGCTGTTGCTTACGTGACCCGGTATTGTTGTTTTGCTGATAAGTTGATTTGTTGCTGTTGTATTGTACCCAGGGTCAGCCACTACCACATACATTTGTCTATAAGACCCTGTGCTATTCGCTTCAAATGTTGCGATGGCATTAATCGTATACCAACCATCTTCTTTGGCTTCCCATACTGAATCTACTGTGTTGGTTTCACCGTCAAAATCATAAGAACCCATACAGTCGAGCAGCAAATCAGGGAACGATACCAGCGTTTGAATACTGTCAGTTATTGACTGGTTTGCATCATTGTATATTTCAGAATAACCCCGGTCAAGTAACGGGAAAGAAATAGACCTTACATCGTCTTCGCCACCTTCTCCAGGTGTTGTATAAATTGGTGACACATCATAGAAAGCTATATAAGGTTTCCCGTTATATTCATATGTCATTGGGTATCCGAAATCTTCACCCGCTGCTTTGAATCCAGCAGCACCGCTATATAATTTCCTGACCTTTGAATAACCCGCTTGATTATTGGTGAAAAAATTTGATGCTGAAATTGTGCAATACTCTATTGCCATCATCCCAGTTGTTCTCCTATTTCCGTCTATAATATATACTGTTGAGTCCAACATATAAAATGCAAGAGGAGACCTTGTTTCCTGCACTCCAAATTCATAGAATAGGTTAGTTACATCTTCAGTGCTTGTTATAAAACCATTTGATGTTCTTACGTGAGTATAATATCCATAATTCCCGTTTCTGTGCAAAGTAGCTATCTCTGTGTTTGCATCCATTGTACCCAACTTAGTAATGATTAACCCCCACTCATTAGTAAGTCCGTTAGGAAATGTTGTGCCTGTTTGAAGCAATACTGTATTACCCCGATACCATGTGCCGCCTGTATAATAACAAAGGAAAGCCCGTGAACTATCCGCATCAAGTTCATACATGGGTGCATAAACGGTATCGCTCACCATTTTGAAGATATTATTGATAGCTGGCGACCCTACCCACCCGGTTTGATATTTCACATAGCCGGTTGATGTAAAGTCTAAACCACCCCCGTAATTCTTAGCGAAGAAAATAGTATCGTAGGATGCACTCCTGCAATAACTCAGGTGCATTGTATCACCAATTAATCCTACCTGCAATGCTGTTATTGATAAAGTAGTGCCGTCAACTCGTACACTGCCTTGTAATGCCCAGTTTCTGCCACCTGTTTGTGATTTAAATACCCTGATAGGGCCGGGGCCAATGTGTTCATTGAATTGCGGCACAAATACTATCGTAGTATCTCCTTTCTGAATAGGCCACGGGAAGCCGTTATAATCAGGCCCGTCAACGATAGATGTTGTCAGGTCTGCATAGGTATTTGAACCACCTGGAGAACCCGAGATGCCAGATAAACCAGCAGCTAAGCTATCCCTTACCTTTAACCATCGTTGCCACGGGAATAACCCAGCACCAACAGCGGTATCGGCTATCAGCGTCCCCGTTGTGGTAATCGTGCCCCCCGATAACCCGTAGCCCGTTGCTACGGATGTGACCGTACCTGATCCGCCCCCCGCCTCTGTCGTATCTCTCAGCCTGATCCAGTTCAGGCCGTTGTAATAATACAGTCCAATACCGCCACCGGACGTATCAACGAACAACGCACCGGCTCCGGACCACTGCCCGGTAGTCAGTGCAGCCGATGCCCCGGATGGTGCATGTAATGCCCGGAATTTACCGGCCAGCCAGTCGTAACGTGAGTTAATGCCTGTGTACCCTGAAGGGTATTGAGCATTGCAATAGCCGCTTATCAGTAGGAGTAGGAATAATAGTTTTTTCATTGCTTATAGATTACATGTACCTTTTCAAATTGCGATAATACCACATCGTCCATAGCCGGGTCGGAATAGAACGGGTTTGTTGAGTCAAAGGATATTGTGCCGGTTGCCAAGTCGTAACTAAACTCTTGACTCCCCGGTGAGCTGGCCACCTCCTTATGCACCGTCCCGGACCTGCTTACCATCAGGATAGATGAGTAGGCCAGACCGGGCTCAAATATTTGATACATACCCGGAACACCAGTAAATGTTTTTCTGCCTGTCGATGCCATTACGTTAGTTTATATAATATCCAAATGTTCTCACCTCCCGGATTACCGGCATTCTGGAAATCAACAGCCCCTGTCAGAGCCGTAAACCTAAACTGTAGGTTACCGGGTGACCCTGCGGTCTGTGTGTAAACCGTTCCCTCTCTTGAAACCCCCAATATCACAACCCCGTCCTGCTCCAGTAATACATCAGATACTTCAGTATCGCCTTCAGCCAGTGTCAGGTATAGCGGGTCTTCGGCATCGCATGGCGGTATTTCAGGATCAGGTATTACGGTTGACGTTGCTATGCTACCGGTTATCCTGAACGATATGGAAGACTGGCTATACGATACCATTTCCTTTGTCAATGACCTTGTAGTGCTAAACGCTGTAAACGTTATAGCCAAAGGATTACCGTCCTCGTCCGTTAGCAGCATCCGCATATCAAATAACTGCCTTCGCTGCGCTGCCTGTAACAGGTACGGCAATGATACCCTGCTGTTACTGTTGTCAATCGTTGTGATACCTGACACATCAAGCGTAGCGTTACCCATCCCTGGCACATATTCACGGTCAGCCCCTGAATTAATATGCGTTACTTCAATCTCATCCTGATTACTGGTAAGGGTGGCAGACTTCGCACAAAACACCGGGTAGAATGTACCCGATATTTTAAGCGAAACAATCACATCACGGCCCCTTACAAGATTACCCACTGGTTATATATTTAAACGTGAACGTATCGCTATAAACCTTGCCAAGATCGGTACGGTACACCTCTGCAAACACCCCCGTCCAGATGCCGGTTTTCCAGTCTTGCTCAAACGAAATTAGCATAAAGTTTCGACTGACTGTATTGCCGTCCGCATCAGTAAGGCTGTACTTATGAAGCAGATCAGGCCATGAAGTACCAAGCCCTTTGAGTGCCCCGCTAAACACCCTGCCCGAATTCCTATACTGATTCCAAACACTAAAGGCCTGTATATATCCGAATGGGTGGTAACTATCCTCAGTCGTTGGTAACCCAAGCGAGAATACAGCCGCTGCATAGAACCGATAGGTTAATGTGTAGTCAGTACCGGATGGTACCATTAAAGCTCCCTTGAATAGTTTGGACGGGCTGTCTGAAATGAATACTTCCTCATCCCGCTTCGCATTGTATCCAGCAGCCGGGTCACGGTCAACTTGGGAGTACTGACCGGAGAAATTCAGATATGTGCCGTTAATGTAAGCGTCATAGGCTATGTTCAGGTTAGCAAACCGCTTCTCGTAACCAAAGTCGTTTAACAACAGCCTGATCGTTACCTTACCGGCTGCAGGCGTTTCAAGTACAGATGAAATATTCTCCCAATCGTCATCAGTACCTGCCACCGTTGAAAGCCATGTTCTTAGATAAGCCGACTGTGCCATGTTGGTAATCTCTACCCACTCATTAACTGAGCCGTTGGCATTGTAGTTCCAAGCCCATAAAGTACCGTCTGTTTCTTCAAGTGTTATTAAAGCCTGATTAAGCGATCCCCCTAATGTGGTCATCCGTTTCCAGTCAAAGGATATTGTAAGCCTATCTTTAAAGTTAACATCAAACGGTTCCGCTTTATAATAATGTTCTGCATCATTATCCTGCATGAATAGGAACCTTTCTTTCTCGTAGCCAAAATCATATATCTTCCTAATCCCTCGTAACGCCCCAACGTCAGCAGTCAGAGTATCAAGTTCGGTATAGGTCATAATCAACCCGGTTCCGACATTACGGCCCCGGTAAAACTCCCAGCATTCAGGAACGTACTCTACTTCCTCGTCCGGCGTTACCCCCGCAGGGTCGCTACCGGTCCCACGAGAAAAATCAATATTACAGACAATTTCCTTCCATAAATTAAAGTTGTATGTTTCCTTTACCGTCTTATGCCTGCGTTCAAATTCCAGCAGTGTGTCGGCATTAGCCCACCTGATTGATTCGGCCGCACCGATTGATTTATTGATTGTCGTACCGCCGTCAATATCTATGAAAGTACCATCAGCGTCATAGTTGGCAATATATATAGGGTTGCCCTCAAACTCGTCAACCCGCATGATATACCAATCACCTTTCCACTGTGTGAGAAAACAATCTTCACCAAGTATTTTTTCCAGAACCGTGTAACAATCTTCACAGGTTCCTATTTCTTCCTCAAATGTTTTAGCATCTATATAAACTTCATTGTATAAATGACCATTGCTGGCATCTGCTATCGTTGCACTGGCTGCGCTTTCGCTGGTTGTTATGGCCGTGGTTAAAGTAACCTGCGTAACTACTCCGGTATTATCTACACTCTCAACTATAAACGTACCGTTATTGCTGGTTGTGCCGGTAATAACAATAGTCTGGTTTGGGTAGAAAATATATGTCTTTAACCCATCAGTTACAAAGTAATTTCCAGGCTGCGAAAACGTAATAGCACCGGTATAGCCACCACCATGCCGGACGTTGTTGATTACTTTTAAATCAATAGACATCCCTGTTTTCTTCAGGCACATGGCAACCAGTTCAGCGATACGGTATTTCCCCTGTGGTGTTGCCCCGGTATCGTCTGTAAGCGGAATATCTTTCAACACCCCTAAATGATCTGAGGCTGTTAATTCAACTACAACCGGGTCCGGCTGGAATGGCTGTTGTATATCTGACAGCATCAGGAACCCCTCAAATATAGTTTCGGGTGTGTTGTTTGTAACTCTTACCAGCCAGTTATTATCCGGCTTATCTGCGAATGTGTACGCCCCTTTATTCTCGCCCCGGTTCGATAAAAACCTGATCGTTGCCTGCTTTGCCCTGATAGGGGAAAACTTATCCCGGTCGTTATTGATAACCGAAATAACCAGCGGAGACCCGTAGGGAGTTAGTTCAATAACTTCGGGATCAGCGGCATCATCAATCAAGACAGAGGTGTCGTAAATGTCAACAAAGACATTCTGATCATTCTCCATCGTGTTGAACTCCATATGATATACTAACCCATATTGACTCATGATAATCTCGCTTGTGATCTGCTGGCATTAGCAAGAACGCCAACTAATTTATTACCCTGTATTTCAAATACCACCTTACCCATACTGTTACCCATGGCACCGGCAAATGAACCGCCACCGCCGTTAGGAACGATCGTTCCGCCTGTGTTGGGCACGAAGTATTCCGGGCCATTCTCGCCTACCACATAGCCTGTACCTGCTGATACTGGCCCACCAGCAGCACGGAAGCCGCCGAAGGCACCCTTAAACGCCTGAGCGAATGACAATCCCCCTTTAGCGGCATTGGCTGATCCCCCCGATATTGCGCTGATGATTAATGAAAGTACTGCTGCCTGAATAAGTTTCTTAATAACCCCTAATAATATCTGACCAACAGCCTGCCCAAAAGCCTGGAAAGCGTTCTTACCTTCACCTATTGCGTTAATCATGGCATCAATAGCAGGGGTAACAAATTGGCCAATACCTTCGCCGATCTTTATAAATCCTTGCTGAAGCCCTTTGAGTTTCTTTTCCTCGGCAACAGCATCAATCAGACTAAAGTCTGTTTTTTCCTGCGCCTCCCTGAACCCGGTTACGAATTCCTGTCCGAGTATTGCGCCGATCCTATTATAAAGACTTTTTGAATTAGATACAACTTCCTCTGGCGGTTCAGATATTATAAAATCAACAGGTATCTCAAACCTTAATGTCGCTGTATTAAATTCACGAATTACTTTTAATGCCTTTTGCAACTCCTCTGCCTGCGTATCAAATGGTGTAAAATCAGGAACGATTGCGCCAATCTTTTTTAACTCAGCGGCGTAAGCCTTTCCTTTTGATATTTGTTCTGAAACCCATTTTTCGTATGCACTTTTCTGATCCTCCAGTGATTTTTTAAAGTCCTCAACTTTTTGTAATTCAATCTCCCTTGCTATTACCCTACCCTTATCGGCAAACTCTTGCCTTTTCTTTTGTGCATTCCTTAAGTTCTCCAGTGCCTGATCTTCCGCTTTCTTACTTTCTTCGTTAGCCCGCTGCTGATTAAATACAACCGCCTTTGAGTACAATGCCTGTGCTTTCGCTACTTCGGCATCAATTTTACCTATTTCCTCCTGATTGCTTACGTACTGTCCTTGTAGATCAAGTACCTGCGACAGTCCAAATATTTTTATATTGATTGCCCCAAGTTGATTCAGTAACTGCAACGAAGAACCTAAATCATCAACCCTTTGTTTTGATGCCTCTAACTCCAGATTAAGAGCTTCTAACGATTTCTTAGCATTATCTGATTTTTTACCGGCTCCAAATAATTTATCCCCGAATACAATAAGTAAAGACGAAACAACGGATACGGCCAAACCTAACCCCCCTGCACCTGTCAATGATTTACCCAATGCTGATAAAGCCCCACCAGTTGTTCCTGTGGTTGCTTTTAACCGCTGAAATGATTCCAATAATGGGTTAATGTTATTGGCAATACCTAAGAAACCAAACGGAGCGTCCTGTGCAACACGGCCTAAATCTATAAGAGATTGCGTAGCTTGATTACTGGCACTCGGTAATTTCTTTAATGCAGTCTCTGTATTATTTACAACCTGCGGTAATTTCTGGAAATTATTTGTAAATGAATTTACCCCGCCGCCAAATGCAGCGACCTGTTTTTGAAGTAGCGAAAATGCTTTTGTGCTTGTTTCTACCTTTGCGCCTACTGCGGCAACTGACGCCCCCATCTTATCGGTTGCTTGGCTAACTTTGGCTGCTGTCTGTGCTACGTTAGGGGCTTCGACTGATATAATTACTTTGAGTATATTGTTAGCCATTACAGTACCCCTTTATATTTATCGTACAATGCCGTTATATCATCGGCTGAAAGTTTTGCATTTAATTCGTCATCAAATGTCAGCGGAAACAATACTTGTCTGTCTGGCGGGTTCTTATAGTTCCCGCTTGATAGCATAATGCCGTATGTAAAGTCCCGCTGTATTCTCCAATCATCCACTTTTCCCCGGATCGCATATTCAACCTCATCCATGGTCAGCGTCCAAAACACATCCGGCGTTATTCCTGCACTGCTGGCAATTCTAATGAATTGACCCCAGCTAAGTTGTCCTGACTTTTTTTTTCATCCGGCTTATCTTCTTCACGGCTGGCGTGGTTGAATAATACCATGAGTACGCCTGGCTCACCTGTTGCGGCTGTATAGTCATCAATCCACTGTGCAAACTTCAGATCATTGAACGTTGCCGGTAAACCGGTTTGGCGTTCCTTGTACTCCACGGCGCAAAGAACAAAATCAATCATATCTGACAGTTGCGGGTTCTCGCTAAACACTGCCATCAGGTCGTTTAATCCTAATTTCCGTTTCTGCCCAAACCTACTGAGTGCCCATGTACCAAACTGGCCCTGTACCTTAGTGCCATCTGATAGCGTTAATTCAAACGCCTTCCGGGGTAATAGTTCAAGTCCTGTCATGTTATACGGTTATATCAGGTGTACCAACGCCGTTGAATGTGAATGTAAATGCAAGCAGGTTACCTACTGATGCAGCCATAGACAAATCAGTTACGTACCCTGTACCTTGTATGTACACGTTCTTGCCAGTACCATCACCGGTCATGAACTTTGAATAAGTGAGTGTCTTGTTTAACCACAGTGCCAGCAGGTCAGCTGCGCTCAATTCGGTGGTACTGGTTGGAGTAGTATTTACAACTCCCTCGAAATCCAGCGTCCAGTCGGGAGTTCCAAGCCCTTTCTCGATACCGCAATCCGTTTCCTCAACGTTTACAGATGTAGTGCCGTTAAAGTTTGTTGTTCTTTTACAAACAACGTTTTTATAGGTTATCCCATCGGCCGAAAGCTGAAGCGGAACCTGGTTGGATTGAATTGTAGTAGGTACGGACATTTTAGATTAATTTGAGGTTAAAATTAAGGATTTTGCTCGACTATCTGGGCCGATATAGTTATGATCTTTTGCAATATACTTTGTGTTTCACTGATTGATAAATTACGGGTAATAGATGCAGTCCTACGGACGTTCTGTATCTGAAATAAATTCTGTACAGCCATGCCGTTTGTCGAAGGTGTAGGGATCAGTATTTCAAGTATCTGGTTACTGATGTTATTCAGCACCTTCTTGCTGACCTCAAACCCTGTCTTATGCATGATCTCAATATCTATGCTGCTATCGGTAATAAAGGCATCTGAAGTTTGGGGGTTGTCGTTTTCCTGTTGTGTGGATAGCAGGACATACAGGTTATCATTCTGCCCGACTTCTTTTTTCTCATCGTAAACCGGGACGTTGGCAGAATTGTAAGACAGATTACCATTAAGTGCCCCGAAAACGGCCATCTGTAATATATCCATAGTGTCTCTCATTTGTCCAATGTGTTTAGCATGAACTCAATATCTGAAACCAGTTGCTTTTGTACAAACGGCATCTGTTTAAAAAAGAATGGATGCGGGTGAATACCATTACGCATAATTGAAAGATATACAAACACCCATGCGTTCTGTGGTATGCCAACCCTCATACACCACTCGTATATGGCCTTCGCTCCACCGGGTGCCGTAACACCTTTCCATTGCTGCGCATAGCTTGCCAACTCCGCTGGCACTCTCACCCTCGACTTCGTACCCCATTCGATATACGCTGAGTAATCAGCAGCCGAAACGGTTTCCGAAGTCATTTCACTGACCTTCTTAGCGGTTATCAGCGACCGCAACCGGCCCTGATCTACTGGTACGTCCTGCTTCGCCTTTTCCTCCCATAACTGAGCAGCGTCATACACCAAAGCCCCCGCCTGCTTCTTCAGTTGAGGCGGCAAGGCTTTCAGCTTCCTTTGAAACTCATCAAATCCCTTTAGTGTGACTTTATTAGGCACGTTGTTCAGTTAATTCAAATTCATAATAGAAACTCCGTTCCCCTACGTTTGTCCATGTCTGTATCGTGAACGTACGGCCATCTATTACCCATTTCAGATCATGGCGAAGGTTATTCACCAGGGCATTCTCTTTCCTCACGGTCAGCTTCCAACTATCATTACCGACAAGATCCCCAAACGACAAAGACCGGTTTCCGGATGACTTACGCAGCCATCCACGGGTAGTCAGCAAAGTAGCGTATGAATCCACCGCCCCGGCTCCGAGTGTCCCCGGTGTGTTCTGCTTCAGTACACATACCTTATCCATTTTGCCGATCAAATCCATAACATATTTCTATAAGGGTTAGCTAAATCAATAGCCTGCTTAACGATACCAATCTCCGAAGCATCTACACCCCTGTTCTCATACAGGTATGAAATCTGCGCTAATATCGCCTGCTTCAAATCTTCGGGGCAGTTGCTATAACCGGTTGTGTACACAATTTTGTACCTGATGCAACCAGCGGGTTCAAACCTGTCGCCGTCAATCTCCCAATTAGTGGTAGCCGTCTCGTATGACACAGGGCCAGAACCTGTTTGTGATGCCCTTGTCTGTACCGATTCAAGTCCGGTTACCGGGCCAAACGGGAGATCCCATGTATCATGAAACACCGCCATCAGAGTAATACGCTTTGTTACAATAGAAATATTACAGTAGTTCTCTATTGCTTGCCTTGCCTTAGTTATCAACCTGTATATTTCCAGGTCATCGTCTGTAAAAGTTACCCGTAACTGTGCCTTTGCTTCAACCAGTGAAACGGGCTCAACTGCCTGCGTCTGACCGCTTGAAGGGGTTGGATAGTACAGCACATAGATACTTTCAGCGTCCGTTGGGTTCGCCGTCTCAAAGGTGATTGTCCCTGTTGTGTTATCAAAGGAAAATTCCCGGTTGCTTTCGTCTGCTGTTGCCGCCTGTACATAGGGCACGATCTCCCGCATGAGCAGGATAATAGTAGCGTTAATAAGCGTGGCAGATGTTACGGTTGTATTAGTAGCCGTAAGTGAAAGGCTCATGGAGGTGATCATAGAGTTAGACGGCGCAAACCCGCCGCCTATCTCAGCCTTCGAATGATTGATAATGTCGATCATGGTACGGATTAAAAACGGGCACTGTATATAAACGCCTCCAGCCCCTCCAGTTCTTTTTGCGGGTTGAGCTGGTTAGCTCTGTCCCTGCAAATTAACGATTTTCCACCGTAGTATTTTGTATCATCAAATTTCTTAACAGCCTTTACCCATTCCTCTACTTTACCGATGGTTACACAGGCATCCCCAGGCAGTGCAGTTGGTATCTGCTTACCGATATAAGTACCAGCCTCCCCGCAGTTTTCCAGTAGTCCGTCCGTTGGGGTGCATATTACCGGAATCCCGTTACACATGGCTTCAGTTGCCGTACGGCCCCAGCTTTCATAGTCTGATGGCATCAGTAGTAATCTCGTTTGACGGTACACATTAAGGATATCAGGGCTATTGGGTACGATCGTAACATTTGGCGGCATCATGTCAACGATCTGTTGCTGCGAAAGATTCATAGGGCCGGGGTTGTCATAGGAACCCCATACGCCCATGAATTTACGGTCGGGCATGGCTTCGGCTATCTTCTTAAACATGTAGCCGCCTTTCCGCTCATTCATAGATACAAGGGTAATATATTCATTGCTCTGCGGGTTCTCGTTTACATTGTAGTACGCTGTATCACATGGCGGGTGTAGTGTGTACCCAGGCCAATCGTAACCCATTTTGTTTTTGATCCAGTCTGAATTATAAACGATATGCTGACCCCGGATGCCGTTTTTGATAGCGTGGTACTCGATATCATTGTGAACAAAATGAACCAGTGGCCGCTTGCAGGTCATTGCCATACCCCATGTGAACTGTGTGTAGTCAAGGTGAGTGAATATAACATCAGCCCATTGGTAAGCATCAACCCGACCGTTAGCTGGGAACACTTCAACACCTTCGTAAATAAACGGGTTCCCGTTGTACTGATGCAATATTACCCTTACTTGGTGTCCACGACTGACAAGGAATTTATTAACGTGATGGGCAACGTATTCTGATCCGCAGTTATGCGAAGGCGGGTATAGGTGTATTGACCATAGGATTCGGAGACTCATATCACTATCGCATTTTCAGGGTAAATATCATTCCATGTCATACCGGCCACATCACCAAACCATTTCTTAGGGCAAACGATCTGCTTGCCGGGTTGATTAGCCAGTATCGCAGCGGCAAGGGAGTAGGAACTATTGGCTGTTATGAATGAGTGGCAGGATTTCATGAGTTTGAAGTCTTCGATGTAATCGATACCTATGCTAATTCTTACCTGACTGCCCATCATATCCATCCATGCTCCCGGTGAATCGCTAAATAATATAAACCTTCTCCCCGGAAACAACTTCATCGCCTCTATATAGTATTCCTTCGGGCATCGTGGGTGGTAGGCATTCGGGTCATCAACATAATCACCTGCCCGGTAGTGGATGGCAACGTAATCATTCTGTGGCGGCTCGTCTTTGAATGTAAGATAGTGCCTTACCTCGTCAATATGACTGCGAAAATATTTATCGCTTTGCAGGTGACCCAACAGATCCCAATTACCCATAGGCAGCTGTACTTCATGGTAACCCCACTGGTAATACATTTCAGGAAACGACCTGCCATCACTTAACGGTAATTCATTTACCAGATGTTTGTAAATATATACGTCCTCTGTTGATCCAAACCGGTCACGGTGATCGTGGTTGATCCATAACGGGAACTCAAATTTAAAACCCTGCTTTCGGGCAATACCTATTGTAGATGCAACCTGAAATACACCGTTTGCGAAACGACCGTACCGGCCAAGTTGTGAGAATGTAAGTATGCCTTTCATATCTTCCCTGCTTTGGTAAATTTATAAACTAAATGAGCAATGTTTTTACAATCGTATGCTTTACGGATATAGTTAACCCGGTTTTGAACTCTGGCTGCATCTTTTGCTATCTCCTTAAACTTCATCCCCTTTGCCAGCATAGACACCAACTGCCTATCATCTTCTTTCGTGAACCTTGTTATTCGATACCCTCTTTTATCCATTTAGCAACTAATTGAACAACGGTGTAACATTTATTTTTCTCTCTTAATGATCTGATCCGTTCCCTGATTCTTGAAGTCGAAACTTTGAACTCCCTGGCAATCCTGTGGGTCGTGTAACCCTTGCTGAGTAACTCAATCAGCCTGTTATCTTCATGCGGTTCAAAATGCTTCACTTCAGCCATGACCTATTGAAATAAAGTTCGTAGTTATCAAGTCCGCTGCCAATGACTTCAGGGAATAATTTACGATACTCGTCTTTGATAAATATCAGGTTCCCGGTGTGGCATAGCAGGAAATAGCCTTTGTGTATGCCTAACTCTACCATCGGCTTGTATGCGGTACCATGATTAAGGTCGCTAACCGGCCTGCCATGATCGGGTGCAATACTGCTGTTGATTTCGATAACCACAATATCGGGGTTACCATTGTACGCCTTCCATACGTTGTAATCGTTGCCGTCAATGTCGATTGAGAGGATGGAGCATTCAGGTAGGTCGTTTACGTTGTCGGGGGTTACCATCATACTTTGAACATGCGGTGAGTATTCCTGCATATCGTACATGTAAACCTTCCATGTTGATCTTAACGCCGCCGTATTACTGCAATAGAACCCATCAGCACCACCAAACTCAACCGCTGATTTTAGTTTCGGCTTAATCCGTTTCAAGCATTCTTCGATAATACCGTCCTCCCCCTGTTGGGAGTAAATGTTCTTTGCATATTTTACTGCGAAGGTTAGCATGATTACCATTTAATAGTTAAATAAGATTGGCACCAATCAATATCAAATCCTCTTGTTTTTAAATGCCTTGTGTAGAAATTAGCGTTTTGATAGTACATTGGCCCAGGCTTAGAATCTGTTCTTATATCAACAGTGGCACTACAAAGACCTTTATTTATATTTTCTAATATTAAATAGTCTACACTATCGAGCCATTCATCTAATTGTGTTGTCATAAATCTTGCTTCGGCTGCTGTTATATAATGCTTCATATATTTTTCCTCCAAACGCCGTAAGCGCATTCATGTGTATGAAAATTAGTTACGTCCTGACCCCCTGCATAGTGCTGCACACAATGTCCAAACCAGCCCTTAAACATTTCCAGTGTCAGGTTCCACGGATGGCAATCATCAATCCCGTAGTTGATCGGCTCAAAGAACCGCACAACATTAGCCTGTGCCTTCGCCCGTTCTACTATCTTATTCGGGTCGATGACATGCTGAAGTACATTGAATAGCCAAACTTCGTCAGCCTGGTATTCGGCGTCTTCGGCCAGAACGGCCACAACGGGGATACTAAACCGCTTCAAGTGCTCAGACGGCATAGGTTCAATGATAAACGACCCCTTTGCATGGTTGATATACCCCAACGCCGGGAAGTCAGCCGGGCCTATCTCGCAAATGATACCCCCCGGCTCAGTGATACCTAAGAACTCAAAGTACTGCCGGTATGATTCAGCGTAATGCTTTCTGCCTGTTTCAAAATCTTCATTGTGAAACCTGCGTTCATGCTGTTGGGCTTCAAGCCAACGTTGTTTACTAATTGACATGTTTCCAGTTTTTACCTGAAATGATGTTATTTAAACTACTTACAGTTATCCCATATTCAGCGGCCAACTTTTTACCCGTGCATACATACGGTATATACCTACTTCTAATCTCTTTAACAATATCACTGTTTATTTTTCTTTGCGGATGGTTATCACCTTTATGATCCCTAAAACCACTTTTATATGCATGAAACTGATTTTGAGAATGTGTGCACCATTCAAGGTTATTAAAATTATTGTTAGCCCTATTTGAATCAATGTGGTTTACTTCCGGAAGGTTATTTGGGTTTGGCACAAATGCCTTTGCTACAATTCTGTGAAGCGTTATGCTTTTGGGGTTGCCGTAATTTGATATTCTGATTGTAACATATCCTCTTGAATTATGAAAAGTCTTAAGCACTTTCCCGGTGTGTGATTTTATTCTCCCTTGATTACTTATCTTATAGCCTGGAATACTTTCTATATCTTTCCAGATTTCTTTTATTACATTTGCCATGTCTTTATGATTTAGTCATTATAAAGATAACCAAAGTCTCTCATTTATTTGAGAGGCTTTTTTATTCCCATTCCACATCACCATTACCTTTTCCTTTATCTCGACGCCTGTGGTGATTGAACATTACAGGATAATTATCTCTTTCTGATCTTGGCAGATGCATACTGTATTGGGTGGGCCACCAATGATCAATAGTATACCCGTGCTTTATTGCTAAGCACGTCAAAATACTTTGGTCATGTCTGCTCTCTGCAAACGTTGGGTAGTTGGGCAGCTTAGATGGGCTGTCATCAATAAAGCCTGGCATCTGGCAGTAAAGCAACCACTCTTTAACGAAGTTGCGGGTAGTCTCATTTACCCGGAAGAAGATAACAGAGGCTTGGACTTGTTTGAACGTATTTATCTCTACTATCCCTCCCTTAACCGCTGCGTTGCCATATCTAACAGTTGCCTCAAAATTCCATGAATTAACCCATCCAAGCATTTCATTTAACACATCCCCCTTACACCACTCCACATGCGGGAACCCATTTGTAAAGAAGAATATATCCTCGTCCATCTTGTCAATGATATGGCTAACCGGGTTCACAAACTCTACACCTGCATCTGAATAGATCAGTATATCACCGTCCCGGCAGTTCAGCATTGACTTGTAGATGAAGTAAGGCTTCCAAACCCAATAGCCATAACCTCTGTCATGCTTAAATATCTCTGCATTCATATCCCTGAACTCCTGTGTAATAGTATCAGGGCTTTGCGGCCAACATACATCTACACCCATCTTTGAAGCAGACAGGCAGCATAGTTTTGCTGATGTGGTCATACGTGAATCGGCGAAGGTTACTAATCTAATCATACATTCTCTTTTAAATACTGATTCCCTTGTTTATGTGCCCCGGTATAATTCGATTCAACATTCCAGATAGCTGAATGCCGGGGACGCTGGTAGGCTATCATCGGGTTAAGCAGGTACGATCTGCCCTGTGACAGTACGTTATTACGCAGCCATTCATCGAAGATGATGCAGCCTTCAGTTTTGTAATCATCGGTAACGTATTTGAAGTTCTCCAGTATAAACTTTACGCATTCTGCGCTGTAATAGTTAGCATGGGTTTGCCAGCAGTTCCATAGCCTGACTAACCCCGGCCCATAGAATTCAGGCATCTTCCATGTAATAAGGTCAGACCCTATGATGTTGCAGCCAAGATGAAACGTAAGCATATCCGAAGGCATGATCCGTAACGCCGCTTTCACTTCCTCCAGTGACCCGTCAAACTGCACGTCATCCTCAAACAACCAGCCTCCATCCGGCATCAGTTGCAGGGCTGCGTAAACCGATTTATTGAAAGCCAGCACCCGGTTATCTTCGACAATAGCGGGGAATCTTTCTACTTCAATTCCGATTCTTTCAAACTCTTGTTTAGCTAATTCCCATTCAGGGCCGTTGTCGATGTTGATGCAGAGGGAGGTCATGAGTTGTTATTGTTTATAAGAATATACCTTTCGTAGCCGTTTGAGTTTCTTTTTAATTCAACGTCTGAATAATCTTTATACACCAGAACCATTTTTGATACATGGCCTATAAAGTTATCGTAATCATTAAGCAAAAATTTAATCCTGGTACACCCTTCATGATACCAACAATACTTTACAGGGTCATACACTGCATACGTGTTCTTATAAGTAAGCGAAAACGTTCTTTTTTCTTCTATTGCCTTATCTATAAGCGCAACCGTTTCCGGATTGACTTTGCTGTGCTCTACTATGACCTTTATACCGGTCATCTCGCAGGCTTTAAAGGGTCAGTAATAACAGCGAAGTGGGTGACGTCATCAAACGTTTCATCACCTGAAACAAACACATAATCAGTGCCTGACGCTGTTGATTTCTTTTCGCCAAGTGTACCGATCTTGACGCCTTTAGTTGTAGAGTTGAAAATAATCGGGTTATCGAATTGGAGTTTACCGGCTTTGATAACTTGTTGCCATTTCATACAGTTTCATTTAGGGTAGCAAATTAATTACTATGTTGTGCACTACCAAATAAAAAGCCGGATATTTCTACCCGGCCTCCGATGTCCAAAACAAGTATGTCCCTGTAAGTTGAGGCCACTAAGATATAAACATATCCGTTTACTTCCAAGCCATATTTTTAAACATATAGGTATAAAAAAGCCCGGAGTAAAAACCCCAGGCTTACATACCCTAAATGAAACGATGCTTGCTCTTATGAAATAACGGCTGTAGTAAATGCGTCAGGACGGAAAATTGCCAGCCCTTCAGTTCTTTCCAGCAAGAAACAAATCTCATTGGAAGTGAACAGGGATGCGTGGCTATCTGTCTGCCTCAGCGTCAACCCTTCGCTTTGTACAATCGCTGCTTTAGTCCAGTCGCCGATCAGCACACGGTTGCCGGTCAACCAGTTTACAGGATATACAGGCTTACCCAAGATACGAACAGTACCGTTAGTGTCAACCACAACAGGCACAGGGCCGCTGTAGCTTTCCCCGGCAGTACCCGGACGTAACAGGATCAGGTTTGCCCAAACGTTGGGGTCCACGGCCAATCCGTTAGGATTGTACTTAGCCTTGATCAGGTTCTTCATATAGATCACCAGCTTATCAGCCACATTCGCAGTACCAGTAAACCCGGTTGTTGATGTGCTACCAGTGGCAGCGGCAACCAGCGTGTTAGCGAATGCACTGTCCTCACTGTCTTCCATCTGATCCATCAGTGAAGTGGGCAACCAGCTTTGCAGGAATATGATATTACGCAGTGCTTGACGGCTTACAACTGCATAAGCAGCCATAGGCAGCAAGGTCAACGTCTGCATAGTGTAATCACGGTCAACCTGCGGTTTTGTGTCACCTTCAGCAGCCTGACGGCCAAACGAACCCTCGCCTATCGGGGTATTAGCCCGTGGGTATTGGATAAAATCAGTCTCAGACAGTAACGTCCTTACGAGGTTCCTGAAGTGAAACTGGCCTGTTGGCTCCATACCCGGACGCCAATCCAGCATAGAAATGTAGTTATCCGTTGCCAGGTTTGCAGATGTCATATCACCCACTGCTTTTATCTCATGATGCTTCATCATTGCACCACCGGCAGAGGCCATAATCTCGGCTTTCTTTTCGCCGATTGCCTGTGCGATACCCGAAGCGATGTTATTGCGGAGCCCTTCATATTTCAGGCTGGCAGTACCACGGAACCGGCCTTTAGCGGCTTTTAGTTCCTTCACTTCGTTGATGGTGTCCTCGATGGTTCCACCGAGTTCAGCAACTTTTAGGTTAGCTTCTTTCACCTTATCGGTGAGTTCTTTCTTTTCTTTCTCAGCTTCTTCTTTGAGCTGCTTAATGTCTTTCTCGTATTTTTTTTCCAGTTCGTCCTTATATTTTTTTACGGACTCCTGTACTTGTTCTACGGCTTCTTTAACTTCTGACATGGTTTAGAGTTTAAGTGTTAAAAGATGTAATTGCGTTGCAAAATCTTTCAACTCACCCATGCTGGTACCCCCGTCCGTGATCAGCGGAGTAGATACGGTATCATCTGATGAGAGATACTTCTTTGCTTGTTTTATCTCATCACGCATCTTCAGGATTGTTTCATCCGATGCGCTTGAATTATTGCAGAAATGCTCCATTCTTTCCAGAGCGGCTTTCAATTCGTTTAGCTTGCTTTCTTGTTTTGTGAGGCTTACAACACCTGCAAGAGGATTAGCCGGTGGTACAGTTAATAGCGATGTTTCAAAGTGTTTCACCTGGCGAAGCACCCGTACTTTCTTTCCGGCCTTATCAATAAAATCCTTCTTCTCTGTCTCATAACCGAAAGAAGCTCCTTTTATTACACCAAATTCAACCATCTCCATCACATCGTTGCCCAACTGCCAGTTACCAAACTTTACTTCAGTGTACGCTTTCTGTTCGTCCTCGAATGTTCTTACAACTTTTCCCGGTACTAATTCCGGGTTATGATTAAAGTAAAATGAAACTTCGTCCTGTCTTGCCCATGAAGATGAAAACATTCCTTTCGTAGATATATCGCCTACTCTGTCAATATTCCCATACACAGCATGGGCTATGACAGCAGTACGGCTTTGCTTTGAGAAGTCTTTGACTTCAAACACTACGGATTTAGTTTCCATCAGTACGGATTAAATTGTTATTACTTCTCTACGGGTCCTTATAACCTCTGCTGGTAAAATTACAGATATTTTTCTTTTCAGTATTGGCCTGCCGTTTTCGTCCCGCTTCACCCTCTCAACAGTCGTGCAACGGCAGTTGATAATGTTCTCCGGGTGTGCCTTTGGATCCCCCGGCCCGGTCATTCTATCCCACCCGACAAACTTATCCCCCTTGTACCGTTTAACATTGAACTTTGCCCCTACGTCAATCATCTCGCTATCTACTTCACGGTGCGAGTGCCGGGTACGGTGATCTTTGGCAGCTATCCACATTTTGGTGGTTTCGTATGGGCTTTCTTCCCGCCCGAGCTCCTTACCTAAGTTCATAGCCATGGTTAATTCTGTCCTGACTATCATTCTTGCCCGGCTTAGTGTTAGCCCTGAATTTTCCAGTTCGAAGGCCATCTTATCAATACCCCATCCTTCATTCTGCCCTTGTTCAAGTATTCGGAGCACCTGTTGTTTAGTGGTCTGGCTGATCGGTAGTACAGCCCTTGTGAGCAGGTTCTTACGCAGGTAGTCGATGATCAACTGGTTCCACTTCTCGTCAATACCAAAACCGGCCTTTACCTCCCTGGCCGATGCGTTAATATCCTTCAGTGTTTTGTTTGCGAAGTAGATACCTGCTGATTTGTAAATATCCGTAATGGGCTGCGCTAAGTCTTGAACGAATACCAGGCTTTCAAGTACCATCTTCAGCCCGTCAACACCTGAACGCTGTAATATCTCAGACGATTCTTTCATCTGCTGTTGAAGTTCATTATAAACCGGCCTGATAAACCTGCGTTCAAACAGTTTCATCCTCCGTTCGTGCTTCTCTGCGTATAGTTGTCGCTGCGTTGCGTTCATTTATTAATCGTTGCCTGTATTGCTCCCGTAATGCTTCCATCCGTTGCCGGTGCTGCCTGCATCTGCGCTCTCTGTCCTCTTTAGGATATTTGATCATTACTTCCTGCTCCACGTCCATCGTTAAGCCTGTTTTGTTCAAGTTCAGTGGCAATATCTTCACTGCCGTCTGTCATGGTCGCTATACTCAGCGGCGTCCTACCTGAAGTTACCCACGGTTCGTCAAACGTACCACCGTATGGTTCAAACCCTAAAAACCGGCGCACGTCATCCGGGCTCAGTGACCATATATCCTGCATGGTCTTCGCGGTTTCAGCCATGGCCTTCTGTATCTCAGGGAGCTCGCTGTAATCGGTGCCTATGTAGGCTTTATTGACCAATCCAAATGCCTTCAGTAGTACCCGGTTCATTTCACCGTCAAACTGTTTACAGGCCGGTATAATGTCGTTTGTTATCCACCCAACCTGTGCCTGCTCTTTATTGGCGAAGGTGGTTTTACTATCAAAGAATTCATAAGGCACTTTCATCAGAAAGCACAGTTCCCGCCAAGTTGCTTCTTTCTTCTCAATGTGCATCTGATCTTTGGCGGTTTGGGAGAGGTCGAGTAGGCCCCAATCACCTTGCAATGTTGCAACACTATCAGCAACATTGTTATTGTTTATTTTGGAGTCAATTACCCGCTTAAGATCACTTTGCTGCGTAGGAGTCATCGAAGCCTTCAGCGACTTATCAAATATCACCGCCTTCGACCCGTCATTCTGTGCAGCCCTCATAGACGCCTTGCTGACTGAGTTACTTTCCTCCAGCGTCAGCGCACCCGGTGTCAGCGGCGTGAACCCTCTCATGTGTGACCGGCTGGCTATATCGAATTCAAGCGTGGTAGATTTCCAGTGGATGATATCGTTCTTTCTGATCACTACCTCTGTGCCGGCCTGTAGTATGTAGGCTATCACCCCCCACGGATCATCAGGATCAGGGATCAGCGCAACAAGGTTAGACGGCAAAACCTGCATTTCCAGTACAGGAAGCAGGTCAATAGCGTCATCTTGCAGCGTCCCGTCTGCATTACGGTAGTTCTCCAAATCACCACGGTTCAGCCATATAAACGTTTCACCAGTGACCTTATAAAAAGCCCTGGCAAGTGTTAAAAATGAATCCTGCGATTGTGATTTATTAGGCTGGTTCAGCAGTTGGTTCAGGTCCTTTGACTTCTCGAATTTCTCCCGTTTGCCTGATTTCTTGTCATCAACAGCATACAGGTAACGTGGTATAGACCCGAATTTCTCGGCGTCCTTCATTGCGATGGAGTAAACGGCAATGTTCTTATTGAACCCTTTTTCAATGGCGTTCTTTGAATCTATGTCTGCGTAAACTTCAGGGGAAGATATATTAAACACATTACGACCACCTTGCATCAGGGGACGGCCCAAAAGCCGGGAACCCATTCTAACAAGCTGCGCCCCTAAATTCTGAACGATTGTCGGCATTTGTACGGATTAAAAAGCGGTCCAACTATATGAAGGTACTGATAATTTAGTGAAAACAGCGTAACGCATGGCGTCCATTGCGTGGTCATTCATCTTTACCGGCTCGTCTTTGTCCTTGTCCTTTACAACCTTCCCGTTAATGTCTGTGCGCCACTTGTAACCCTTTATTTCGGAAACAATATTAAT
>JALHRR010000042.1 GCA_022841345.1 Saprospiraceae bacterium
ATGAAAATTAATGACTCAGGAAGGCAAATGAAGAATATACTTGCCGGATTGAGTAATGTTTTCACTTATGGAGTTTTACAATCATTGCTGGCATTTTCATTTTATGCAACAAGTTGCCTGGCCCTGCAATCCACTTTTGTATTAGATTACGGACTCCTTCTTGTAACGGGAACGCTTGGAGTTTACACCTCCCATAAGATCATAAAAACATTTTTAAGTGAAGGTCATGCAGATGTATCCAGTCTGATTTTCCTGCTAATTCTTTCAGTCATTGCACTGCTGATCATTTTCAATTTTAATGCCGGAGGAAAATATTTTTGGCACATGGGAATTCCTGTAATTATTGCTATATTTTACCTCTTACCGCTCTCCAGAATTATTGATTCGAAATTTATTCCAGGTTGGATTAAACCTGTTTCACTTGCAATTTCATGGACATGGATTTGTACTGGTCCTCCTGCCAATATTGACATTGAGACTTTAATCTATTTTGCTGCCGTATTCTTCCTGATATTAACTAATGCTTTGATTTTTGATGTGAAGGATATTGCAGCAGACAAGCGCTCCAATAAATCTACATTTGCGATCAGATATGGCTGGAGGTTCACCCGGGGCACTGCATTTATCACCCTGATCCTTAGCATTATAGGAATAGGTTTGTTCTACCGGGAATTACATTCGGCAGCTTTGATTTCCCCATTAATACTTGGATTGTATTATCTCCCACTCAAAAAAACAAAGCCAGACTCTCCTCAAAATCATTATTACTGGCTTTTGGATGGAGGCCTGGCTTTATTTCCAATAGCTGTCTATATTACCCATCAGGTAGCTAATGTGCAATAAACAAAATGCATTTATTTATTTGCTTTTCTCATGCACGATTAACAATGGTAGTTCAGTGTGCAATGCCAGCTGACGTGTCATGCTACGATGGAATAAAGACTCTATAAAATTATAGTTTTTGCGAATCATTACCAGTAAATCTGTTGGATTGTCGCTGATAAATTCCTTGATGCCATCTTCAATATCTTCATGATAATTGATACTTGCAGATATCTGAATATCAGGAAATAAAGCCTGAAAATTAGTTTTCAGTGGAAGTTTTTCCTCTTCAACTTGCTCATCATATGGATCCACTATATGCAAAAGACGAAGACTTGCTTTTTCAACTTGCGTTATACTTTGAAGTACTGTAAAATCAACTCTGGATTCCAGGCCTAATGTAAAATCAGCACATAGCGTCACATGTCTGATCGGAGATTGAATGTAGCTGTCCGGGACTGCAATGATAGGCTTCTTTACATTTCTGATGATATTAGAAGTATTACTACCCAATAAAGCTGCTTTTAGTCCGGTAGCACCTTTTGTCCCCATAACTACCAGATCAACACCTTCAGATTCACACATCAGATCAATAATTACCAGCAAATCACCATGAACTGCTTTAGTTGAAATCTGCAAACCTTCCAGTTTTAATTCATTTTGCATTTTACTGAGCACTTCTTTGAGCCCGCCTTCTGCACTTTCTTTTAATATTTCTTTCATTGAAAGCAATACTGTTTGATTGCTATATGGAAGGGTGTATGCATTCAAAACAATCAATTCAGCACCTGTGCTTTTAGCAAGCTCCACTGCATAAACGATTGCCTTCCAGGAATTAACAGAAAAATCCGTTGTTGCAAGTATTTTTTTCATGTTGTCTGAGTTATTCTATTGGTTGTAAATATAATGGAATACTAGTTATCAGCCTGCTATTTAATATGAAATTGATATTAATCATTTACCTTCATACTAAAAAGGTAATATACTTACTTATGAGCGTGGTGCATAAAAGTATAGTATATAGTAAATGCCATTGCCAGGAATGATAGGAGTTTAATGGAATTTGATATCGCTTCCGGATGATAAATATCATAATAATTTTTTCAAACAAGAAAGCTATTACAGTTCCCATTACAATTCCAATCAATCCAAAATAATGCAATAAACAAATACTGACTGCGATATTCAACAGTATTTCAAAGATTGAAACTTTGAAAATCAATCGATACGCTCCTTTGGCCAGTAAAATTGACTGAGGAAAAATAAGTCTGCTGACAACTAATAATAGCATAACATCAAATAATACAACACTTTCGGTAAAACGCTCACTATACAGCCATTCAAACAGATAGGTACTGGATAATACAAGAGCCATGCACAATGGAAACAATATATGCATCCAGGATAATGCTCTTTTTTTCAACTGAGCCAAACCTGATTCCAATGAACTGGATAACAGCGGAATAACAGCGCCACTGAGGGCTACGGAAGCAGCCAGTGAAAGTGGTAATTCTCTCGCCCCATATCTGAAAATGGCAAATACTTTGTCATCATTACTCCAAAATCTGACAAGCCAACCATCCGTCACAACTGCTAATCCGGCCATAAATGCATATCCAATTAAAGGGAGTGCAGTCATTAAAGGTAGTGCAATATTTGACTTTCTGAATCGATCCTTTTTAAGCGGAAAAGCCGCCTTAGCCGTCCCCGCAATTAATAATATCCCAAAAAATCCAAGTGAAATGATCAGAGATTCCAGTTCAATACCTTCTAACATGAAGAATAGAAAGATTCCTATATATATTGAAAAGTAGAGTGTATTGAAAAGCATCAAATTCTTATGCTGATGCCTCCGATAAAATAAAAAGGGAAGAAAAGCTGAACAGACACTACCAATTATCCAAATCACAAAAAATAAATAAGTCGGAAAACCAATATGCAAATCATTCAAAATGAAAGGATAGGCAATTAGCATACATATCGTCCATAATACTGCAAGGAAGGCTTTGGCACTGAATACATTCCAAAGGACCTCATCCCGCTTTGCAGGAGATTCATCCGGGGCAGATTTTAAAGAGGATTGTAAAAGACCATTAGACCAAAAGAATGTACCAATATAACCCAGATAAAATAGCCATTCGAGTTTACCAATTTGTTCAAGACTCAACACACTCTGTGCAATTAATATACTGCCGATAATTACTGCCGCTTGTTTGAGCAAAAAACTGAGCTGAAACTGCTTAACAGGATCATTCAGGTAATGGCTGATATGGGTAGAACTAAATTTCAATAATTCATTACATATTCTTTGAAACTAACCCCATATTCTGAGAGTTCTTTCAATACTGGTTTATAAACTTCTGCCTGAATCGGAATCACGACTCCTTTTGGAACCGGGTGGCCTGACAATAAATGTCGGATAAATATCCCCATCGGCAGTCCCACCAATCTGCTCATAGCAGTATCTGTCGAATTACTGCCTTCCTGAATCAGAGTAGATGTAACGAACTTACGCTGTTCCCGCTGCATGTACTCTATCTCATGCTGCATGATGATCATATCTTTTTCATTGTCTCCCAGTTTCCATTTATCCAATAATAATTTTTCAAGGACATCAGCGGGAGAGCCAGTTTTAATCCCAATTTTTTCATCACTAAACAGACCCAACCACTCCAGTTTGTCGAGCTCGACAGAGGTAGCAGGTAATCCGCAAACACGTGCTACCTGATCTCTGACCCCTCCCTTACCACCAAAGGTGAGGCATTTCATCAGTTGCTTGTAGGTCATTTCTGCAGCATTGGGAATCAGAAACAAATCATCTGTCATACCTAATTTAATCAGGCAATTCCAGGCACTGCAAAAACCTGTCCCACGGATGGTGCCTCTGATGAGGGTGGGTACATCCTGCAAACCATAGATTGGGATATAGGCAAGGGAGTTTCGGTTGGCATATGCTTCCCATGCTCCGGCGCCCGGGACTTCAATAGGTCTGATTTGCTCAAAAACGCGGTGATAAGGAATAAATCTTAACTGGCCGTTCTCAATATACTGAGCTGTCCCCTGCCCTGCCAGGACAACATTTCTGGGTGCCCAGGAAAATTTGTAATGCCAGGGGTTGTCATCATGTTCCGGAGCAACAAGACCACCGGTATAAGATCTGAATGCGGTCACTTCCCCACCCTTCTCTCTGATTTCATCCAATAATAACATTGCAGACATGTGGTCGATTCCGGGGTCAAGGCCTATTTCACACATAAATGTAAGCCCTGCTGCCTTCACTTCATGATCCATAGACTGTACTGCAGCACTGGTATATGATGCATTGACCAATTGCTTTTTATAAAGAAGACAATCTTTTGCAACTTCGATATGCAATTTTGGAGGCAACATAGATACAACAAGATCTGATTGTTTTACCAAACCTTGTCTCAACTCAGCATTCATGGCATTGAGCTCTACTGCTGTTGCGCTGGAATGCCCGCCTGCCTTAGATTGCGCTAATGAAAAATCTGCATCAGCAATGGTTAACTTCCATTGTTGAGAGGCAGCGTGTGACAATAAATATTGTATTAAAGCTGTTGTGGAGCGACCCGCCCCTATGATTAGAATGTGCTTCATGAATGGTACCTTGTATTAGGGACTGCGAAAATATTGTTATTTATTCATAATTTTAACGCCCCTTTACCTTAAATACAATCCATGAAGGTACTTCAAAATCAATTTACAGCATATGTGTTTGATAATCAGTCAGAACTAACAGAGGCAGAGCAGGAATTACTCCTCACTGCGGCTAAGTTTACTGAAAATGCTTATGCTCCTTACTCTCAGTTTAAGGTAGGAGCAGCTCTTAGATTGGACAATGGCCACATAATTGGCGGTGCCAATCAGGAAAATGCTTCTTTCCCGATGTGTATTTGCGCTGAACAAGCCGCTTTGAGCCATTTTGGATCTAATTATCCTGAGCAGAAAATCACTCAAATTGCCATTACTGCCACTTCATTGAAGTCAGCCCTGGATCATCCGGTTTCTCCCTGCGGCTCATGCAGACAGGTAATGTGTGAATACGAAAGCAGACAAAAGCAGCCCATTGAAATTATCCTGCAGGGAAATGGTGGCCCGATTTATAAAATCAGTTCAGCTCAGGATTTATTGCCACTGTCATTTGACGGATCAATTCTATAAATCTACCTGATTTTGCTCTGAAGTCCGCTCCATCCTCCACCATTATAAACCTCTTTGAAGCCTGCACTTTGAAGAATAGATTTTGCTGATGCACTTCGCATACCTGAGGCACAACAAGTAATTACAGGTTTATCTTTTTTAATTTTAGAAAGATGATTGCTTAGCGTTTGAAGCGGAATATTGACAGATCCTTTCAAATGTCCTTCCTTATACTCAGATGCCGTCCTGACATCAATGATCTGAGCTCCGTTTGCTACTAAAGTTTTATAATCTGTTGCCGGGCCTAAGCCAAGTAAATTCTTGATGGATTGAAACATTGTTATTGTATGTATGATTTAGTTATTTGCGTTTACATCCAGCCAACTGCCTCCATTTTCGCAGTCAATGCCACAGCTTTTCAGGAAATTAGCTGCTTGTCCGCTTCTATTTCCGCTGGCGCAACAAAGGATGATGGGTTGCTCCATAGTTTTAATTTCGTCAAGCTTGCTCTGCACTTCCTGTAAAGGAATGTTGATACTACCCGCCACGTGTCCTCCCTGAAATTCGGCAGGAGTCCTTACATCGATGATGGTTTTTGATTGATTATTCATTTTCAAAAGTTTTATTGGATGAAGATTCCGGTTTTGATTTAAAATTACTAAAGAGTAATCCACCCATCAAAGCTCCGTAAGCTGTCATGTTGAATGGATTGGAAGTAATATTGCAACTGCCTGATGTACAACCCACAAAATGGTAATACAGGGCTCCAAAAACAGCTCCCACTGAAAGTCCAATCAGGATCCATTTATATTTTTTTATGAAAATCATTTACTGCAATGTTTGAACAAGGATGAATTTAATTACCAGCCTTTTTTCGGGTTGAAATTCCAAATGGGTAGTATAGCGGACAAAAACTGATAAAGCTGGTAAGAATAAAAATGCCGGCAAAGACTAGCAATATGATTGCGGTCAAGCCTGATATGACATTTGTAAAATATAAAATCAGTACTAAAGCTGCTAAGAGTATTCTGATAGTTTTGTCGGCTGTTCCCATGTTGGCTTTCATATCGCTGTGTTTTGTTTGAATAATGAAACAAAGATCAGCTATAACATGAAAGAACTTAGTGACAAATGTTACAATGCTCTCAAAAGTTTGATTTGATTTCTATACAACAACACTTTTTGATCATTTTCCAGTTTCTTGAGCAGTCTGGATATGACAACTCTGGATGTAGCCAGCTCTGCTGCGATTTGCTCATGTGAGAGGTTGACCAGAGATGAACCCGTCGCTTTAGATTTTTCTTTGAGGTAATGAACAAGCCTTTCGTCCAGCTTTTGGAAAGCAATCTGATCTATAGTTTTGAGCAATTCATTAAATCTGTTTCGAATGGTTTTCATCACGAAACTTTTCCATGTCGGGTACCTGACCAGCCATTCATCCATTACGGAAATAGGAACAAGCAGCATTTCCACATCATCTTCAGCCACTGCTCTGATTTCAGAAGATTGCTGCTGCATACAGCATGTAAATGTCATAGCACAACTCTCATTTGCCTGAATATAATAAAGGAGAAGTTCTCTACCCTCATCATCCAGCCTTACAATCTTGACAGTGCCTGTTAAGATGATAGGCATGAATCTTACGGTTTGCCCAATTTCCATTATTATATCACCGGGCTTTACGGTCATGTGCTTACCTTTTGCTTCAAGCTCAGAGATAAGGCCGGCTTCAAAAATTTGCTTAAAAGCCTGTAATGCTGCCATAATGCTACTTAAATTAAATCCTTAGAGTAGCTAAAGGTAATATACCCCGTCAATTCTTTGAAAATAATACCTTTAATATAATGAAAAATCAATCTTTTACAGAAAGATAAATATCAATTTCGGCATTATTCCTGTCTGCTGATCTTTCATCATACACTTCAAAGTCCACGATTAACGCTCTGTTCAGGTTTGCATCCCCGATTGATTTCCAGGCTGCAGCTGTGCATTCAGGAATTTCACCATGGACCATAAATTTGGCATAATTTCCGGCAGGGATTTCAAAACTATCCATTCCATCAGGTACCTCAGTACCCTGTATGACTTTGCAACCGACAAAATATCTGAACGACCCCTCAAAATCCTCATCATAAGAATGATATACGGCTAGTATTTCATTGCCTATTTTATTTGGAATTTTATCATAGAATTCACTGCTTTCAAATGTCTGCCACATCTGACCATAATCTTGTCTGGAAGGACTGTCCTGATTGGATTCATGAGCTTTCATGGGGAGGCCAATCAAATAAATTGGGATTAAAGTTTTTACTTGCATTTGAAGATGCTTTTAAATTGTTATTCGCTTGCGTAATTCAATATGATTTACGGTTTTTATCCGGAATTGGGTCATTCCAGCAGTATACAATGTGTATAATTGCCGCTATATAAGGAAACTACGGATAGAATGTGATATTGATTTTTTTTAAATAAAATATTACTGATAAACAATTAATATCAGCAAATATATGTTTACTTTGTATTTCAAAGTTCTTTTACATCAAACAAACCCAATCATGACTACAACACCCATTCTTTCTTCCATACCCCGTTTCTGGAATGCTCCCAGTTTTAAATTAATGGCCATTGCATTCTTAATTCTGGTATTACTGATTCCGCAAACTATGCTTACAGAGCTCATTCGCGAAAGGGAATTTTATAAAAGTGAAGCCACATTACAAGTAACTGAGAAATGGGCCAGCGCACAAACTATAGCCGGACCTATGCTGAAGATCCCTGTAGAAAGAACAGAATTGATAAATAAGGAACTTCACAAGACACAAAGCGCATATTACATCCTCCCGGAAACATTCCGGGCATATCTGGCCATGCAAACAGAAACCCGAAAAAAGGGATTTTATAATGTGCCGGTGTACACATCCACAAATGACTTCAAAGGAAAATTCCTGGCTTCAGACATCGAAAAAATCAAAAAATCTAATGAAATCATTCTCTGGAAAGATATTGAAATCGTAATCGGAATTCAGGATTTAAAGGGCATAGTGGGTATTCCCAAATTGAATTTAAACGGAAAGCCACTGGAGCTCAGCCCCGCCAACAATGATGCAAGTGCGGGACTCAAAATGATGAAAGCCCCCTTTCCTCTTGAAGAAACCGGGATAGCAGGAAATGATAGTTTCAATTTTGAACTCTCTGCTTCCATCAAGGGTACAGATCAATTAAACCTGATTCCGGTAGGAAAATCTACAAAAGCAGAAGTTAGCGGTAATTGGCCACATCCGGGATTTGAAGGCGCTTTTCTTCCTTTAAGCCACACAATCAATGACAATGGATTTAGCGCTCAATATGAAGTATCCCATTTCAATCGCGCATTTGCAGGCATACTGGTTGCTCCCTTTGACCCATCGGTATTGCAGGAAACAATGGCCATTCAAATGGTCGTTCCGGCGGATGAATACCAACTTGGCATGAGAGCAGTGAAATACTGTGTACTTGTCATCATTCTTATTTTTATGTCCTTGTTTTTATATGAATCTATTACCAGGACCGGAGTTCATATCATTCAGTACCTGCTTATAGGCGCTGCGATTATAGTTTTTTATGCTTTATTAATTGCCTTATCGGAAGTTATTGGATTTACAGTGGCTTACATTTGTGCTAGTATTGCGACGGTACTTCTGATTCACTTGTACATGTATTCGATCGTCAGCAAGAGGCGGATCAACTGGCTTTTGAGCGGAATTCAGTGCATTATTCTATGTTTCATCGCAATCGTGATTCATGCCCAGGAAATGTCTCTGCTGATGGGAAGCATTGGGTTGTTTATCACACTGGCTGTAATCATGTACACTTCCAGAAAAATTGATTGGGGTTTCAGCGGAAGTTCTTACTCGAAATTGAAAGAAATGGAAATAGAATAATCAGGTTTAGCCGGGAAGGGTCTGCCCGGCTTTGGGCAGACCCCTATTCTTCAATTTTAAGTATAAATATTGAATTAACCTTTTTCTTTCAGCACCTTCGATTCAGATTCACTGCTTCTTTCAGAATCTACTTTTTCAGAAATTACTTCTATAGGTTCCTTCTTTCGTGTGGATGGGGGTATCGGTGCGCCTCCTCCTATTCCGATTCCGAATGATGCCAAAATAATCAATAGTATAAATCCGCTTAGTCTCAATGCTCGCTTGAAACGTTTCATTTGTTCAAAATATAAAATGTGACAGTTGCTTAATTCCAACTGAGAATCTGTTTTAAAAAGTTCGGACTGCCTGACTAGCAGGAACCAGGATGATATTATCCAAGGAGAGTGAGCGGAGCATCCTCATCTGAGCAGAGAGGAATTGTTTTAGCTTTGAAAAAATGGATGGACTTATCCGGATTGTCGATTAGTGATAATTGAGTAAGAAAACTGGAAAGCCGGGAATTGAACCCATGTAATTGAAGCATTCCATATCCGGAAAGAATGTCTGAACAAATATTTTGAATCTCAGAAGCTAAGGAACAAAAATAGATTGTATGAACTTCGGGCTGGGCCTTTGCATCAAATTTTGATTCAATTTGAGCTACCTCTCTTGCATTCTGGAAGTTTGATGAACCGTAACCCGAAAACAAAAATACACTGTACATCAAGGCTACATTCAGTATCCATTGAGTGCGGAAAAACTTTGATTTTAAATTCAGTGTATTCATTAGACTGCAAAAATAATGTAATTATCGTACACACATTGTTACTCAGATGTTAAACATTTCTTTCCAAAACAATCATATCTACACACTCTATACCATTTTCAACAATTGGTTCCGGATAATTCTTTTGGAAAAAACCTTTGATAACTTCTCTTTGGATGAACCCCAGCTTTTGATATAGTTGCAATTGACCAATGCTGGAATTTCCTGTACCAATCCGAATCTTTTTATACCCCAGATTCTTAGCTGTTTCTATGGCATCTTTTATTAATAATGCACCTATCCCTTTCCCCTGGTATCGTTCAGCGACTGCAATATTCTTTATCTCCATTAATATTTCATCAATCGGGAGAAGCGCATAACAAGCCACCATCGCTCCATTCAAAGAGGCGATGAATACCCTGCAATCATGTATATACTCTGAAATCATCTCAGCTGAAGGATCAGCTAACAGCAAAAGATCCATGGGCATTTCCCTGCCATTTTCAACAAGTTCAATTTGTAACCCCTCCATATTATTTATAAATTTCAGGGTAAATTAATTACAAGAATTAAACTATCTCGCCGGTGTGAAAAGAAAATTTTCCGGTATTCACTTCGGCTTTCAATTCATGAAGGATATTATATAACCCAAAGTTTGTCCTGTTGACATAGATAAAATGTCGGGATCCCCGGGCTTCTCTCAATTCAGGAATTTTAGTTGCTTTCTCGCCAAAAGAATATAAGCCAGTTATAAAGCCAGGATCTCCAAAGTCAAAAGTTTCATTAAGGTATGGTTTGCCGAAAAGGCCGATCATTTCAAGATACATACTTGTGAAAAATTTGATTTTCGCAGGATCATCCTTTTTATTCAGCATTTCTAATTGAAACATCCATTCCTGCATCTCAGGCAATCCTGTACCTTCCGGTGGATACACCAAACTGAAAAATGCATGATAAAAATCCGCTGGAATCTCTTTAACACAGCCAAAATCCACAATTGCAAGATTGCCATTATGATCTACTAAAAAATTACCCGGATGAGGGTCTGCATGTATTAATTTTAGCTCGTGTTGCTGAAAACTGTAGAAATCCCAGAGTGCCTGACCTACTTTGTTTCTCAGATCCTGATTTGGTTCGGATAATATAAAATCCCGGAGTGGCTGACCATCTAACCATTCCATTGTCAGGATGCGGCCATTGGAATATTCCGGGAAATATTTTGGAAAGCGAAGTGATTCAAGTCCATTGCAGGCATCGCCAATGAAGGTTCCCTGCTTCAACTCATTTACATAATCAGTTTCTTCGATCAGTTTATCTTCGACTTCTTTCAGATATACAGCCAGTTCGGATTCACTCATTCCTAACAACCTAAAAGCGAAGGGTTTAACCATTTTAAGGTCAGAAGATATGCTATCTGCTACACCGGGATATTGAATTTTCACTGCCAGCAGTACCCCGTCTTTTGAAGCACGGTGTACCTGTCCAATGGATGCAGCATGAGCAGCCTGCATATCGAAAGTATCGAAAATTTCAAAGGGTGATTTTCCCAGGTGCCTTTGAAATGTTTTGATAATGAGAGGACCTGACAAAGGTGGAGCACTATTCAAAGACAAAGAAAATTTGTCTGAATAAGCCCCGGGAAGAATGCCTTTGTCCATACTCAGCATCTGGGCCACTTTGAGTGCTGAACCCTTTAAGTGGCTCAATGTATCATAGATATCACTTGCATTGGCTTCATCCAGATCGGTTCTGTCCTTATGCGGATTAACCATTTTTTGAGAATAGTGCTTGATATAGTTAGCTCCTACTTTAAACCCTGTTCCCAATAATTTCATGGATCGCTCCACTTTGGAAACAGACATGCTATTTTGCTCTTTCATGGGATATATTATAAATGCCGCAGAATATAAGTCCTGCAGGTCAAGGTATTGTTTATTTGAAATTGATTACATTCAGAAGGCTTTGCCTGCATTTTTGAATATGAACTTTCCATACTCCACTATATTATCCAGCGGGCTATGGCTCATCAGATCCAGTGTCACCTGAACTCCCTTTTCTATAGCTTCATCGGTTCTTTCAAATCCGGGGCTGTCATCGTTTACCCAGAAATTCAATAGAAAAATGAATTGAACCCATAATGCATCCTTATATCTCGCAGTAATCCCGGTTCTTTCTTTTATTTCGCCAGTAGAAATTCCTTCTTTAACCAGTTCATTACTGAATAATTCAAAGGCCTCTTTAACTTTCTTTAGATAAACTGGTGTGAATAATTTTAAATCTGCCCTGTGTTGCTTGATCTGAACAAGGTAAAGACTTCTCTTTTTCTGCAATTCCTCCATATAGGTAAAGAAAAAACTCAGGAATTTCTCTCTTACTGAATATCCGGGCCACAAGTCCAGAGATTTAATTTTATTGATTGTCTGCTCATAATGCATCATCCATACGTCTTGTTCGATAGCAGCAAATGTTGCATAATGCGCGTAAAATTCAGGTTCTTCAATTCCGAGCTCTTTGCAAAAAGCATAAACAGTAGTTGGTTGATTGCCTTTCATTAACAGGTGATCGATATAAGCATCCAAAATTTTATGACGGACTGAAGTTTCCATGGTAATATTTTTATTCTTTAAACAAGGAGAGTATGACTGAGTTGCGAAAAATCGACACAAGTATTCATTGAGACGATAATGTGACAAAATAGCTGTTAGTTTTTAGTCAATCGGGCTAATTTATGGTTTGGCATAAGGCAATCTTATGATTTCAGGAATTTTGAAATAGCCATCCAATCCAACACAACCTGCTACATTTGCAGCATGGAGATCAGGCCACCCATCTTCACAAATGATATCCTCCTGAATGATCAGCCACTCAATTTGTCCAATGAGAAACGATGTTCCGTTTTGAGGAACGGGCCATTCATTGAGCAATTTCATTCCCATTTTTATGTCGGCCTCTACTACAAATGGAGCAGGGAATACGCCTTGAAAAGTCATACCCAAATCTACCAGTTCAAACTCTGAAACATCATCCGGATACCTCGCACTTGTTTGATGCGCCTTTTTGTACCAGTCAAAGCCGACCATATTCAGCGTGTAAAATCCGGTGCTTCTGATATTTCTGAGTGTGTGTCTATCCACACTATCAGGTCTGGACACCATTCCCAGCAAAGGAGGATCAGCTCCAAGATGGATTATAGAAGAAAAAATGGCTGCATTCGTTTTACCTTCTGCTGAAATAGTTCCTACTACATGTATTGGCTTTGGCCCGCTGATCGCATTGATCAGTTGCGTTCTGTATGGTTTGGATAAACTTGCTATATCTTTGGCAGACAGGATCATTCTATATTGCCTGATGATTGAATGGTTGCAAAACCATTTCTGAAACCACTCCGGAAACAGGTTGCTGACACAGAAACCAAATTGATTTTGCTGCTTCTTTGGCTAATACAAATTTATCCCTTTGAACATTTAGATCAATCTGATCCCAAAACGCAGTGTCAGTTCCTCCCAAATAGAGATTTGTAATCCTGATATTAGTTCGTTTGAGTTCTTCGCGTACAGATTTCAACATACCGTTCAGACCATATTTTGAAGCCGCATATGCAGCTGCTCCTGCCATGGGTACTTTGCCTATAACTCCGGGAAGATTGATAATTAAACCCTGCTTTACCGCTTTCATGCCCGGCAAATAGGACTTCAAAATATGAAAAGTACCTTTGAGATTAATATCAATCGACTGGTTAAAGTCATCATACGTCAATTGCTCAAGAGGTTTAATGATCCCAATGCCTGCCACATTAATGATGATATCCGGGTTTCCAGACCATTCAGCCATAGATTGAACCTGGTCAGGATTTGTAATATCCGCTGTGAAAATATGCTCCTGATTTATACCTAGTTCTATTGCGATTTCTTCCAGTTTTGCTGCATTTCTCCCGCTAAGTAATAAATCAGCCTGACTAGATTTAATCAACTTAGCAAGCTCTCTTCCGATCCCACCTGTAGCGCCAATGATGAGCACCTTCTTTTTGAACAGTGTTTCCATTATTTCCTTTTAGCTTCTGATGGCTTGCAAAAATTCTGCTTTAGTTGACTCATTCAAAAACTTGCCGTGGTATGCACTGGTAACTGTGCTGCAGCCATGATGTTCAACACCTCTGGCTTCCACGCACATATGAGCAGCATCAATGTAGACCGCAATATCATTTGTTTGCAATGCCAGCTTTAATTCCTGAGCTATTTGAACTGTGAGTCTCTCCTGTACCTGAGGTCTTCTTCCATAAAATTCCACAATTCGATTCAATTTGGAAAGTCCTATCACTTTTCCGCTTGAAATATAAGCTATATGCACCTTACCTATGATTGGCTGAAAATGGTGCTCACAGGTAGATTGAAGCGGGATGTTTCGCTCTACCAGCATTTGTCTGTACTGATATTTATTTTCAAAGAGTGTAATGGAAGGTTTATTATCAGGATTCAATCCATTGAAAATCTCATTAACATACATCTTCGCTACTCGGCGTGGTGTATCTTTCAGACTATCATCACTAAGATCCATACCCAAAGTATGCATGATATCTCTGAAATGCTGTGTAATTTTTTCAATTTTTTCTTCGTCGCTGATCTGAAATGCATCCTCTCTTAGAGGCGTTTCCATATCAGGCTCCTTATGAAGACGACCTGTTGGTGAGTTTGCAATTTGATGGCCATTCAACAAATGTGTTATGTTCATTTGATTTTGTATAAATGAAAGAATGCTTTAACATAGTGGCTTTCATTTTGTTTATTCTTTTGGTCATAATTTGGCTTATTTGTTAAACAAAATAATCAATTCAAAGAGGTCATTCTCTATAAGTTTCGGATTGAGTATATTTGTGCTCCTTTTAAAAAATCAATAAAAATCAGACAAATGAATTTTGATGTTATAGTCTTAGGCAGTGGCCCCGGAGGATATGTAGCTGCTATCAGAGCTGCTCAACTAGGCCAAAAGGTAGCCATTATTGAGCGCGAAAGCCTGGGTGGTATATGTTTGAACTGGGGTTGCATTCCTACCAAAGCTTTATTGAAAAGTGCTCAGGTATTTGAATATATCAATCATGCGAAAGATTATGGCATAACAATAGAGAAAGCCGGAGTTGATTTTGGCGGCATGATATCCAGAAGCCGGGACGTTGCAGGAGGAATGAGTAAAGGTGTTCAATTTCTGATGAAAAAGAACAAAATCACAGTTCTGATGGGTGAAGGAAAGCTCATTCGCGGAAAACAAGTAGAAGTCAAAGATGAAGCAGGAAAGGTAACAGCCTATTCAGCCGAACATATTATCATAGCGACCGGGGGCAGAGCAAAGGAACTGCCAAATCTTCCAATTGATGGAAAAAAAATAATTGGATACCGTCAGGCCATGTCACTTGATTCCCAACCAAAGAAAATGGTGGTGGTGGGCGCAGGTGCGATAGGTGTTGAATTTGCGTATTTCTATAAGTCTATTGGAACTGAGGTAACTATTGTAGAATTTATGGAACAAGGATTAGTTCCAAGAGAGGACTCTGATATCTCAAAAGAATTGACAAAAATTTTCAAGAAAAAAGGTATTGAAACACTTGCAAATTCCAGTGTCGAAAAAGTGGACACATCAGGTAAAACCTGTATTGTGACTGTAAAAGATCGCAAAGATGGCAAAGAACAAACTATTGAATGTGATGTAGTTTTATCGGCTGCGGGTGTAAGCCCCAACACAGAAAATATAGGACTGGAAACGCTGGGCATCAAAACTGACAAAGGTCTGGTTATTGTGGATGAGTATTACAGAACAAATGTTCCGGGAATTTATGCGATTGGAGACATTATTCCTGGTCCTGCTCTGGCGCACGTTGCCAGCGCGGAAGGAATCATTTGTGTTGAAAATTTCACAGGACACAAACCGGCACCCATTAATTATGCAAATATTCCTTCATGCACATATTGCATTCCTGAAATAGCTTCTGTCGGTATGACCGAAGCTGCAGCAAAGGAGGCAGGAATAGAGGTGAAGGTCGGCAAATTTCCATTCTCTGCTTCCGGAAAAGCTTCAGCTGCCGGTCATAAGGAAGGTTTTGTAAAACTCATTTTTGATGCAAAATATGGAGAATGGCTGGGTGCACATATGATCGGATATAATGTGACGGAGATGGTAGCAGAAGTGGTTGTGGCCCGCAATCTTGAAACCACAGGACATGAAATCATTAAGAGTATTCACCCTCACCCTACTATGAGTGAAGCCATCATGGAGGCAGCTGCAGCTGCATACGGCGAGGTCATACACTTATAAAAAACTTTGAATGATATTCCCGCAAGCCGGAGCTGAATCAGCTTCGGCTTTTTTTATGATAAGTTAGAATACCGCTGATCGATCATTTCGACAACTAATTCTCAACCAGACAAGCTGCTTCAGGAGCAATCCCAATCCTGGCAATATAACCACTGTTAAATTTTAAGAAATCTGATTCAATTCCATCGCTGAATATCACTCCACCAGCAGGCATTAATGACTCAATGATCAATTCACTGGCTTGATCAATAATCCCCGTACAGACATCGATTTGTGTACGCCTGCTTTTGAAAGGTTCCCTTACAGCAAAAAGCAATTCGGAGTTATCCAGTTCAATGGAAGAAGGAGGCAGGTCATTAATAAATAAACTGCTCACTCCATGTGCCATATTAAAAATGGAGCTTAGCCATCCGGTGGATCCTGCAGCCGTGGAAACTATTATACCACTGGATGAATGCTCCTCTGTACTATCTTTGAATGTTATTTTATATCTGGCTGAGATATGAGAGGAGGCTCCTATAAATAAGTCATTGAAAGCCAGTATTCTTTGCCCGTCATTTAGTTTAGCTTCAGCGAAAGGAACCATCCTTGAACGAAATTGTCCTGACATGACAGCTTCTACTGCATCCCGAAAATTTTGTGGATTAAATGGCAATAAAACACCGTCGTATCTATCAGTATCAGGGTTAATGGCTACAATTGGAACACCTCTGGAATATTTGGCAGTATTGGCCACTAATCCATCCTGACCTACTACCACTATGAATTGATTATTTGAAAACAGAAAGGAAGGAACATATTTTCGTTCTACTATCTTGTGCTTTATGACTTGAGATAATTGTGTCTGAATATGTAATAAAGAATTATGGAAAACTTCATGCTCTGACTCATAGTCTTCGAATGATCCACCCATTGACTCAATATAAAAACGAGCTTGAGCTTTAGTGTTAAATCGCTCTATCAGGGACTCAAGCCGGGTTTTATTTTTGACAACTATAGCATATTCCACGCTCATCTATGTTCATCATTACTTCTGTGCAATAAAGAATCCAATAAATCAGGACTGATGTTCAGGTTACCAATTTTTTCGGCATTTTCAGCCAAAAGTCTGAAGGCTAAAGCCATATTAAATCTGGGGTCTGAGTTCTGTTGCAATGCAGTCAGTGTCTTCCAGTCCATATTTTTGTATGGGTTGAGCATAGCCTCCAGAACATAGCCCTGAGTATCAGCTTCAGTTTTATCATTTAAAGTTTTCTGTTCGATCAACATTTTCCTTTGGGTTTCGACTGATATATCAGCTTCCAGTTGCATTTCCCTTAGTTTTCTTTCGTTGTCAGACCTTTGAATCTCTGTCTCCATCCGTTTTTCTGCAATTTGTTTTTGCTTTTCCTCCACAGCAATTTCAGTATTAAGCTCCGATTCACGGATTTTTCTCTCTTGCTCTACAGCAAAATTTCTTCGTTCATAAATTGCCTGATCAGCTTCTTGCTGTAATTTTTCACGGGTTTCAGTTTCCAACGCCCTCGACATTTCCGGAGTAGCCGAAATGGCAAGAATATTAGCGCCTAGAATATCAATTCCCAGCATACTGATAGGGTGTGAAGAAGTAAGACCCTCTCTTATTCTTTCTTCAATCGATTTTGCTGATCGGATAGCATCCTTTAGTTTGATGCTCTGAATAAAAGCAGTTGTTGCTGTCTGGGCTTCATTAATGATTCGCTGATTGAGCTTTTCTATATCGTTCTTTTTGTACTGTCCGTTATCATTAAGCGTAAAGTCAAGTGTATCAGCCAGCGTTTTTGGATCTGCGATCTTGTAACTGATCTGACCCTGAATAGTGACAGTCTGATAGTCGTTTGTATTTTCATTAAATATAAATGGTAAATCATTACTTCCCATCGGAATTGCGACTATTGAGCTGCTGGGTGCAAAGTAAAAAAATGAAAGACCTCTGCCCTCTTTGCTTACTTTTCCATTTTTATAATGCAAGACATAGGTCATCGAATCAAATCGAATATGCTTTATTCCTAACATATTATTTAAAATTTATGGGGTTTACCGGTTCTGTTGACTTTCAAGACCTGCAGGAGAGATTGAGTTTTCTTTCTGTTGGAAAAATACTCAAAAAAATTGATTAGGCAAATCAATAACAAGCCCCGTGATATAAGCTGACTTAATTAAGCATATTTCTAATCTTCGGCCTGTACCACAAGATTATCCAAAGGAAATATTCAAAAAAGTATCAATGCAATTTGGAACTGATCAAATGAAGAAACTCTGTTCTGGTTTCGCCAGATCTGAACTGGCCTGTAAAGGCAGAGGTAGTTGTGACGGAATTTTGTTTTTGCACGCCTCTCATCATCATGCACATATGATTAGCCTCAATAACCACAGCAACTCCCTGTGGATTGAGCGTATCCTGGATACAATTCAGAATTTCGTGTGTCAGTCTCTCCTGCACTTGCAATCTTCTTGCAAAAGCATCTACGACTCTTGGAATTTTACTAAGACCTACAATGTATCCACTCGGGATATAAGCTATGTGGGCTTTGCCAAAAAATGGAAGCAAGTGATGCTCACACAAAGAATATAGTTCGATGTCTTTCACCACAACCATTTCACTATAGTCTTCAGCAAACATTGCAGATTTCAGAATCTCCGCAGGATCTTCCAGATAACCTTTTGTTAAAAACTGAATAGCTTTGGAAGCTCTTTCAGGAGTCTTGATCAAACCTTCCCTGACAGAATTTTCACCAACAGCAGTTATGATTGACTCATACATATTTGCTATTTGATGCGTAAGGTTTTCATCAAATCCTCTTTCGTTAACATCTTCCATGAGTATGGTATTAATTATTCACCAAGGTACTCTGCATAAATGCTATCTGTCTCAAAAAGTTTAACGGAGTGCAATGTTCCGGATGGAATATTATTTACCAGGCGGTTCCAGATGACCATACAAAGATTTTCAGTTGTAGGCATCATTTCTTTGGGGATGAAAGGAACATCCAGATTGAGATTTGAATGGTCAAGATATTCTATCACTTCATCCCTGATGACCTTACTAAGTTTCTTCACATCCACGATAAATCCTGTAAGGGGATCTGGTGTGCCTTTCACAGTCACATGCAAGATATAGTTATGCCCATGCCAGTTCTTGTTCGAACATTTACCAAACACAGTTTGGTTCCGTTCTTCAGACCAGCTTTCAACCCAAAGTTTGTGGGCCGCATTGAATTTTTCTATTCTTGTCAGGTAAACCATCAATTGCTATTTCAATTCTTATAAGGTCGTTTACAAAGAGCAGAATAATTCCGCTTTTCAAAAACGATGCAAAGTTAATCATAATTATAATACGATAAGCGGATGTTGAAAATCCTGTGTGAGCTTATTAATACTATAGATTCATCTGATTCAACCATAGCTTGATCCAAAATATTAATCCAAATCCACAAAATCTTTGTTAATTTGGTCTTGAATATCCATCATGCCAAATAGATCGACCGGAGTCACCCATTTTATCAAATCACTTAAGCGATATAAGTGGTCTCCTGATATATTGTTCTGGGTGATTGTATTATTGATGTTAACATCAATCGATGGTACTTTTTATTTCAGCAATCTCCTTACTCAAGGTATATCTGTATTTTTCTATGTAGTCCTGATATATTTTAATCTTTATTATCTAATTCCGGTATATCTCACTGAGAAACGGTTTTGGTTATATTGTCTTCTGCTGATATTATCAGTGTTGCTGTTGACTCCTGTGATGATAGTGATTCTATACCTTCGTTTCACCGGCTTTGAGGAAGCCCAGCAAAAAATCCTGAATGATCAGGAGTCGATGTTTATAGCCAATTTTGTCTACGCCGGCGGTTCGACAATTTTCAAAATCATTTCAGACTGGGCTAAGCATCAGAGGGAGAAAAAAGAACTTGAAAAGCAGACTATGCAATCGGAACTTCGATTTTTGAAGTCCCAGATCAATCCACACTTTTTATTCAATACGCTCAATAATTTATATGCGCTCACTCTGAAAAAGTCAGAGAAAGCTCCTGAGATTGTCCTGAAGCTCTCAGAAATGATGCGCTACATGCTCTATGAATGCAATGAAAAATATGTGCCCCTTTCAAAAGAAGTGGCTTATATGCAAAATTATATTGAGCTGGAAAAACTTAGGCAGGGAAAAGGAGCTGATATGAGTTTCGAGATTCATGGAGAAATCAGAGATCAAAAAATCACTCCCCTTTTGTTGATCCCATTCATTGAAAATAGCTTTAAACACGGCGTAAAAAATACTTTACAAGACGGATTTGTACATATTACTATGATTGTGGAGGAACAATTTCTGCAATTCGAAGTAATTAATTCCAAGCCCGCATTAGCGCCCAAAAATGAACATAATAAAAGTGGAGGGATCGGTCTCGTGAATGTGCAGAGAAGACTCAATCTGATCTATCCTGACAAGTACGAGTTGCAGGTAAATAACACTCCCAATACTTATCAAATCATACTCACCCTCACAATGGATGAGGGTAATTATTAATTAACCCCAAATAAAAATTGAAAATGATTAATACTCTTATTGTTGACGATGAACCTCTGGCACTTGATATTCTGGAAACGTATATAGAGCAGATTCCAAACCTCAATCTGATCAAGCGGTGCGAAAATGCATTAGAAGCCAGAGATGCGCTGAAAGAACATTCCATTGACTTAATGTTTCTGGACATTCAAATGCCTCAGATTACTGGTATTGACTTTGTCAAAACTTTGGCCAATCCACCTTTAGTAGTGTTTACAACCGCATATCCCAATTTTGCCATTGAAGGCTTTGAGTTGAATGCATTGGATTATCTGTTGAAACCGGTTTCATTTGAGAGATTCAATAAAGCTGTAAACAAGGCAATGGAAAAGCTGGATATGAATCATTCGAAAAAACAAAACCAGGACACTGATGAAGCTGCGCACGATTACATTTTTGTAAAAGCAGATAAGAAGTTTGTTAAAGTTAAGTACAGCGAAATCATCTACGTGGAAGGGCTCAAGGACTATGTGATTATACGCACATTGACCGGTCGTGTAATTACTCTTCAGACAATGAAAAGTCTGGAAGACAAACTACCGCATCATATGTTCATGCGGATTCACAGGTCTTATATTGTAAATATTGACAAGATCAATGCAGTTGTTGGAAACATGGTGGAAGTGACAGAACGCAATGAAGTAAAGCAACTTCCTGTAGGTAAAAACTATCGCGATGATCTGACTAATATTATCAATGATAACAAGTTATAAAAAATGAATCCGGATTTTCTCTCCCCTTTGGCGGAGAAAATCTTTGATTGCCGTCTTGTCAAATCCGGCGCTGTTGCTGATGTCTGGAAGATAGCTTTGGACACAGGTATCTATTGCATCAAGCATTATACCGATCAGTATGCCCGACTAAGGCAGCAAGCTGAGTTAAAGGATTTAAAATTATTGTCAGAAGTATTAACTGATTCTATACCAGGAATAAATGATGAGCTGGCAGAACAATTTGAGGGAGCTGTAATATGGCTTGACTGGATAGAAAGTGGTCCATCCGGCAGTCGCTCTCAAAAAACAGCTGCTGCTGTGCTTGCGGACTTGCATCAGAAAACAAGTGTTTCTGCAGGGCTTCAGTATACCAATTATATTGGAGAACTGACACAATATAATGAGCCAGGATCTAATTGGGCTACCTTTTGGGTTGAGCAAAGAATGATGCCTCAAGTACATTTAGCTATTGAAAATGGATTGCTCCAACAGGAAGAATTGAAATCTTTAGAAAGATATACATCAAAGGTCCCGGCATACTTACCCGGGATTAGTAGTTTTTCATTGTTGCATGGAGATCTATGGAATGGCAATGTCTTGAATGACAAGGAAGGAAAGGTTTTTTTGATAGACCCGGCTGTTTATTATGGAGATCCCTGGGTAGACCTGGCCATGACAGCATTATTTGGCGGATTTGATCAGACTTTCTACGATGCCTATTTTGAGCGTAGTCCGGTTGATCCAAAGGGGAAAGCATTGGTCCCGCATTATCAGCTGTATTATTTACTGGTGCATCTGAACATGTTTGGGCGGAGCTATTATCCGGATATTCAAAGGATTGCGAGGAGATATGTTTAATAAAAAAACAAGCCGACTCATTAACCGGCTTGTTTCTAAAGAACAATAAACTCTATAATAATATGGGATTATTTATGCACCTGCACTTTGGCAGTATGCACTCCTTCTGTTGAAGTTGCTTTTATGATGTAAAATCCATCAGATAATTGCGAAATAGGAATGGTCATTCTGTCGATTCCCGGATTGGTAAACATGCTTGCCAATTGTCCTGAAACAGAATATATCTCTACTACTTGTATTTGAGCATTTCCATTTAATGCCAGGTTCAATTCCGATCTGGCCGGATTCGGATAGGCGATTAGTTGATTTTTACGCTCTGATTCATCATTCTCCAGATAAACTCTCACAGAAGCCTGAGTATCTTGTAATCTTTCTGCAGTGCCGTCTAATCTCATAATTAGACCGTTGCTCATTCTGACCGGAATATCTATATAATCTTTTCCGATATGGAATCCATCCATATCTCTTATAATAATTGCATCCATCTTTCCGACCAGACCATACCCACTAGTGTGCTTACCATCAGCTCTTGCGATTCCAGCATCTAATCTGGCGCCATGAGGCTTTAGTGACAATTGCAGTGTTGGTCCTCCATTAGAAATCCAGGATTGATCTGCGAATTGAAAATGAATACTAGTAGTGTCTAGAAAATCAGCACCCAAAAAGTCAAGTTGAAATGAAAATCCTGTGTATTCAAGTGCAGGAAAATCAGCAGTACCTAAAATAATATTGAATGTCACAGTGTCACCTTCTTCAGCAGATTCCACTGTTGGATCCAAAATAAATGGAACGCCTGAAAGTCCTTTTGGAGCAGGAGGGATTAATCTGTGGTATTTCAAATAATGCTCGCTGATCAAAGAGGTATCAGCTGCAGCTATCATACCATTACCATCAGCATCGGTATATTTAAGATCATATCCTGTCATTAATTGCTGGCTGCCCCAGTTCATACCTGTTTCACCGGTCCAATGTTCAACAGAAGTATTTCTAGAATAGCCAACTTCACCCAAATGAAAAGCTAGCGGTAATAAATCCTGCATATCAACTCTACCGTCATTGTTGATATCTCCGGGCCAAATACAATCATCATAACAAAGGAAGTCTGGGAAATAATCCTGAACTTCAACATATATTTTTAGTTCTTTACACTCCCCACCAGCGCAATACTGAATTCTCATTTCATCCTCACCTACAAATCCAAATCCGGGAGTGTACACTATCATATTAAATCCTGAAACCGGCTGGCCATCAATATCAATGGTCTGATCACCTTCAAAAATCTCCAGTGTACCATATTCTGGCGCCAGCACCTGATTGTATTCAAAATTACTTAATGGAATCAAATACCTGATTACATAAGGGGTATTCACGGCAGTTCTAAATCGGAAAGTATTTAATTCCGGTGGTTTATTGCTTACATCGATTTTAACCACTGCATTTTCACAATATGGGGTACCGGGAGTACAAACCCTGTACGTAAAAGCATCAACCCCTTTGAATTCGGGATTGGGTGTATATGTCATATTTCCTTGCGAGAATACAGTCAAAACACCATTGGTTGGTTGATTTGGAATAGTCAATGAATATTGCTTTATAATATCATTAGCTCTTACATTAAAGCTTACAGGTTCATTGGTTGTTGTATAGAACTGATCATCAACTAACATGATGTTAGGAGGATTGAAATTTATTACCTGAATAAAATATAAAATCTCTGAAATCTCATCGTTAGAATTTGTAAGTTCTATTCGAATAGAATCCTGACCAAAGAAATCATTATCCGGCGAATAAATAATAAATCCGTTTTCAATTACAGCTTCACCATCAGTAGGAAGGCCGGTAATCTCCGCAGATTCAAATGAACCCAAATGAAGTTCTAAATCTGTAGCCTTTAAAGTCGATCTATAAAATGTATCAACTGTATTGGATGTAGCTCCTGAAATTGAAAAAGTTATGGTTGCATTATTGCAATAACCATCCTCATCGCAAATGACATATCTCAGAAATCCATTTCCGGCATTTCCGGGAGTAACATTTAATTCTAAGTCGTTTGTAATAGTATACTCAACATTGTGAGCATATGAAATTTGTAGAGTAAGTGGGTCTGCTCGATAAATATCATTTTGTGCATAATCCACATTCACATCAGAGTCGTTGCTGGATAGATTTACAAAATCATCTCTCAATAACATTGGTTTGACATGATATACTAAAGTAGCAAATTGCAAAATGATCTGATTCTGTGAATTCGTCTTTAAATATTCAAAAATCAAAGTATCTGTCCCAACGAATCCAGGGTCGGGAATGTAGTGGAAATAGTAATTTTGGTCTTGTTGAATATTGTAAGTTGTAGTACCGTTCTGAGTATTCTTTTTGATTGTAATAGCAAATATCTTTCCGGCATTGTAAGTATTGGAAGAATCCTTCAGCAAAACCTGTTGCTTAAAAGGAGTGATTTGTTGTCCCTGTACTGAGAATGATGACAGCATCAATACATAAATACAAGGCAACCAATACGTTATGATTGGTAAAATTTTGTTCATTGTTCTTGAGTTAGTCGATCTTGTCTACCTGGCATAAAATTAGAAATATTTCTCATCTTTACCAACACATTATTCAACAAATTAATCTCATATGCACAATAGTAAATTACTAAGAGTACTGAGACAGTTTACAAAATCGGAGAGAAAATCCATTACAGCTTTTGTCCAAACCTCTTTTCAAATTAACAATATTAAGATTCGTCACCTTGTCGAATATTTAATTGAAAACATTGACAAAGGCTTTAAAGATGAAGATCAAGTTTTTGAAAGAAAATTGATCTGGATGAAAATCTCGCCAGAAACAGAATATAACTACACATACTTACGCAAAATCGCTTCGGATTCAATCAAAGCAATTGAAGAATTTATGATTGTTGATCAATTGAAAGGAAATGTAAATCTAAAAACCCATTTATTACTAGAGAATTCAAAAGTTCGAGAAAATAAACTACTTCAAGAAATTGCCATTGATAGATATGAACAAAATAAGTCACTTTTCTTCAGTCGAAGAAATTCAGTCAATATTTACAACACCCAAATATTAAAAAATCTTTTCATATTAAAAGATTTAGATAAAGTAAGATATCAAGAGAGTGGTATAGATGATATAATATTTGAATTAGACAAGTTTTACATAACAGAAAAGTTAAAATTGCTCTGCGACTTATTGAGCAGAAATTGGGACCTGGATGTTTCTGAATTTACATTCTTTAAACAAATAATTGATGAAGTTGGGAATAATGATAAATTCAATGTTCCGTCTATAAAAGTTTACTATTATATCTATTTAACTTATTCTGATCCTGAAGATATTAATCATTATTATAATTTAAAAAAGCTTCTTTTAAAACACTATGCAGAATTTGATGAATATGAATCAAAAAGTCTCTTTGATGCAACTTTAAGTTATGGGATTGCCAAAGTTAATAAAGGCGATCTGACTTTCCTGTCTGAAGTATTTGATTTATTTAAGTCCTCATTAAAATTAGGAACGATTCTTCTAAATAATAAAATAGAATCATACCATTTCAAAATAATTGTAATGACAGGGTTAAGACTTTCAGAATACGATTGGGTAGAATATTTTATTGAAGAATACAAAAATATGATAGCCGACGAGGAAAGAGAAAATACTAGTAGTTACAATTTAGCAATGTTACATTTTTATAGAAAGAATTTCAACAATGTTTTAACACTTCTTCAACAAATTGAATACGAAGATCTTACATATAATCTAGGAGCCAAATCGATGCTCTTAGCAACCTATTATGAGTTGGATGAATTTGAACCTTTACACTCACTCTTGGATAGCTTTAAGGTATTCTTAAACAGGAAGAAGTCAAAAATTCCAAGTAGTACAATCACCAATTATCAAAACTTGATCAAATTCACTCGCCGATTACTTTCTATAAATGCAGGGGATGAAACTTCCTTAAATAAATTAGAAGCAGACATCAATAAAAGTGAAGGCGTAGCCAGTATAAAATGGCTCAGAGAAAAAATCGAACAACTCCGCTAATCCCCTGCCAACGCAGCCTTATACACAGCCAAGCATCGCTCTCTTGCGAATTTATGATCTACAATGGGCTTCACATAAGCAGGACTATTCCATTCAGGGACCCATTTTGAAATGTATTTGTAATCCTTATCAAACTTTTGAGTCTGTGCATCAGGACTGAAGATTCTAAAATAAGGCGCTGCATCTGTGCCGCATCCGGCGGCCCATTGCCAGCCTCCATTGTTACTGGCCAAATCAAAGTCCAGCAATTTCTCCGCAAAATATGCTTCTCCCCCTCGCCAGTCTATCAATAAATGCTTGGTTAGAAAACTGGCAGTAATCATCCTGACCCTATTGTGCATGAATCCTGTAGCATTCAATTCCCGCATACCTGCATCAACAATTGGATAGCCTGTTTTGCCTTCACACCAGACTTTAAACTCAGCCTCGTCCTGTCTCCATTCGATCCGGTCATAGGCAGGTTTGAAGGCTTTGCCAGCCACCTTCGGAAAATGGGCAAGTATCTGACTGTAAAAATCTCTCCAAATCAGTTCATTCAAAAAAGTCTGACTTAAGCTGACAGCTTTCCGTGCCTTTTCCCGAATAGAAATAGTACCAAAACGAAAATGAATTCCCAATCTGGATGTGCCCCGAATACCCGGAAAATTTCTCTTCTCATGATATTCTTTTACGAGGGATCTTGGAACTTCTTTGGAAGGAATGTCTATGCCTGACCTTTCAAAACCCATAGACTCAAGGGTCGGAACTTCAGACCCACTATATGAATAAAAATTTGAGAAATGCTGCTCAGTTGGATAAGAGCTCAGATAAAAGGAATCCTGCACGTTTGTTTTTTCCTCCTGCAACTTAGCCATCCACTTTTTGCTATAAGGAGTAAAAACAGTATAAGGCAAGCCATCATCCTTGATGACTTCATTCCATTCGAAAATGACATGGTCTTTGAAAGTTCTGAAATCTATCCCTTTTGATTCGAGTAAAATTTTAATATCGTTATCCCTTTTGATGGCATACGGTTCGTAATCTCTGTTTGTATAGACTGTCCCGATCTCGAACTCCTCTGTCCATTTTTTCCAGATTTCTACCGGGTATCCATATTCTACAGTCAGATCTGAACCCAAACTTTGCAGCTGCTTTTTTAAGAATTGTAATTGATCATAAATAAAAGTCACTCTGGCATCATCCTTCGGTAAATTATCCAGTATATTTTTATCAAGAATGAATACCGGCAGTACCGGATGCTGACCTTTTAATACATGAAATAAGCCCGCATTGTCCTCCAGCCGGAGATCACGACGAAACCAGAAAAAGCAAACTTTATTCATGCAAAATTTATGGTTTTAAGCATCAAATGGCAGCTTAAACATGTAAAGTATTTGCATGGTTCTGTGTAAAATGAAAAAAGCCGGAGATTCTGAGAACCCCCGGCTTTATTATATCAAGTGACAAATTACTTCTTGTCGTCGACTTCTTCAAATTCTACATCAGTAACTTCTTCAGCAGCGTTGGATCCGTTTGATGAATCTTGTGCTCCTGCATTTGCTCCCGCACCTGCGCCAGCATCTTGCTGTGCCTGATAGATATGCTGAGATGCAGCCTGCCAAGCAGTGTTCAATGCTTCAGTAGCTTTATCTACCTTATCTATATCCTGTGCAGCATGTGCCTCTTTGAGATCCTTTACAGCATTTTCAATAGTTGAACGCTCTCCTGCCGGAATTTTTTCGCCGAATTCCTTCAACTGCTTTTCAGTTTGGAATACAAGTGCATCAGCAGCATTCAGTTTTTCAACTCTTTCTTTTGTAGCTTTATCAGTCTCAGCATTGGCAGCAGCTTCTGCTTTCATTCTTTCGATCTCCTCTTTTGAAAGTCCTGTGGAAGCTTCGATACGGATATTTTGTTTCTTGCCTGTTCCTTTGTCCATAGCTGTTACATTCAAAATACCATTTGCATCCAGGTCAAAAGAAACTTCAATCTGAGGTATTCCCCTTTGAGCAGGTGGTAATCCATCCAGGATAAAACGTCCTACTGAACGATTATCCCTCGCCATCGGTCTTTCTCCCTGAAGGATATGAATTTCTACAGAAGGCTGATTATCAGCAGCTGTAGAATACACTTTAGATTTTTTAGTTGGAATGGTTGAGTTGGATTCGATCACCACATCATACACTCCACCCATAGTTTCGATACCCAGTGAAAGCGGCGTTACATCCAGCAAAAGTACGTCTTTCACGTCTCCGCTTAAAACTCCACCCTGAATGGATGCGCCAATAGCAACTACCTCATCCGGATTCACACTTCTGTTTGGTTTCTTACCGAAGAATTCCTCAACTGCTTGTTGAATTCTTGGAATACGGGTAGATCCACCTACCAGGATTACTTCATTTATTTCTGAGGTACCAAGACCAGCATCCTTCAATGCTTTTCTGCAAGGCTCCAGAGTACGCTGTACCAAATCATCAGCCATTTGCTCAAACTTAGAGCGGCTCAGTTTCATGACTAAGTGCTTAGGCACTCCATCCACAGCTGTGATATATGGAAGATTTACTTCGGTCTCTGTAGAAGAAGAAAGCTCAATCTTAGCCTTTTCCGCAGCATCTTTCAAACGCTGAAGTGCCATAGGGTCTTTGCGCAGATCAATATTTTCCTGAGTTTTAAACTCATCCGCCATCCAGTTGATGATTACACGGTCAAAGTCATCTCCTCCCAGGTGAGTATCACCATTGGTGGATTTTACTTCAAAAACACCATCTCCCAATTCAAGGATGGAGATATCAAAAGTACCTCCACCAAGGTCATAAACAGCAATAGTGGAATCCTGTCCTTTCTTGTCCAAACCGTAAGCAAGTGCAGCAGCAGTCGGCTCATTGATGATACGGCTGATTTTCAAGCCTGCGATTTCACCCGCTTCTTTGGTTGCTTGTCTTTGAGAGTCATTGAAGTAAGCAGGAACAGTTACAACAGCTTCTGTTACTGTAGTCCCAAGATAATCTTCAGCTACTTTTTTCATTTTCTGAAGGATCATAGCGGAGATCTCCTGAGCTGAGTAAAATCTTCCATCGATTTCTACTTTCACAGTATCGTTGTCGCCTTTTGCTACTTTGTATGCAGCATGGGAGATTTCTCCACCTACTTCAGAGAAGCGCTGACCCATAAATCTTTTGATGGAAGCCACCGTACGGGTGGGATTGGTAATAGCCTGACGTTTCGCCGGATCACCGATTTTTCTTTCGCCATTGTCCATAAAGGCAACGACTGAAGGAGTGGTTCTTCTTCCTTCATCATTAGGTATTACTACCGGCTCATTACCTTCCATCACGGCAACGCAGGAGTTGGTCGTACCCAAATCTATTCCTATTATTTTACTCATTGTTATTCGTTTTAATATGTATTTAATCTGATATCCCTCACAGTTCAATTCGCGTGCCACCGGCCTGAACGCAGAATATGACTGACAAAATGTAGTTTGAGTAGGAAAAGCTGACAGGTAGAATTGGGGTGGTATGACAAAACGACATGAAAAGCCGAAAGATTTCAGCTTTCTCCCCAAAGCATTGGGGATCAGTGGTTTCAGATTTGAGATTTAAAACAGCCAAATAGCAACCATTTTTATTAAAAAATTCAAATAGAAAAGATGGAATTGAATGTTTTATAATGCAATGTAAAATCCATATTTTAAAAAGTCGAATATAAGATTTTTTGCATGTACTATTAATTCCATTTAACTTTAAGCTATGATTACAACCTATACCAGATTTAAACAAAAACTGAAAACCTATCTCGATGAGGCCGCTGCCCTCAAGAGTCCACTTTATGTTAAGAGAGCTAATGGGGCAAATATTGTAGTTCTTGCGGAATCAGAATATACAAGCATAATGGAAACATTGTACTTATTAAAATCACCTAAGAATGCAACAAGATTGCTTAAAGCCATTGAACAATTTCATGAAGGCAAGGGAGAAATCCGGGATTTACATGAGGAATAAAGAGAATTAAAATAAGCATACAAAAAAGACGCCATTTCCAGCGTCTTTTTGTGACCCCGACAGGGTTCGAACCTGTAACCTTCAGAACCGGAATCTGATACTCTATCCAATTGAGCTACGGGGCCATATTTTTCTTTGTTCATAACAGCTTAACTTCTGAGCTGATTATAGTGAAATGCACTCTCAAGAACCCATATCAAGCCGCAAATGTACTCAACAATAGTAAATAATCTTTGATCTTTTTGATTAAATCTATTGTGGGTAAAATCCTGCCAGGTATATTTGGAACATGGAAAATAAGACGAAGGTATTGATTCTGGCAGGCGGGGAAAGCAAGAGGATGGGACACAATAAAGCTTTCATCCGGTATCATGATAAACCCCAGGTGCTCCATCTTGCAGAGATTTTAAGAAAATTGGATCAGGAAGTTCATTTTTCATTCCAAGAAGATTCGGAAAATCAAGGACTTGAAAGACAAAGCATTATTGTCGATTCCCCAAAATGGAAAGGTCATGGCCCTATCAGTGGTCTACTGGGAGCTTTTGAAGCATTCCCCGATTCAGATTGGATGGTAATTGCGTGCGATTACCCTTTATTGGATGAACAGACTTTATATGATTTTCTGGTTTTCACCCATAAAGAGCCTGACTCCGTCGCTGCATTCAGGGCTTCAGATGAGGGTTTCTTTGAACCTTTATTAGCCTATTACCCGGCAGTGTCTTATCAATTGCTATTGGAACATATTCATTCAGGCGATGATTCGTTGCAGCACTTTTTGCAGAAAATGAATACCAGGTCATTCAATCCGGAAAATAAAAACAGCATACTCAACTCGAATACCATCAATGAAATGTTGCAAATCCAATTAGACATCAAGCGTTCAGGTTCCACAGAAATGAACAAAACTGTAAAGATTGACAGAATTAGCAAGAATGGAAATCTGAGAATGGATGATTTTCTTGTTGTAGAGGAACCTCTGGAAATCCGGGTGACTTACCCAAAAAATGGAAGTATTGTAGAAAAAAGTATTGCTGTAACTATGCGTACTCCGGGAATGGATGAAGCACTTGCCGCAGGATTCCTTTTTACAGAAGGACTGGTAAAGGATTTTAAGGCTGTAAAAAAGGTTGAAAAAGTTACGTTTGATTCACAAACAGTTTTAGTACATCTTGATGAAAATGCGCTAAATGAAGGGATTCAATCTGAAAGGCAATTTTTTATGAGTTCCAGTTGTGGAATTTGCGGGAAAGGCAGTATCGAATCAGTCCGAACACAAAGCTCCTACCCTTTTACTGCTGATAATATTCTAATTTCATCCAAAATAATCATGCAATTTCCGGAAGCTATTCAGGAGTATCAAAAGACTTTTGAAAGAACCGGAGGATTGCATGCTGCAGCACTTTTTACGTTCCGGGGAGAATTGGTATATCTGACGGAAGACATTGGAAGACACAATGCAGTAGACAAATTAACAGGGCATTGCTGGTTGCAGGGCCTTTTACCTTTGGATAATTATATTTTACTGCTCAGCGGAAGAGGTGGATTCGAATTAATTCAGAAAGCATATATGGCAGGAATAAAGATCGTAGTTTCTATAGGCGCGCCCTCCAGCCTGGCGGTAGAGATGGCAATGGAAGCAGAAATGACTTTGATTGGGTTCTTAAAGGCGGACAAAATGAACGTATATTCAGGAAAACAAAGAATTGTTTCATAAGATTTCGTGAACAAATAGAGAGCCACAAGTTAGAATGATACAAATTATGTAATTTTACAAAATTGAATAATAAGCTGTAATATCAGCAGAACATCTTATTTATATGAAGTTAAGGATCAAAGGAAATAGTATCAGATTACGATTGACAAAGTCAGATGTTCAAAAATTGGCACAAACCGGAAATGTCATTGAAACCACTCAAATTGGCAAAGGGAAATTTAAATATGAGCTACAGACGAGCAATCAGGATAGTCTGCAAGCATTGTTACATGATGATATAATAACTGTGTACATACCAAAATCATTCGCTGTAAACTGGCATGAAAATGATGTCGTTGGAATAGATAACCAGGTACCCCTATCTGATGGAAATTTCTTATACATACTGGTAGAAAAAGATTTTGTTTGCCTGGATGAGACTGTGGAAGATCAATCAGACAATTATGAAAATCCGAATCAAGTCTGCTAAACATGAAAAAAAATAAAGCAGAACATCCAGAAGCAGAAAACCCCGAAACTCTGACAGGACTAAAAAGAAGTAAAGTCCAGAAAAAAGCTGCCGGGTTAACAGCAGTTGTTTCCAGTTTGAAAAGTGTTTATCAGGAGGCCGGATTGACCAGAGGAGTCAAGGCTCTGAAGGATTTAAACCAAAAGGGAGGATTTGATTGCCCCAGCTGTGCCTGGCCCGATCCTGATGACGAAAGGGCAGGATACGCAGAGTACTGTGAAAATGGTGCCAGAGCTGTTGCAGAAGAAATTACACTTAAGAAATTGGATGCTGCGTTTTTCATAAAGCATAGCATCTCTGAAATGGCTTCCTGGTCAGACTTTGAAATGGGTAAAAAAGGGAGAATTGCTGAACCCGTTTACCGGGCTAAAGGTGCTACTCACTACTCTCCCATTTCCTGGGATGATGCGTTTCAATTAATTGCCGGCCATCTGAATCGTTTGGAAAATCCTGATCGTGCTGCATTTTATACTTCAGGCAGAACCAGTAATGAAGCTGCTTTTCTGTATCAATTATTTGTGAGGGCATACGGAACCAACAATCTGCCTGATTGCAGCAATATGTGTCATGAGAGCAGTGGTGTTGCACTGAATGAAAGTCTGGGGATTGGGAAAGGATCTGTAACGCTGGAGGATTTCTACGAGGCGGAAGTGATAATGATATTGGGACAAAATCCCGGAACTAATCACCCAAGGATGTTAACAGCACTTCAAAAAGCGAAATCCAGGGGAGCCAAAATAATTTCTATTAATCCTTTGCCTGAGACTGGTCTGGTCGGATTTAATAATCCCCAGCAAATGATGGGCATGCTAGGTTTGGGCGTAGAGTTGACGGACCTTTTCATACCGGTCAAAATCAATGGGGACATGGCATTGATTCAGGCTATTGAAAAAGATTTAATGGAAATGGACGCATCGTCCGGAAATGTTTTTGATCACTCATTTATTCAGGAAAAAACTGTTGATTTTGCAGCATTTAAAGAGCATTTATCACACTTAAATTATGAAGAACTTATAGAATTAAGCGGTGTAAGCGTGGAGCTTATTAATCAGGCTTCAGCAATTCTAAAAGATAAAAGGAAAATAATCGTATGCTGGGCAATGGGACTTACTCAGCATAAAAATGCGGTAGATACAATAAAGGAAATAGTCAATTTACTTCTTCTGAAAGGAAGTATCGGTAAGCCGGGAGCCGGCACTTGCCCTGTCCGCGGCCACTCCAATGTGCAGGGTGACCGCACAATGGGTATCAATGAAAAACCCCCACAGGCATTTTTAAATAATCTTGAGAATTTCTACAAATTCACTCCCCCACAGCACCACGGATTAGATGTTGTTGAGGCAATTAAAGCGATGCATGAAGGACAAGTGGATGTGTTCATAGCATTGGGCGGTAATTTTCTTTCGGCTACACCGGACACTCAATTCACCGCTCAAGCATTGAGCAATTGTTCACTCACGGCACATATTGCAACCAAACTCAACAGAAGTCATCTGGTCACAGGGAAAGAAGCCTTAATCCTGCCTTGTCTCGGCAGAACTGATACAGATAAAACAGGAGGACAGGTGCAACATGTATCCTGCGAAAATTCAATGGGAATAATACAATCATCCAAAGGAAGTTTGGAACCAATTTCTAATGATATGTTGAGTGAGCCTGCCATTGTATGCAGACTGGCAAAGGCTACGATTGGCAATAAATATGGAATCAGATGGGATAAATACCTGGAACATTATGATCATATTAGGCATGAAATCGAGCAGGTTATTCCCGGATTCGAAAATTATAATGAGCGATTGAAGATTCCGGGAGGATTTTATCTTCCCAATTGCAATCGGGAGGGAAAATTCAATACACTGACAGAGAAAGCTCATTTTCAGATTTCAAAACCTATCAAAACTGAATTGAACCCGGGAGAGTTGATGATGATGACCATCAGAAGCCATGATCAGTTTAATACGACCATTTATGGATTGAATGACCGATACAGGGGAATACATAATGAACGCAGAGTGATCTTGATGAATAAAACTGATATTTCAAATCTTGGTTTTCAGGATGGTCAGCTGGTAGATCTGATTAATGAAACAGGAGGTAAAATGAGAATTGCCAGAAAATTTATTATTATAGACTACCCTATCCCAGTCAGCTGTGCTGCTACTTATTTCCCGGAAACGAATGTATTGGTACCCATTGACAGCGTTGCTGAAAAGAGTAATACGCCGGTTTCAAAACTAGTTATCATCAGATTACAAAATCATGATAACCAGCCTTAAGTAATAATTTGACCCAGGACTATTTGTTCCGGTTTTTAAAATTCATACGATCTCAAATATTCTATTGTGCCGCAATAATCGTACCTTTGCGCCCTTAAAATAGAATATCATGGATTTTGATGTAAAATATAAGTTTAGCTCTAAAGCCCGCTTTCTTGAATATGTGAAGATTGATACTCAATCTGATCCTGCTTCCAAAACACAACCATCTACAGTAAGGCAAAAAGATCTTGCCAAAATATTGGTTCAGGAGTTACTTGATTTGGGGATTTCAGATGCTCATCTCGATCAGCATGGTTATGTTTATGCTACTGTTCCTGCCAGCATCGAACGTGAAAATGTCCCTGTCATTTGTTTTTGTGCTCATATGGACACTTCACCGGATTCCAGCGGCACGAATGTGAAGCCTATTGTGCACACCAATTATCAGGGCGATGATATCATATTGCCCGATGATCCGACAATCATTATTAAAATGGCAGAACATCCTGATTTAAAAGATCAAATTGGAAATGATATCATCACGGCTTCCGGAACTACACTTTTGGGAGCGGATAACAAGGCAGGTGTAGCAGCAATCATGGATGCTGTGAAATACTGGACATCACATCCTGAAGCAGAACATGGAATAATTAAAATTCTATTCACACCCGATGAAGAAATTGGAAGAGGTGTGGAGAAAGTTGATTTGACTAAGCTGGGGGCCAAATATGGCTATACTATTGATGGAGAATCATTAGGATCGATCGAAAATGAGACTTTTTCAGCGGATGCAGCTATTCTGACGGTAGAGGGTGTGAGTGCACATCCGGGATTTGGCAAAGGAAAATTAGTTTCAGCGATTAAGATGCTTTCGGACATTATCAGTGCACTACCTAAAGATTCCCTGTCACCTGAAACAACTGAAGGTATGCAGGGATTTATTCATCCGGTCAGTATCAAGGGCACGATAGAACAAGCAGAGGCTCAGTTTATATTGAGAGATTTTGAGACAGAGGTATTAAAAGATTATGCACAGTTAATTGAAGATACTGCTAGTGCTGTATCCGCACATTATCCGGCAAGTAGTTATTCCCTGCAGATCATTGAACAATACAGAAATATGGCAGAGGTGCTGCAGCATCATCCTTCTGTCACTGAGTTTGCCGTGAAGGCTATTGAAGAATCCGGAATCAAGCCCAAACTTCAAAGTATCCGTGGAGGAACTGATGGATCGAGACTATCATTCATGGGATTACCCTGCCCCAATATTTTTGCAGGAGAACATGCTTTTCACTCCAAACAAGAATGGGTATCGGTTCAGGATATGCAAAAATCCACGGAGGTTATTGTGCGTTTGGCATCCATCTGGGTGAGGGAAGCATAAATAACTATTTTCATTCAAATTTGTTAAGCGGGTAAAATTTAAGATAAATGGCGATTATCATAACAGACGAATGTATTAATTGTGGCGCTTGTGAGCCTGAATGCCCCAATAATGCCATTTATGAAGGTGGAATTGAGTGGGCGATCCACGATGGAACCAGCATTAAAGGGATTTATACACTGGATGATGGCACAGCGGTCGATGCTGAAGTTCGTCAGCATCCGGTTTCTGATGATTATTATTATATTGTTCCTGATAAGTGTACTGAATGCGTGGGATTCCATGAAGAACCTCAATGCGCTGCTGTTTGTCCTGTAGATTGCTGTGTCCCTGATCCTGATCATGTGGAATCAGAAGAAACACTACTAGCGAGAAAGGAGAAACTTCATTTATAGAATTTACATGACGTACTGGCTGTTCAGCGACAGCAGTTATAAAACATTTGCAGGAAGTTATTCAGTGGAAAGATTTCTTAGAATCTGTAATTCAAGCCCAGGGAAAGAGAATTCATCTGAATGTTATGTTCAGCAGAGAACGGATGCTTCAATAAATTTGTAAATCCGCGATTGTAAGCCATTGCCATAGACCATTTACCAGTCATATGATATTGAATTGAAGCGCTCAGTCTGAAGTCCCAATTATTCCAATGAGCAAACTTTTCACTAATTTCAGATGGAGTAAAAATCTGCTGAGGTTCCTGACCCTCCGGAAGTAAACTGGTTGATTGTATGGCCTGATGCTGAATATTAAATAAATATGCCGCATTCATACCTATACCTAAAGTCCATTTGTTTGAAATGTTCCATTGCATTTGAGTTCCCATCAAAACATTGGATACACTCTTTACATCTACAAATGCTGACAAATCATCTGAAGGTGCTTCTGATCCTAAAATAGTTCCATCAGTATCATTGTTGCTATATTCTGAAAGCAGCACTTCCGTATTTTGGTACAACAATCCTTTACCAGCAGCAGTTAGAATGGTCAAATTGAAAGAATTGGAAATCGGAATATGCCAATTAAATTGTAGTTGCCCATACAGCGTAGCCCCGGAAAAAGTATAATTCCCAGCCGAAGCTCCAAGAGAGAAAAAGCTTTTCAGCCCTGGATTTACTATTGGTAAAGATTCTGAATTTTCAAGCTGATCCTGAACGGATGCGATTTCTTGTGAATTGGAGTTTATATCAGATGGGTGAATCTCATTGGATGCAATAATTTGATCAGCTACAAAGATTATATCAGATTCAGGAATATTGGATTCCGGGATTTCAATAGTAATTGTTTGAGCCGGAGAATTTACAGATTCATTTGAAGTCTGCGCAATGTCAGGTGAAGTAGACGCGAATGCTACAATTGGGAATAAGGGCTGCGCAATATTTCTTTGCGAGTTGCTGGATGTTGTAGCATTTTGTGATTTGGACAAATCTTTTTTAGGCTGTAATAATGTCACAGCTACAACTTCAGATCCTCCTGCAGATTGTGTTTGGGCTGTCAACTGCTGATTCTCAGGTATAACAAGACTCCCATCTTTTTGCTTTTGAAAATCGAATGAGTCTAAAGCTATCAAAGTTTTATCCGATTTCATGAGATTAAAACCAAAATAGGCAGATCCTATGATCAATAAAGCTAATGCTCCTACTTTGAGTTGAACCGGGAAAGGAGGAAGCAGAGGTCTTCTCCGGACAGGCATAGCCTCGTCCAAAATAGACTCCATGTTTTTCCAGCCTTTATTCTGCCAGTTTGTTCTCATAAAAATATCAATCTACCTCTTTCCAATTTTTATCAATTCTTCGGTTTGAAGTTTTAATGCTTCCTTCAATATATTTCTGGCATGCGCTAAATGCCATTTACTTGTATTATCACTTATTCCCAGAATTTCGCCTATTTCCTTATGTGTATAGCCCTCAATCGCATATAATTCGAAGACCTTTTTTGATTGAGCGGGCAATTCAGACATTATACTTATGATATCCCGCTGATAGAGATCGCTCAATACGTTTTGATCTGAAGAAATTGTAGCCGATGGTTCTTCCAGAGAAATAAATTTGTGATACTTATTTTGTTCCGAGAAATGCTCTGTCATAGCATGATATACTATTCTGCGAACCCAGCCTTCCAGACTTCCTTTGAATTCAAATGTGTACAGTTTTTTAAAGACTCGCAGAAAACCGGTGTTCAAGACCTCCATAGCTTCTTCTTTGTCATGGCAATGTTTATTGACCATGGCAAACATAGCGTCGAAGAACCGTTTATACAACAATTCCTGATGCTTGCGCTCATTTCTGATGCATCCTTTTACAAGGTCTTCTTCTGTATATGTCTTTTTGAAAAACATGTGCTACAAAATTGCACAAAAGAATTAGAAAACCATACCAAAACAGATTAAATATCTCTTATGCAGCGCATTTAATCCACTATCCCGAATCCATGTGACATAGCTGGCCTTCTGTAGCTTAGCTCCAATTTCCATAAAAAAGCCCATCTCTCCACCGCTTGGGAATAAAATCCCAATAGCAGGATTCACTAAAAGTCCGCCTTCATGTTGGTGCAATTGGTTATAACTCATAGTCACAGGTAAAGAATAACCTGACAAAACACTTAAATACAAACTACTTTTCATTTTAACCGGAAAATGGATTTCTAACCCAAGCAGTAAAGGGATATAATTCAGTGATTCATCCAGCAGATAATTGTCCCAACCGGCGCCTCCCATGAATACAAGTGATTTATGTGTATTGTATTTATACAAAAACCCAACTTCCTGTCCAAAGCCATTATCTGATTTCAGATCACTTAGACCGATTGCATGGCTAAATGCAAAACTGTGCTTTTTATCAGGATTTTTCATTACTGATAGTTTTGCGGGTTTTTCAGGCTTGGGCATATATTGAACAACCTTTTCTATCTGCGAGGTGAGAAGTTTTACATTTGAACCTGATGGTATCTCCAAAATTAAAGTATCCTGATCATAATGAATGACTTGTCCAAACAATACCTGATTTGTATGTAAGACTATTTTATCCCTGTATTGATATGGACTATTTTGCGTTTGGCTGCTGCACTCAAGTGCGGAGAATAATTGGATAAGGACAATGACAACCGATAGTATAAAAGTTCTCATTGCGGGAAATTTTAATTGAATATAGTATATTTTAGGTGAATAAACTATAACAATTCAAATACTATTGAAAATATCAGAATATTATACCAAAACGAAATAAGAAACGCCTGTAGATAATATCGACTTCACTAAATCCCCACCAGTTATTGCCAAAAGTGTAACTGGCTTCCTGAAATTTAAGGCCAGTCTCCATAAAAAACCCAACTTTGCCATTTGTAGCAAATAATATCCCAATATTGGGATTCAGCATATATCCGCCCTTATTTTCTGAAAAATCATCATCCTCACCTGTAAATGAAAATGCATAGCCGGACCGGAGACTCAGATATAGACTACTTTTCATTTTTACCGGAATATGATATTCATATCCCAGCACCACGGGTACATAATTAATAGGACTGTACACATCATAAGTCTCTAATCCGGTTCCCAGCATCAGCACATGACCTTTATGAGTGTTGTACTTGTATGATAATGAAATTTCCTGACCTAATATCAAATCCGAATTTTGTCCAATTGCGCCGGGCATCCAACCGTGACTTACAGCGACAGAGTGCTTTTTAGCCGGATTTTTCATCACAGAAAGCTTTGGACTCTTCATTTCCGGAGAAACGTCATCCGGAACAAATTGAATAACCTTTTTGACCTGAGCGGTAAGAAAAGTGACCCTGTTACCGGAACTTAGTTCAAAAACAAGTGAATCCTGAGCGTATTCTATAATTTGACCTACCAGCAAATGATTATTTTTGAGAACAACCTTGTCCCTGTAATGGTACTGACTTTCAGAAATTTGACAAACCCCGGCCACAGGGGCCAGGGTCTGAATAAACACAAATATTGCACAGAATAATAATGATCGCATTTTAATTATTTTTGAACAGCAATGTGACTTAATAATCTCAAGTTCTGAGAATTGCTGTAATCATATTGTCTGAATCCATCCTTTCCAATTACTAAAAGAGATACACCTGGTATCAAAACAGCATCAAAAGCGTCAAAACCTCTTTCGCGGGAAATCAGATTGCGATCTATTTTAGTATTGTCTTTGATATCAAAAATCTTTAAACCATGAGTTCCTTCACACAGATAAAGCTTGTCATCAAAAATGCTTAATCCATGAGGATGATCCATTTTATAAGATTTAATAAGGGAAGGGGCATTTAAATTTTTCACATCCACTACATCCAGCTGATTGGTAAATCCGTTGCATTCTGTACCATCTCTTAATGTTACATAGGCAACATCATTATGGACCACCACCGGGTCGCATGCATTAGCGTGCTGGAATGCGGTACGGTACACCGGATTCGAAGGTGAGCTGATATCCAGAATATGCATACCATTACTGGCGCCTACAAACAAATTATCCTTGTATGGGAAAATGGTTTCAATCCCCCAGCCTACCTGAGTAGAAACTGGATTTCCCAAGGAACCATTTGATTGCATGGCAAATGTATTCAGCGTCATCTGATCAATACAATAAAGATGTCCTTTTGCAATAGTAAATCTGGCCATAGATCCACCTATTCCAGCAGGTCCTGAACCTGAATAGTTTCCACCGGCAGCGCTGTCAAATTCAGCTGTTGACCATAATACATCCCGTCTATTAATGAAGGTATTTCCAAACTCCGGATCAGAGCAGTCAATTTGCATTACATTATTCGACCTCTCATAAAATGCCAGAACACCATTAGTGTCTTCGCCCAAAAGAGGAAATACATCATTCTGACGTTGGATGACTTGTATTTGCTGTGGATTCGTAACATTGATACTTAATAAATCAGTGTAGGAATCTGCATATAGAACACCATTGCTGATCGCCATATCGACATTGCCCGGAATCTCGATAAACGTAACAGGATTCGGCTGTCTTGGATTTGAATTGTCTATGACATGAATTCCTTTTCTCAATTCATTAATAAAAATGAAATTGTTGTAGAAGTAAATTTTGCCGGGTTGCTGTAAGGTCCTGGTTGAGGCGTTTTGCACAGGAACATTTCTGAACTCATCTTTTTTGACATAGATGGGAGTGTATTCATACAATGTTCTGGTCTCATCGCATTTGTCCTTGATACAGGAGCTTAGGAATAAACTGGCAAAAATGCTGAATAGAAGTATCTTTTTCATAGCTTTTATAGATTTGAGGGGAAGACGGAAAAGTTGGGAGCTTCGTTTGGTGGAAGAAAGAAAAATCTTTAGAATTAACTAAAAGTAATTAATAATAAGGAATAATCAAAAAAAGTCAGGTTTCACCGATCAGGCCATTACCAGGCTTTACATCAATCTCAGGCGGAAATTCCTGCGGGGATTAATTGCATTGATTCCTGAGATGAGGGGCTGCATGATTTAGTGGAAGAGGGATTAATTGCATTGATCCCTAAAGTGAGGGGTCGACGAATTAGGGAAAGAGGGATTAATTGCATTGGGTCCCTAAAGTGAGGGGTCGACAAATTAGGGAA
>JALHRR010000043.1 GCA_022841345.1 Saprospiraceae bacterium
AAGTCAAAGGCCACCCGGACCAATTACTTTTTTTAGAGGACTACAGAGTTTTCAAACAGCTTTCTTCACATATAGATTGACAAAGGAGTGAAGATGTGTATAAACGCTAGCTTCAAAAGGGAAAGGCCGGGATAGGGTTCGCACCCAAAACTCAAAACTCACACCGGCTGTTCCCTTGCAGCTTGAGGCTTGCAGCTCGCAGCTTCCCCTCCGGCTGTTCCCTTTCTAAATTCTGCCTTCTAAATTCTACCTTCAATAAAAAGCTTGCTGTTTCGCCGCCATCATCCTCAGCAAAATGGAACATCGATACCGCTCCTCATGATACACATTGTACAACTGATCCAGCTTTCTGACACAGGTATCAATGCCTATTTCATCCGCCCATTGCAATAATCCCTTTGGATAATTGACCCCTTTCGTCATTGCGGTATCAATATCGTCTCTGCTCGCAATCCGCAGATACATCGCATCCGCAGCTTCATTGATGAGCATGATGACAATACGCTCAACGACTAATTTGCCCAGATTCGCATCTTCAAATGGAGCCGGTTTGACTGCATCCGGGCTGTAATCATAAAATCCCTTTCCCGATTTTTTTCCAAGATATCCCGCTTCTACCATTCTTTGTTGCGTGAGGGAAGGTTTGTAGCGCGCATCATAGAAGAATGCTTTGAAAACTGAGTTGCTCACTGCAAAATTAACATCATGTCCGATAAAATCCATGAGGGCAAAAGGCCCCATTTTAAAACCTCCGAGTGTGGTCATTGCCCAGTCAATGGTGGCCGGATCTGCAATTCCCTCCTCATATATCCTAACCGCTTCGCCATAAAATGGTCGTGCAATCCGATTCACAATAAAGCCCGGTGTGTCCTTGACCACAACAGGAAATTTATCGCATTTTCTCAGAAAATCAGCAATCTCATCTCCAAGTCCTTCCCGGGTTTGCAATGCCGGAATCACCTCTACCAATGACATCAAAAATGCCGGATTGAAAAAGTGAATTCCAATCATCCGCTCCGGTTTTTGCAAAGCTGCAGCAATAGATGTAATCGGCAAAGAAGAAGTATTCGATGCCAGAATGCATTCATCTGAAACAATGCCCTCCAGGTCTTTAAACAATGCTTTTTTGACACCCAGATCTTCCACGATCGCTTCTATAATCAGATCACAATTTTCAAAATTGGCAGTTTTACTGATCAGGTACAATTTCCCAAATGCGGCCTCCGTCTCCTGAGCACTCATTTTGCCTTTTTCAGCCAGTTTATTCAGTCCGGATCGGATGCTTTCCTGCGCGTTGGTCAGTGCCGATTCATTTTGATCCAGCAACAAAACTTCATATCCCGAAACCAGAAAAACCTGCGCAATTCCAGCGCCCATGGCCCCTGCTCCTACTATTCCTATTGATTTAATTTCCATTTATGTACTTGATTTAACTTGAGTCCAATAAAACTAAACCCCTTTTTCAAATGATTACAAAAACCCTTGAAGTGGGGTTTACCCAACGATTAGCCCTGGATGAAAATCCAAGGTAAATTGTTTCGAATTCTGTTTTGTAGGAATAGGCTCCCACCTTGTAGAATAAGCCGTAAAAAATGGTTTTGAGTGAAGCGGCCAAGACCGGTACTGTGTGAGCATTCGGTACGACCAAACAGATGCAGAGATTACCTGTAAGGCAAAAACAGGAACAGCAAATGCCATGGCGAGTTTAGCGGGCTTAGCGAAACGAAAACGCATTTTTAGGCTTAGGCTACACAGTGGGCGGACTTTTTGCTTACTTTTTTGACTGCAGAAAAAAGTAAGAGCCCAGCCGGCTTGAGGCGAATTAGAAATAGCCAATTCCAATAAATTTCTGTTTAAAGTCAAAATCTATTTTTTTTATTTTCGGTTTATTAATCATAACATAGCCCGAATTAATCGTATTTGTTACATTTTTCAAAGAAAGTAGCAAAAATGGTGACCAAACAAGTTATTGAAGAACCAGCCGCACTCACGTCGCATTTACACATTTAGTCAACATTCTGTGAAAATGATGGACGCCCTGTTCCATCGCCGGTGAAAATCTCCCACACTGATACAATCTCGAACGAATCCCTCTTTCCACACTTTCCACCACCGCCTCATCTTCCATTTCTGTTTGATGAAGATCAGCTCCCGCACCCTGATTCACCAGAGAAGCATCCCAAACATAAGTGTGAAAATCTACTTTTGTTTTATTGACTGCCTGCGGATACACCACATTCATCGATAATCCCCATGGATAAAAATTGAACATGATATTCGGAAAAAGCCAAAAGTAATAAGCCGCCACCTGTTTACCAAAATCCGGCGAACTTTCCGGTAATTCAAATACCACTTCTCCAGGTTTTGCAATTCCCGTTTGCAACACTCCTCCCTCAAACAGATGGGTCTCATACTGCGCCACATCCAGCGCTTGTGTCAAGCCCGGATGAACAAACGGAATATGAAATCCCTCCAAAAAATTGTCACAATACAATGCCCAATGTGCATTGATCGAATATGTCTTGCTCCGCGATGAATCGTATTCCATTTTGTCTAATGGAAATGACTTAATCCACGGATTCATCCCTGAAATAAATGTCTTAAAGTCCACCGAGGGCTCTAAAGAAGCAAACAATAATCCATGCCAGTTCTCAAAACTGACTGAAGGAAGATGATCACATTTTGATGGAAAATCTTCCATCCCCTTCGTATGCGGCATATGCTTAAATGTTCCATCCAACTCAAACCGACGCCCGTGATAACTGCACCTGATTTCTCTGCAAGGCATAGGCTCATTAGCCAGAATATTCCCCCTGTGCGTACAGACATTTGACAACAAATGTGTTTTCCCATTATTATCTTTGGAAAATATCAGTGGTTCATCCAGCAATTCCGGCATGAATTCCACCGGAAAAACTCCCGTCCCTTCCGGCAAATCTTGTTCATTTCCCACCCATTGCCAGGAAGGAACAAAAACCCTTTCCTTCATCAGATCAAACAATGATTCTGAGCTATACGCTTTTCCAGGCAATGTATTTGCTCTTGCAATATTCCGGTCTATCCGGGGTAGTATTTTGTGTTTTCTTCCTCCCATTTTTCTCTATTTTTTCAGTTATCAACTGTAACGGTTGCAACTATCAAGCGGCTTAGGAGTAGTCCCGGTGACACCTCTGCACGGCTGCGCCTGGCAGAGGTGACGTCTTTTTGCTCCGCAAAAAGGTGACGCCTGCGCAATTTATTTGCGGCTACGCCACAAATAAATTTTGCAGGTGACAGCTAGCGCTCAAGACGGGCAGGCAGGTCACAGCTCTTACATTCTTTTACGACTCAAACGGGGCTCACACCAATTCCCGCGGCTTTAACTCACCCCCAACTACTCTCTTTTGAAGTGAGGGGAGCAAATCTAGTGCAAATAAGCTGTTTTCTTACACCACACCCACACCCACACCCACACCCACACTCACACTCACACTCTATTTTAGGGATAGGGTTCACACCCACACCCACAACTCACACCCGGCTGTTCAAATGGCTGTTCCAAATCTGAAACCTGACAGCTGAAATCTGAAATCGTAAGTGCCCGCCGCACCATCTCACAATATAATCTCTCCCTCCGTGCGGGCACTTACGCCGCGTTTCTCGCCGCATTTATTATCCCAAACATACACCTCATTATCAATCTCTTCATCGTTTCTGCTCTTTCATTACTCAGGTTTCCATTCCGGATCCGCTGTAATGCATATTGCTGAATCGTGATCAGCGGCAAAACAATTCGCTCTCTCAGTTTTATGGATTCCCGCGATAATGGATTGTCTTCCAGTAATATTTTTTGCCCGGCAACTTCGAGTATCATGTTGCAAGATCGCTCAAATTCATCCTTCAGAATATGCCAGAATTCAGAAAAAGTCTCATCCTTACCCAGATAAGCCGTCACCGGAAAATATGACTTGGCCAGTGATTGCATACTATTGCCCAACAATGCTCTGAAGAAGAGAGAATCCTTGTACAGTTGCTTCACGTCCTCCAGTTTTCCTTCCTTTTTCCATTTTTCAAAAGTTTCACCCACTCCATAATATCCAGGAACATTTTGCTTCATCTGCGCCCAGGAACCTACAAAAGGAATCGCCCGAAGGTCCTTGAAACTAAGCGCTTCCCCAGCATTTCTTTTTACAGGTCGTGAGCCGATATTCGTCTCTCCAAACCATTGAAGCGGAGTAGCGATTGCCAGATAATCCACAAACTGATCGTGAGATTTCAATGCCAGATAAGATTGATAACTCTCCTCTGCCAATGCATCCATCAGCGCCCGCTCTTCATCTGACCACTTGCGCTGCCGGGATTCAAACAATTTATTTTCAAGACTCGCAGACAGCAATTGCTCCAGATTGTATTTGCAGGACACAGGCTTTCCAAAATTTGCACTGATCGTCTGTCCCTGCACTGTCAGTTGGATTTCAGTAGATTCAATTTCATTTCCCTGAGCAGCGTAGTAGTCGTGTGTGTTTCCTCCTCCTCTCGCCGGAGGGCCTCCCCTGCCGTCGAAGAAAACAACCATCACATCATACTTCCTCGAAATTTTCGTCAATGCCTCCTTAGCTACAAAAATCCCCCAGTTTGCCTTGAGATATCCCCCGTCTTTAGTTCCGTCGGAGAAACCCAGCATAATCGTTTGCTTTCCTTCCCTTTGCGTCAAATGCTCTCTGTATTCCGGAATTTCATACAATTTTGCCATAGCTGCGGGTGCTTCCTGCAGATCAGAAATCGACTCAAACAGCGGCACAATATCCATAGGCAGCGGACTATCCTGCGGGAAAAATCCCTTCAGCATTTTATACACTTCGATGACCTCTATCGCCTTACCGGCATTGCTGATGATATAGCGGTGACAGCCCTCTTCACCATTGTGCATCTGGATTTGTCTGATGCCACGAATGATTTCAAATTGCTCCTGCACCATCTCAGAATCGCGGCAATATTGAGTAATATCCTCATTGAATGCCATCAGGTATTTGATTTGCTCATCTTCAGACCAGGCATTGTATTCCTCAGGAGCCACAGATTTGCCATCCTCATGAGCAGCCTTCAGAATTTCAGTCCAGATTTTTCTGTGCCTTCCGCTCTCCTGTCTGATATCCAGCGTCGCCATGAAAAATCCGAAAATTCTCACTTTCAGCACCAGTCTGTCCATCAGGTCCAGGAACAATCCATCGTGATCATTCACCAGAATCATTCTCGCTTTGTAGAGATCATTCAGCAAATCTTCCGCCGACACATAGGCCATTTGAGGATCCCCGTAGACCCCACTATATATTTTTTGTTCTATCAGCAGCATCAGCTCATCCACCCCTTTGAATGTCAGTCTGCGTCGCAGGATGCGGATATCGCGGTAGTAGCATTTCAATGCCACATCCCTGAGTTTACGCGAGACATCCAGTGTGATTTCAGGTGTGACGAATGGATTCCCGTCCCTGTCTCCCCCCGGCCAAAACCCGATCCGTATCAGTTCAGGATTGGACCAGTTCATCGGATCTATCCCGGTTTTATCCAGCAGTTCCGCCACGAGGCCCGACACGGCAGTATAAAACACATTTTCCAGATACCAGATCAGATTCACCGCCTCATCCAGCGGAGTCGGTTTCTTTTTATTGAGAAAGGGCGTCTTTCCAAGTTGTTGTAGCAGCAGATCGATATGCGGCAGATTGGAATCCCGGATCGCCTTCTCCAGATCCGTCAATATCGCCAGCACAGGACCCGGATAAAACTGCGTCGGATGTGCCGTCAGCACCACACGAATGCGGCATTTATTCAGTTCCTCCAGCAGCTGAGCATCCTTGCCAGCGGTGCGCACCCTGCTCTTCAGCTCATTGAATGAGCCCCTGCCCGACACATCATTAATCTGTTCAAATGACGCATCCTCGACCGAGTCAAACAGCACCACCTGCCGTTCGATATATTGAATAAACTGAAAAAACAAATCATCCTGATCCTTCTCCGGAATCTGAGGCAGATAATCCGCAAAGAAGCGCTCCACAGCATCGATCGGATCTTCCGATTTCTGATACGTCTCCCTGCATATTTGTTCAAAAATAGGAAGCCAGGTCCCCGTCCGGTATATCCCTTTGAAGGGCAGATTGAGAAAGAGGCTGTTATACAGTATATACTTGAGTTTTACCTGCCGGAATTTTTCTTCGATGAGTGTCATGCCTTGAGTTTTGATTGCAATCAGATGCCGAAAATAAAGATGTTTCCCCGCAATCCCCTCATATCCCGGCTTAATTTGCAGATAAAAAATAGGATGGGCGGGTGGAGGAGGATTGTTATTTGGGCGTCACCCTCCCTCGCATTCGTGCGGGGGCACTCATGCTCAGTCGGGTCGCTATGTTCCGGGGCTCGCTGTTCGCTCGGCCTCGACTCCGCTGCGCTGCGTCGAGTCTGGCTCTTCGAGCCACCCCTGCACAGCGCTGACGCGGGGGAGCAGATACTAGATTTGTCCTCAAAAGAAATTAGATTCTTGATTTTGATGAATAGCAAAGCAGAATTTACATTAGGTTGAATATATTGCAGCTGGGAGAGAGCTGAAACTGAGTTTTAAGTAGCAAAGGACTAGAACGCTTGCTAATAAATAAGCAAGACCAAAAGCAGTTCCCAATTGGTTCTGCCAATTTATTGGCAGAGTCTTGCAGCCGGTTGAGAGCTGAAACTGAGTTTTAAGTAGCAAACGAGTAGAGAACTTGCTAATAAATTAGCAAGACCAAATGCAAGTTCCATTTGGTTCTGCCAATTTATTGGCAGAGTCCTGCAGCCGGTAGAGAGCTGAAACTGAGTTTTAAGAAGCGAAGGACTAGAGAGCTTGCTAATAAATTAGCAAGACCTAATACAGAGATTTAACGGAAAGAATAGTTTATTTGATTAGTAGCCATCTTTTATTCCGGGAAAATCCAGTTAACAAAAAAAGCTGGCAACATTCTCCCCTTGGTTCTGCCAATTTATTGGCAGAGTCCTGTAGCCGGTAGAGAGCTGAAACTGAGTTTTAAGGAGCAAACGAACAGAGAGCTTGCCAATAAATTAGCAAGACCAAAAATCAATCAACAAATCTCAAGTAATCGATTTCTTAAGAATCTCAGCAGAATAAAATCTGTAAATTTAACCCGGAAAATATTTAACAATCTCCCCTTCCATTTATGGCGGCAGGGTTTTAAGATTTCAAATTGTATGGATCAAAGAATATTCATAAAAGACTGGTTAGAATTAAAACCTTATGACAAACAAACGATCACTGACATTTATTATCTCAGGATTTGCAATGAAGTTAAAAGAGCGATCATGTCAAATAAGTATTCTCCGGTTATAGAAGAGTATTTAAATAGAAAGAAAATTGACATGTTTTCCTGCTTTTTAACTTCCTATTTGGAAGATTTAATCTCGGACACCGGCATCTTCAATGCATTCGCTAATGCACATCAGAGATTATACCAAAAACAAATTCCTTTTTATGATTTGGATGAGTATTATGAAGGAGAAATAAATCATCAGGACATCTGTTTTCTCATCTGGTATTTTCTCAATACGGTGCAGGAAGAAGTATTCATCTCTCCTTACAATGATTTCATAGTAGAATTAGCTGGAGCAATAATGAATACTTTTGACAAAGCCTGGGAGAATGCCCCGGAGAATGAATATTTAAAATCGTTTTACCAAATAGACGAAAATGAAGAAGACTATTATGTTGCACGCAGGTTGATTGATAATGTGTTATTTAAAACATATCTGTTTTATCCGGATACATTCTTAAGACTACAAAAACAGGAATTCAAATTAATAGAATACAAGATGCATGATGAAAACATTCTGACATTCCTGAATGAAAACAGAGATAACAATCTGCATGATAACTATACGCGACTATTAAGTCTTAAAGGCAAAGAATGGGTCTCAGAATTATTAGGCAATAATCATCTTCTCAGTCCGGGAATTTTTAGATCTATCACAAAAAATAACCGGATACTTCCTGTATAAAGGACAGGACAACAGCAACATCTTTATTGAGCATATTGCATCCGGAAAAAGATTTGATTTAACAAAGAAATCTTTTGACCATTCGAATTCTTTAGATGAAGTAGATACGATTATGTTCCTGGGTATTTCACGATGGAAACAGGAATGGTGGTTTTCCGGCACGTATTTTAGACAAGTTTTTAACCCTGATTTAATCCTTGATGAAAAGAATTCATTTGAAAGCAGAAAGGAAGTAGCCTTCCTGGACCACAAAAAAGATGTTGCTACGAAAATACTTCAATCCCAATTGGAAGCATTTAAGCAATGTAACAATGGTTCACAAATAGCATTTTTACCCAAAACGAGCATTCAGGAATTTTATCAAAACTATTCTGAATATTACAATTCTACTTTAGATCTTCCGGAAGAGGAAATTAAAGCGGCAAATCAAAGATTAAAAGATGCTGGTTTTTTTAATACAAAAAAAGGAGAAAATATCTTTCCCGAAGCAGCAGAGACTGGATTAGTTTTTTTTCAATCCAAGTGGAGGATGTGAGTTCGGATTCTTTATAAATTCTGCATTTCCAATGGCTTCAAACCCCTATTTTAATGAAGCTGATAGTGAAGAACATCTGATGATTTTATTAATGAATGAAGGACTATCTGCTGAATTGGCTTATTATTGTATTGACAATTGTAAAAATGAATTATCTTTTTTCAGGGAAGGGATTGGCTACAGATACCTGGCCGACATTGATTTTTTATTGAGATTTTGGAAAAAAACTAATTATCATACCACACCATCAATAACGCTTTCCTGATAAATAGGAAGGAGCAGAGCGCTTTCTAATAAATTAACAAGACCAAAAGTGAGCGCCAATTGGTTCTGCCAATTTATAGGCAGAGTCCTGCAGCCGGTTTAGAGCAGTAATTGAGTTTTAAGAAGCGATGGACTAGAGCGCTTGCTAATAAATTAGCAAGATCCAATTGGTTCTGCCAATTTATTGGCAGAGTCCTGAAGCAGGTAGAGAGCTGTAATTTAGTTTTAAGAAGCGAAGACTTGAGCGCATGCTAATTAATTAGCAAGACCAAAAGCGATACATATGTCCAGCAATCTTATAATCTTCTCCCAAACTTATATATCAATTCCCCTCTCCTCTGATTTAATTTTGAATGATCATTTAATCAATATTAAATCTACTACAATGAAAATACCAAAAGTTCTTTTTTCAGGAATCCTTGGCACAACAGCCATGACATTATTCAGCTCTCTGATTTCAAAATCTGAGAACAAAAATTTAGAGCAATCAGAAAATTTGGCGCAATTAGTCAATCGCTTGCCCATAAATGTTTCCAAAAAAACTGCTAAAGTTGCAGGTGTGTTTTCACATTACGGGATCGGAATGGGATTCCTAAGCCTATATGATCAATTGTGGAAAAGACATAAAATTGAACCTTCCATTCAATCAGGTGCACTGCTCGGAGCTGCCAGCGGAGTGCTCGGCGTAGTGGCCTGGAAAACCATGTTTGAATCGCATCCCAATCCACAACCGAAAAACTTAAAAGTGTTTATGAGTCAACTTGTATTATCCCATGTTGTATTTGGCGTTGTCAGCGCTATTGCTTACAGGGTTTGTCCGGACACAAAAAAATCATTTAGCAGTAATGGTGCCAGCATCCCTGTGGGAGATTCTAATTTCTAAGGCATTCTGGTTAAACGCCAATTCGCAAATTTGCAAAATTGCTAATTCGCTAAACAGCCAAATGGCCCGGTAGCAAATTTGCGTATAAGTTGCATAGCACCACAAGCAACAAGCATTTCATTACTAAATAAAGTGAGCTCGATAGTCAATTGCAGAATTCGAATTAAAGTAAAATTGCCACAGAGTGGCAAAATCTTAGTAACCCGGGGTCCAGCCCCGGGTATAATAACCCACTCAAACTGTTTTGGCATGACTTTTTGCTTCATTGCAAAAAGCATGACAAAACAGTAACGACAGGCCACGTCAAACCATCACCAAATGAACGGCCCTCAAAATATCCACAATTCCTTCTTCTCCGGCCTCAGCGGCCTCATTCTCCCTATCCCTAAATATCTGTTCCCTCCTCCTTTTGAAAATGCAAGCCGCCTGACTTATTATGCATCCCACTTTAACAGTATTGAAATCAACAGCTCCTTCTATAAAATTCCTCAAGGAAATACAGTTGCCAAATGGGCCTCATTAGTTCCTGAAGATTTTAAATTCACTTTCAAATTGTGGAGGGGAATAACTCACGTTCCGGGACTGAGTTTTAATGAGGCAGATGTAGCACATTTTTTCAAGGTCATAGACAATGTGCAGGAAAAGAAAGGCTGTTTGCTGGTTCAGTTACCTCCGGGACTTAAAATTGCATCCGTTGCTCAATTAACTAAACTACTGAATTGTATCAATGACTACAACTCTTCCGGCTGGAAAATCGCAGTGGAGTTCAGGAATAAATCCTGGCACGAAGATTCCATTTACCAACTATTGAATGAATTTAACGCTTGCCTTGTCATCCAGGATAAATTAGCTACTCCTTCTATTTCACATGAGCTGGATTTCGTCTACATCAGGTTTCATGGCCCGACCGGCAATTACCGGGAGAGCTATTCAGAAAATTTTTTGAGTGAATATGCAACTTACATCAATGAATGGCAATCTGATGGAAAAGAAGTATATGTTTACTTCAATAATACAATGGGAGATGCTTTTGGGAATTTAAAAACTTTAAATGCATTGGTTCAGGATTAGAAATCATACCTCCAATTCAACCCATAAATTCAAAATGATCGACAAGCTTAACTATCCACATTCTTAAAATTCCAATTAATAATTCCTTCCCAATCAAGCCTGGCCAAAACATATCAAAATGTTATTGATATAAATTTGCCGATCCGGATCATAATTGTTGTTTACATTTGCAGCCGTAAGCATGACAAATAATAAAATTAAACATATAAATGGGTCAACCATGCAATTCTTCCGGATTGCTGTATGTTTGTTTATCACTTTTGTCAGTGCAGGATTCATAGCTGGTAATCTTGCTGATTCCAGCTTTCTGGCACCCCTCAGGCAAGAGATTCAAAATCAAGATCAGCAGTCCGAATTCGAACTTTCTGACTTTGCCTACAAGACCTTTTTAGCTGTTCAGGAGTCAGATGAAAACCCTCCCGAAGTCCTGGAAGTCATAGAATTCGATGACGATGACCATCGTAAAAAATGCGCATTACCTGCAAATCATTCCAATTCTAAAGAAAAGGTTCTGTTCTCCATCCCCGGCTCGCTTACTCAGGAGCAGTCGAATCCGCTTTATATCCTTTACTGTTCGCTCAGAATACATCTTGTGTAGATTTTTTCTGCAATCATTCTCTGAATGCACCTCAATTAGTTAATCCCGTAATACCGGATTAATCCTAATTCCCATTTTTTATTTTTTCCAAGAAAAAAATCACACGATGAAAATTTCATTATGGCTCATATGCCTGTCTCTTGTATGCCTGTACAGCTGCAAACATGAGTCCGCGCACACAAAAGAAATGTCCACTTTTACTGTTTCTCTCCCTGAAGTAAAAGACTTCACTTTCAATAAAGAATACATAGGACAAGTGTCTTCCATTCAACATATAGAACTAAGGGCACTGGAAGAAGGCTATCTGCAAAATATCTATGTGGATGAAGGACAGCGGGTTAAGAAAGGACAGCTTCTATTCCAGATCAGTCCCATTATTTATCAGGCAGAAAAACAAAAAGCGCTGGCTGAATTTCAACATGCCAAAATAGAATACCAAAACACCAAAATCCTGGCTGACAGCAATATTGTCTCGAAAAATGAACTAGCCCTGGCCAATGCAATTTTGGATAAAGCCAATGCTGAACTGGCTCTCGCAGATGCTCACCTGCAGTTTACAGAAATCCGTGCCCCTTTTGATGGAATCGTAGGACGCTTCAATGATGTAAGATTGGGAAGTTTGGTAGAAGTAGGCGAATTGCTGACCACCCTGTCCGATAATAGTAAGATGTGGGTTTATTTCAACGTGACGGAAGCAGTTTATCTGGATTTTATCAGGAACAATAATGTGAATGATCCCAAGCAAGCAGTTCAATTGAAACTTGCAAACGGTGAACTCTTTGACCAACCCGGTATAGTAGAAACTATCGAATCTGATTTCAACAACGAAACCGGAAATATTGCATTCAGAGCCACTTTCCGAAACCCCAACGCAGTATTGAGACATGGGCAAACGGGAATGATTTACATGCCGGTTTTACTGAAGGACGCCTTACTTATTCCCCAAAAAGCCAGTTTTGAAGTCCTCGATAAAAAGTTTGTATATGTGGTGAAAAATGGAATTGTAGAATCCAGGCAAATTACTGTGAGTAATGAAATTCCACATTTATATGAAGTAAGTGAAGGTCTGACTAGTCAGGACACCATATTGATAGAAGGCCTGAGAAAGGTAAAAAATGGAGATAAAATCCACAGTAAATTTATTAATCAAGCGGACATCATCCATGAGCTGACTCAGATCGAGGCCGAATAAGTAAGAACCGAATAAATATATAATCATGATTAGCACCTTTATCAAACGACCGGTTCTTGCTATATCCATTTCCCTGTGCATTGTGTTTCTGGGGATTCTGGCAATGAATACAAGACCGATCTCTCAATTTCCCAATATTGCACCACCCAGGGTTAATATTTTCATAGCCTATCCGGGAGCAAGTGCCCAAGTATTGGTAGAATCAACTTTAATCCCTCTGGAACGAGCCATCAACGGAGTTCAGGGAATGCTATATTTTACATCCGATGCCACCAGTGCCGGTGAAGCTACTGTTCAAATTATTTTTGAGCCGGGTACTGATCCCAATGCAGCAGTCGTAAATGTGAAGACCCGTATCGATGCCATCATGAACAATCTGCCGGAGCTGGTGCAGAGAGAAGGTATCATCATTACCCCTATCCAGCCAAGTATGTTGATGTATGTCAACTTATACAGTACTGACAAAAATGCGGACGAAAAGTTCCTTTACAACTATGCCAATGTCAATGTAATTCCTGAGCTGCAGCGTATCAGCGGAATGGGGCGTGCTCAAATTCTGGGAAGCCGCACATTCGCCATGCGTATCTGGTTAAAGCCAGACCGTATGCAGGCTTATAACATTTCAGCAATAGAGGTAATGAAAGCCATGGAAGAGCAAAGTCTGATAGGCCGGCCCGGACGTCTGGGTCAGGCATCAGGAAAAACGACTCAATCTCTGGAATTCACCCTTTTCTATAAAGGCCGCTTTAACAAGCCGGAAGAATATGAAAACATCATTGTTCGGGCAAATGCAAATGGTGAGCTCCTGAAACTGAAAGACATCGCTGAGGTAGAGCTGGGAAGTGAGTTTTTTGACATTTATTCCAACAAAGACGGGTATCCATCTGCGTCCATCGTACTAAAGCAAAATTTTGGAACCAATGCAAGTGCTGTAATTGCAATTACTAAAGACAAACTAAAGGAGCTAAAAAAGGATTTTCCTCCCGGAATGGACTATGAAATCAATTATGATGTGTCCAAATTTGTAAATGCATCCATAGAAAAGGTCATGCATACCCTTATTGAAGCCTTTATTCTGGTTGCCATTGTAGTGTTTATTTTCCTCGGGGATTGGCGATCGACACTCATTCCCATTCTGGCTGTTCCCATTTCTCTGATCGGTGCCTTTTTATTCATGCAAATGTTTGATTTGAGTATCAATTTAATTACCCTGTTCGCCCTGGTACTAGCGATCGGGATAGTGGTGGATAATGCCATCGTGGTGGTTGAGGCAGTTCACAGTAAAATGGAAGAAAAAAACCTGACACCCTTCCTCGCTGTAAAAGAGGTGCTCGGTGAAATCAGCGGTGCAGTAATAGCCATTACCTTAATCATGACCGCGGTTTTTATCCCGGTAGCCTTTATGCCGGGTCCCGTCGGAGTTTTTTATAAACAGTTCTCCATCACTATGGCCAGTGCTATTGTGCTATCAGGGGTAATAGCGCTCACGCTAACTCCTGTTCTCTGTGCCATTATCATGAAGAACAATCACGGAAAGCCAAAAAGAAGGACACCTGTTTCCATGTTTATAAATTGGTTCAACAGGGGTTTTGAAAAGGTCACGGTTAGATATACCCGCTTGCTGGAATTGATTGTCCATAGAAGATGGGTTACTTTAATAATATTCGTGGCATTTGGATTTGGCATTTTTGCTGTTAATAAAGTATTGCCAAGCGGCTTTATCCCGAATGAGGATCAGGGCCAGATTTATGCGATTGTCCAAACCCCACCTGGAAGTACACTGGAACGAACCAAAGAGGTTTCAGAACAATTACAGGAAATAGCTGAAGAAATTGAAGACATACAATCTGTGACCTCATTGGCAGGCTACGAAATACTGACTGAAGGTCGTGGTTCCAATGCCGGTACTTGTCTCATAAATCTCAAAGACTGGGATGACAGAACGCACAATGTGAAAGAAATCATCGAACTGCTGGAGGAAGAGACACACAATCTGGGAGCCGTTATCGAATTCTTCGAACCCCCTGCTGTGCCCGGCTATGGTTCTTCGGATGGATTTTCACTTCGCTTGCTGGACAAAAACAATACAGTAGATTATCAGGAATTTGATAAGGTCAATTCTGATTTTATGGAATCCCTGAGAAAAAGGAAAGAGCTATCCGGTTTGTTCACCTTCTATGCTGCCAATTATCCGCAATATGAAATCATCATTGACAATGAGAAGGCCATGCAAAAAGGTGTGTCCATCGGTGATGCCATGGAAAATCTGAATGTCCTTATAGGCAGCACTTACGAGCAGGGTTTCACGCGATTTAATACATTTTTTAAAGTATATACTCAGGCGGGTCCGGAATACAGGCGACTGCCGAGTGATATTCTTAAATTATTTGTAAAAAATGAAGCCGGTGAAATGGTCCCATATTCTTCATTTATGACAATGAAAAAGACACAGGGACCTAATGAAATCACACGTTACAATCTATATACTTCATCGACAATTCGCGGGGTGCCGGCAAAAGGATATACGACCGGAGAGGCGCTGCAATCCATAAAAGATGTCGCTGCGGAGACCTTGCCTCAGGGCTATGATATTGCCTGGGAAGGGTTGTCATTTGATGAAGCAAAACGGGGGAACGAAGCAGTATATATTTTGCTGGTCGTTTTGATCCTTGTTTATCTGGTATTGGCATCTCAATACGAAAGCTTTTTAATTCCATTTGCTGTAATACTTTCATTACCCGGGGGAATCTTTGGTTCTTATCTTTTATTGAAAATGATGGGATTGTCCAATGATATCTATGCCCAGATAGGATTGATCATGCTGGTAGGTTTGCTGGGCAAAAACGCGGTTTTGATTGTGGAATTTGCTGTACAAAAACATCAGCAGGGAGCCACAGTTTTAGCTGCTGCTATTGAGGGTGCTAAAGTACGTTTCAGGCCCATTCTGATGACTTCACTTGCATTCATTGTAGGATTAATTCCGCTGGTTCGTGCCACCGGTGCCGGGGCTATCGGAAATAAAACTATCGGATCATCTGCTTTAGGAGGTATGTTGCTGGGTACCATATTTGGAGTCATACTCGTTCCGGGTCTTTTTTACATTTTTGGCAAACTTGCTGAGGGCAAAAAACTGATACAAGATGAAGACTATACTCCACTGACAGAAGAATGGGTAGAGGAAAGTTCTCAAGCCTCTTTATTGAAAAAATTAAAAAATCTGGGTCTGATGGTCAAAGTCGCCAATAGAAAAAGAAAAAATAATGAAAACTAATTTTAAATATTATCAAATCATACTAGGTGCAGCGCTACTATATAGCAGCTGCACCAGCTTTAAAGATTCGGTTAGGGAAGCCCAAACTGAGATTCCCGAAACTTATATCCAATCAACAGATTCTGTCAATATAGCAGACTTGAATTGGCGGGAATACTTTAAGGATGATTATCTGATTGCATTGATAGATACGGCTCTGCATAACAATCAGGAGTTGAATATCATGCTGCAGGAAATAGAAATCAGCAAATACGAGATATTGGCGAGAAAGGGAGAATACTTACCTTCTGTTAATGCCGGAGTAGGCCTAGGTATGGAAAAGGAAGGCCGCTATACCCGTCATGGAGCAGTGGATGAGCAACTTGATATCAGGGAGGGTCATGAATTTCCTGATCCGCTCGGTGATTTTGAGATTGGTGCATATGGGAGCTGGGAAGTCGACATCTGGAGAAAGTTGCGCAATGCTAAGGATGCTGCCGTCAGCAGATATTTGGCTGGTGTAGAAGGTAATAAATTTATGATAACCAATTTGGTAGCAGAGATTGCAGAAACATATTATGAATTAATGGCATATGACAATCTTTTGCAAACCATCAATCAAAACGTTGATATTCAATCTAATGCATTGAGGATAGTCAAACTCCAGAAGGAATCAGCAAAAGTGTCACAATTGGCAGTGAATCGATTTGAAGCACAGCTGCTGAAGACAACAAATCTTCAGTATGAAATTAAGCAAAAAATAGTGGAGGCTGAGAATCGCCTGAATTATTTAACTGCCCGATTCCCGCAATCTATTGACCGGGGTTCTGCTGCTTTTCTGGACATTCCTTTGGATTCCCTTCAGGTGGGGGTGCCTGCCCAACTATTGGCAAACCGCCCTGACCTGCGACAAGCTGAGTTGGAATTAGCAGCATCCAAACTGGATGTCAAAGTAGCAAAAGCCAATTTCTACCCTTCACTGGATATCCGCGCCGGAGTAGGTTTTAATGCTTATAATCCAAAATTTCTGCTGAATCCATATTCTATCTTATTCAACCTCGCAGGCGATATGGTAGCACCACTTATTAATAAGAATGGCATTAAAGCGGCGTATTATACAGCTAATGCTTTGCAGTTGCAGGCAGTATTTCATTACGAACAAGCCATATTGAAAGCGCATGTGGACGTAATGAATCAATTGGCAAGGATAGAGAATTATTCCAGAAGCTTTGAGGTCAAATCAAGCGAGGTGGAAATCCTCAATCAATCCGTCAATATTGCCTCCAACTTGTTTAATTCTGCACGTGCTGATTACGTAGAAGTATTGCTCACACAGGAAGAGACTTTGGAAGCTAAACTGGAACTTATCGAGGTAAAAGGAAAATTGCTCCAGAGTAAAGTAAACTTATATCGTGCACTCGGTGGTGGCTGGAAGTAGTATCCAATAAGAAATTGATTAAGTATTATTAGACGCTGCAAAATGGGTGATGCTTATGGGGAATTTGAAAGCATTGAATGAACTGGTTCATCAATAAAATCATTGTAATATGTGTTATAGATTGCAGCTAACTTGATAAGCGTTAACATTCAAGAATGAATTAAAATATTGTAAATTTGTAAGTAAAGATTAGCAAAAATGAAAACGGCATTGCAAATAGATTTAACCTTTGACCAAATTGTGTCAATTGTAAAGCAATTATCAGCACAAGAGAAATTAATGCTAAGTAAAGAATTAGAGAAAGAGGCAATTGACTCTAAGCTGACACGTTTGCTAAAAAACTTCAAAACAAATGACCTTGATCTAAAGACTATTAATGAAGAAGTGGAAATAGTAAGACAGGAAATCTATGCCAAGCAATAACATTAAGGTCATTTTTGATACCAATGTTTGGATTAGCTTTTTGATTGGAAAAGAGCTTAAGAAAATCAAACGCTTCATTTCAGACGGCAGAATCACAATCATAATGACTGATCAATTGATCAATGAAATCAAAATAGTTACCAGTAGGGAAAAGCTAAAAAAGTATTTTCCAAAAGAAAGCGTGGAGGACCTACTTGGACTACTAGAGACTATAGCTGAAAATGTTGAAATTGAACCCATGCATTTTACTAGCCATGATCCTAAAGATAACTTTTTGCTTGATTTGATCGAATACTCCAAAGCAGACTTTTTAGTCACTGGGGATAAAGATTTGTTAGAGCATAACCCATTTAGGACTGCACAATAATAAGCCCTTCCAAATTTGAAGATCAACTTTGAAAATCAAATGATGAAAACACTGGAAATAAATAGCACCGAAAATAAAATTACGGATTGGAATGAACATCTTGATAAGAAATATGGCAAATCAGGTTCAGAAAGCAGGACTGCATTTGAAAGCAAATCACAAGCATTTGTTATAGGTGAATTGCTAAAAGATGAACGGCTTAAAGCAAATATGACTCAAGCGGCCCTGGCTGAAAAAACCGGTACTAAGAAAAGTTACATTTCAAGAATTGAAAATGGAAGAGCAGATATACAACTCTCAACCCTATATAAACTCATCGAACAAGGACTCAACCGCAAATTAGAATTGTATATCCGCTAAACCAATCCCAAATTTCAGACAACAATGAACAAGTGGAAACTTGCATTTTTTATCTCCCTCAGTGTAACAATTCTAACCATCCTTGGGGCAGGGTATATAGTTTTAACAAACACATTAATATCCGGAAATTGTTATGACAATCTCATAAGCATAACTGAGGATATCGAACATATTTCTAAGGCAATCAAAAACAATGCAAAAACAATAGAGCAGTTTGACAAAGAGCTAAAAAAGCAAAATAGCGGACACTGGACTGATGCTGAAAATAAAATCCTTCAACTGCAAATTGTAACAATAGAATTTGACAAAAATGGAGATTTTGAGATGATAGACACAAATCAGAGAAACAGCTCGCATGGAAAAACTGTCAACTGAGTGCTAATGCCTGTAAAATCGAATTGAAATTTTTGAGGAATAATAAACACCTTTGAACTCAGCAAAAATCGCAAATATTCTATGTGGGAAACAGATTCTCTTTGGTTTGAAATAGCCGTCGTAAGCATGATTTATGCTTTTGGTAATATATTGATGGGGCATTTTGAAGAACGTACTCCGAAAATCCGAAGGGTAGGCAAATATATTATTTCTCTGCTGATAGTATGTGTGTTCTCTTACTACTTTGGAAGAACAGTAGCCATGTGTTTTTTAGCAAGTTTTATTATTCCTTTGATTTATATACATGGATATTATTTGCCCCGGAAAAAAGGTATCAATGGCTGGACCGGAGAACCCAAAAGCAAGTATTATGAATTCCGGAATTGGAGCAAGGATATATTTTCAGAAAATAAAGAGAACACTTAAAGAGCATCTGAATGACAAGCGTTGATTTTCAATCAAACATTTTCATTTAATACCGCAGAATATTTTTTTGATAATTGATCCCCTTATGGACACCAGCATTTTCACAGACAAATCGAAGCAACCTGAAGAACAAGACCTACTTCATGCTCTGGGAAAGACCTTTGATGTATGGCAAGAAATCGTCAGGATAGTTTACCTTAAGTACCCCAAAGCAGTCAGTGAGTGGAACTACCCGGGACAGAAGTATGGCTGGAGTTTTAGAGTTAAAGACAAGAAAAGAGCCATCATTTATTTGCTACCCAGAGATCAGTATTTTATGGTCGCCTTCAATTTCGGCCAAAAAGCTTTTGAAAAAATTATAGAAAGCAATATTTCAGATGAAATAAAACACAATCTCGCATCTGCCAGAGTATATGCTGAAGGCCGGGGAATCAGAATAGAAGTTAAAAATCGGAATGTACTCGAAAATATCAGTCAGCTGATTGAAATTAAGTTAGCATATTAAAAATCCTATGTGCCTAACCGTATGAATAAAGAATACATTCTTGAAAAATTTGCAAGCGGAATGCATTACATCAAGCTGGACACAAGTGAGGTCCCGGGCCTCACTCAGGAGGGAAATAAGAGAGTCGTATGTACTTTGAATGGACAGCTTGGATTTCATTGTGCCATCATGCACAAAAAGGAAGGCGGGCATTTTATTAATATTGGATCAGCCATTTGTAAAAAGCTGGGCATAAGCCGGGGATCTAAGGTTATGGCCACCTTTATTGTTGACAACTCAAAATATCAATTTGCAATGCCGGAACAATTTCAGGAAGTTCTGAACACTGACCCGGAAGCTGAGACCATCTTTCATTCTTTAACTTCAGGAAATCAACGCGGACTTATATATTTGGTCACTCAGGCAAAATCAAGTGGTAAAAGAATAGAAAGAGCTTTAAAAATTGTAGAAAAAATGAAGCTTGGAGACACTTCACCCAGAACAGTTTTGAAATAATAATGCCTTATTTCTCTAACATTTAATTTTCGTCATTTATTAAAAAAAATTAATCTAAAGTGCTGAACGACGCTTTATTAGAGTACGTATTCACAAAATGAAATCAATGGTTTATTTCATTTTAGCAAAACCTATTTACATCATGCGTTTTATTCAAATCATTCTATTTCTTGGAATTAATATTTGGGCTGATTGCCAATTGATCCCGGAGTTTTCCAATCTTTCTTCGCAGCCCCTTGCCAACAGCGCTGAGTTTCATTCACTTCAAATATCGGATGGAATTCTATATTATATCAAGAAACCGGATGGTTCCAGAATATTATATAAGGTAAATTTCGGGGGAAATCTTGTTGATTCAACAGAATTCAACACTGACGGATTTGAATATACCGGCCAACTTTATACCATCAATGGAAGATATTTTCTGGTAGGAAATGCATACAAACCTTTTCTTAGCTGGTCACAGGCATTCGAGGAAAGTCGCAGATCAATCGTAGAATTTGACGAAAATCTCGATGTGATTGACATCCATCTCTATGACCTGCTTCCCGATGCATCTGCAAGCCTTGTTTCGACCCAATTTGGTGTAGGTTCAGGGTTTGCCTTGTTTCAGCCTCAGGATGCACAACATTTGAAAGGAGATACGATGATCATGACACGGGATTATATATTTTTTGACACTTTAACCTTACGTCCTCTCGGACATCGTCCACGACTTGAAAAGGTAGTATTGAATGATTCCTTTTATTCCGTAAAGAATCTGGGAGAATTTATTGAAAGTTACAGAGGCGCTGCCATTTTTGACGACAGTATGTATATCTATGCCGCTGCTTCAGAATGTTGTCCTGATGTTTTACTTGATTTTACAAACCTGGGAGTATTTAACACTAATGGTGATTTTGTAAGAAAAGTGACTTTCCTTCCCCAACCAAACGGACTCATAGATGTCGCATATGATGCAAATGGATTGTATATGAATGGAAAGATATTTACAAGCTATACAGATGTAATCGACTTGTATTCTCCTTCCTGCGAAGCTGCTGTAATGGATATCAGAGATACAAATTTCAATCTTTTGAGATTGGCAAAAATACCATTGTGTGATTTTTATCCCAGTGGGACTAAGGGCTTTGCCGAAGTGGATAATACTATCTATTTTCAAACCAGAAATACTGATGGAGATGTTGGATTGTGTAAGTACGATACACTTCTCAATCTGCAATGGAGCCGCATCTTCGAATTTGAAGAACCACATGTAAGTATTTCAATTAATGCTACACTTGACGGAGGTTGTATTATGGAATGTTCCACAGGTGCTAATTCGGACATTCTAAAACTCTATAAAGTTGATGCAATTGGGGATATAGTTTCTTCTATAAGTTTAACCACCGCTCCCATCACTTCAGTTAAGGTATTTCCCAATCCCTTTACAGAATGGATTGGTCTGGAAGGAGTTGCCGAGTTTGATACATCAATAGAAATTTATGATGCACAAGGACGTTTGCGCCAGCTTGAACAATACAAGGAACAGAATATCAACGTAAGCCCTTCACTAGTCCCCGGCTCATATTTGCTCATCGTACGCAGCAACAGGAGTAAGCAAGTACTGCACAGTCAGAAAATCGTGAAGAATTGAATTTAATATTGCAGCTGTCTGTCAATGTCTGGCCAGGAGCCATATTGGTTTCCAAAAAACTTATTTTGAATCTTTGTTTCATGGTTTATTATTAACTTTCAGGCAATAGGTTTAAGCATAGCATTTTGATAGAATCTAACACTAAACAGAAAGCCGCCTGGCTTTTAGCTCCTGTATTTGGAACCATACTCTTTGTTATACTTTACATGACTGCCACATTTTTCTATCCGGGTGGATCGCAGGTTGACAAAAACGCAATCGGTTTTAGCCTGGTAAATAATTATTGGTGCAATCTGCTAAATGAAACTGCAATCAACGGAGTGTACAATCCTGCGAAGCCTATAGCCGTAGTTGGATTGACAGTACTTTGTTTGACGCTTGCTTTCTTTTGGCTACTTTTTCCTAAGCATATCAATCAGGGAAAAGCAATCAATTTTTTCATTCAAATTTCGGGAATTCTGGCAATGGGAATTGCATTTCTACTTTTCACCAACATTGACCACGACTTAGTCACTAATCTTGCCACATTTTTTGGTATTATTGCTACAACAGGAACGCTTATCGGACTCTTCAAGGTCAAATGGTACGGACTTTTCGCATTTGGACTTTTTAACTTCTTGCTGGTTGGGGTAAATACTCATGTTTATTACACAGAGGCGTTGATCATTTATCTGCCTGTCATTCAGAAAATAAGCTTCGCAAGTTTTTTAATTTGGATCTGCAGCATTGATATAAATTTGTATCGCAGAATAACAAAACCGGATTAAAGGATTGAAACAACAAACCACCCAAACTTATTTCCCCTCCATGAATGGATTTAAAATTATAACGCCGGATAAAGAAGAAATACAATTTGCTTTTTACACCGATGCTGCCCCTCTCACATCTAAAGCTTTCGCTGAGCTATTGCCTTTTACCAGAATATTCTACCACGCCAGGATTTCAGGTCAGGAAATCTGGATAGATAATGTTCCACAATTAGATATCATTCAGGAAAACGCTTCAGTATTTACCGAACCGGGAGAAGCCGTCTTTGGTCCTGCCAAACCAATCAGATCAAAAACCGCCAATTGCTTCGGCATCTATTATGGTGAGGGTAAAGGCCTGGACGCCTGCAATATATTTGCAAAAGTAAAAGACAGTGACAAGCAAAAATTAACGGACCTGGGAAATATAATATGGAAATATGGTGCACTGGAATTGACCATCGCCTCTGTGGATGAATCTAAATGACTTGTTTTTTCAGGCAATCCTGTTCGCTTTAACCTTTATTAGCCTTACATTAACGTTCTATGCTTAAACCATTCCGGATACGCTTCGTCATATACTCGAACAAATAAATGTAATAAATATGAATAAGTTAATTTTAATGATCCTGATCGCTGCAGTCGGTTTTGTACAGGCAGAAGCTCAATCGGATCAAAATAAGGGAAAGCGTAAAGGCGGAATGGACAAAGCCGAAATGAAGCAAAAGCGCAACGAACGCCTCAATCTCAATGATGATCAATCCAAAAAACTGGATGAAATCAATGAGAGATACGGGCAGAAAATGAAAGCTGTCCGCGAGGAAGAAAAAAGTAGGAATGCTGAAGTTTACAAAGAAATAAAAGTAAACCGGGAAGCTGAAGTCAAAGAAATACTTGATGAAAAACAATTTGCTGAATGGAAAGCTTCTCAGGAAAAAATGCGTAAGAAAGGAAAAGATCGCAGAGGTAAAATGAAAGCTGCTCCTAAGCAAGGTCAGGAAAGGAGTATCGATAAAGGATAATTGTGTTTGAAATTTCTTATGGAGATTTTAATAAGACGGCGCGGAATGTTTCTGCGCCGTTTTTTATCTGACCATCAAGATAGACTATCTTTCTCTGAGAGATTTTTGTCTTAATGCCAGCAGAAGTGCCGGCAACACAATAGGCTTACTAATAAATGCATCGGCACCGGAAGTAATCGCCTCTTCATGTATATCCATGGCACTAAAAACAATCACTTTAATATCCGGGGAAAAGGCTTTACAGGTACTTATAAATTTGGTGCCTTCACCATCGGGAAGATTGTTATCCAGTAATAAGTGATCAGGATTGTATTTTTTCATCAGGACCATTGCATCTTCAAGACTGTGCCCTATCTGAATATCATAATAGTATTTGCTCAACATACGCTTAAGCACCTGGCAGATGTCTTTTTCATCATCAATGATCAGTAAAGTTAATTCATTTCTCATACTTGCTCAGTTCAACGCCGATTAGTGTAATATAGCATACAATCAGATATGAAAATGCTGTGCCAGTTCTTTATTTAAGCCTTTGGGGAATTTATTCCCCACTTTTGTACAATAATTCCACTATTGAAAGACAAAATTTTTACGGCACAGATTTTTATCCATTTTGACTATAGTACAATTGTCAAAACAATATTACGAAAAGTCAACACAATCCTCTACTTAAATGGTTGATTATATGATATAAATCAATAATTCATTTACTTTCTTTCTTACCATGAATTCTAAAACCTTAATAAAATCTTTCATCGGTGGCGCTGCGGCGGGAGCCATAATAGTCTATTTACAAAATACCGGAACCGCCGTACGTACTCGTTTGATTCATGAAGTCCAGAAAATTCTGTGGAGATTTTGTTAAACCTGATTACCGATCTAAGCTACAGTAGCCACATCCTGCCAATATTTACCAATCACTTTCACGATATCCAGAAGCCCACTATAAGTCGACGGCTTAGTGATGAAAGAGTTAGCCCCCAGTTCATATGAACGTTTTATATGATCCGGAGATTTTGAGGTCGTGAATACTAGTACTGGAATATGCTTTAAGGATTCAGAATTTTTCACCTCAGTCAGCACTTGCCAGCCATTTTTCCTGGGCATATTCAGATCCAGCAGAATCAAATTTGGAAGCGGGTTTCGATCATCTTTAGATTCGAATATAGAATGTAAATGATCAATGGCTTCAGTCCCGTCTTTCACAAAATCCAATTTACATTTCAACTCTGATTCTTCAAATGCAGTCTGAGTCAAAAAACGATCATCTTCGTCATCATCGACCATCAGAATTTGAAATACCACATCAGTGTTCTTCATATATTTACTACAGAATTGGTAGAAAAATTTTAATTATTGTTCCCATACCGGCCTGGCTCTCTGCTACAATTATCCCATCATGATTTAACACAATTTTCTTACACATAGCCAACCCAATACCTAGTCCATCATCTTCTTCGATTTGCTCCAGCTTCTGGAAAATTTCAAAGACCTTGTCAGAGAAATCAGAAGAAAAACCTATTCCCTTGTCAGAAAATGAAATATACAGGAAATCAGCTTTCTTATAAATCTCCGCCAATCCATCTATTTCACTGCCTTTTAGATCGGAAACCTCTACCTGCACATATGGCATTTTACCCGGTTCTACAAATGTAAGACTATTATCTAAAAGTTGGGTAAACAGTAATCGCAGCTGTTGAAAATTTCCCCGGACATCAGGTAAGTTTTTATCGATTTCTATTATCGCTGAGGTCGCTTTAATCTTATCTTCTGCCACAATCAAAGCCTCTTCAAAAACTGTTGCCAAAGAAAAACTAGTCCATTCATCCGGACTAATCTTTCGAAGATTGGCTATTGTATGGATACCTTCTACCATTCTGCTAATTTGAGCAGAAAATAACCCAATTCTTCCTATCAGGTAAGAAGCCTCTTCATTCAAATCCTGATTATGCTGAAGTTGTAATTTATCCGTGAAAGTACCAAGCTTTCTCAAAGGTTCCTGCAGGTGATGTGACAATACAAAGCTGAAATCTTCCAATTGCTTGTTATGGGATTCCAGCTCCAGTACCTGTTGTTCCAGCTTATACTCATACTGTGTTCGCTTTTGCCATTCAATGACCATTCTCCAATAGGCGATGCTAAAGAACACAATTCCGAAGAATATGACCATCCATTGGGCCACTCTCACCCTGGAAGAATAAAATAATTTTGCTTCATTCAGGGTCGTTTGTAAGGCTTGTTCTTCAGTAATTATTCCATTTACCAATTTGCGGGCATCGTCCATGATGGTTTTCCCATTTCTCATTAAGGCTATTGTTCTGACTCTGTTTTCAGTATCTTCAATATTCGCAATATGCAGGATAGAATCCAGCGTTAATATTTTACTGAACGCCAGCTTATTGAGTTTGATAATTCCTGCTTGTTGAGGGGCAGTGGGGGTGACCAGAGAATCCAAAGTTTTTAATTCAATTATAATCTTTTTCCTTCCCCTGACATAAGGCTCCAGAAATGTGGTGTCCCTAATGACAATAAAACCTCTGACTCCTGATTCTATATCTTTTAATGTGGAAATAATCTTTTCAGCCTGAAGCACTACCTCCTGAGTATGCTCTAATTGTTTAAATGCCTTGTTTAATTTAACATTTGAATAATAACTAAACAAACCAATAGCTATTAATAATACTAAAGGAATTAAAAAAGCAATTAATAGCAGTTGAACTGGTTTTGACATATATTTTTAAGGCGTTTCTCCCCGATATTCTTGATTCTGATTGGAAACAAAACAAGATGAACCTCCGGCTCCGTTATTTTGATTAATTTTGTGGTAATGTTACGACAAAAACTGAATACAAGTACGAGGCAATCTTTGAATCTTTCAGCACAACAGATTCAACTGATGAATTTTTTTCAATTGAATTCGATTGAGTTAGATCAAAAAATATTGGACGAAATTTCTGACAATCCTGCACTTATGCTTGAAAAGCAGGAAGAGAGTTTAACAGAGCTTCAGGGACCGGAACCGGAGTCAGCAAATGACTCACAAAATGATATGGAACCGGGGGATAGAATTGAAATGATAGAAAATTATCTTCAGGATGATAATACTGCAGACTTCCATATCCCTCAACATACAGAATCACCTGAGATCCAGGATTATAGTCAACAAATTTCAGAAAAGGACGACTTCAGAAAATTGCTCACATCACAACTTGGTCTTCTGCGGCTAACAGAAAAAGAAAAAGTTATCTGCAATTTTATCATTGAGAGTCTTTCTGATGACGGATACCTTAGGACTTCAATTGAAGAGCTTTGTGATGATATATCTTTCAGTCAGCAAACTCTTTTCTCTGAAGAAGAATGCGAAGAAGCCCTGGAGATAGTAAGATCACTGGAGCCAGCCGGCATTGCTGCAAGTGACCTCCAATCCTGTCTGACATTACAACTCGAGTGTTTTTCATTTCAAACCCCGGGTATACAGACAGCATTGATTATTGTAGAAAAATATTTGGAAGAATGGGCAAACGGAAAAAACGATAACTGGCCCGGGAAATTAGGTGTCGAAGAATCGGAATATCTGGCCGCTGTCAGTCTCATCAAACACCTCAACCCTTTTCCGGTTGGTAAGGCAGATATATCTGAAAACAAGAATCAAAATATCATTCCCGATTACATCATCGAGACTAATGAAGCCGGAGTACTCACTGCTGATATTTTGAAGAATGACAAACAAATTCTCCGCATCAATCCTGAAATGCAGTCTAAACTGGAGCAATTAAAAGCTGAGAAAGTACGCTCAAAAGAAAATCAATACATCAGCTCCAAACTCGATGCTGCTTTGTGGTTTTTGGAAATGATTCATCAGCGTGAAGATACTATGCGCCGCACGATCAATGCCATTCTGCAACATCAGATGGATTATTTCAGCACAGGTGATAAAAATCAAATCAAACCTATGATTCTCAAGGATATAGCGACTGAAACCAAGCTGGACATATCTACAATCTCCCGGGTAACAAGTGGCAAATTTGCAGCAACAGATTTTGGAATTGTAGGCCTGAAAAATATATTTCAAAAGGGTATTTCTAAGAAAAATGGTGATATTGTGAACGTTCAGGAGATTCGATCCGTCATAGCAGCGATCATAGAAGCGGAAGATCCGGATAATCCATTGTCGGATAATGATATTATGAATATGTTACACTCTAAAGGATATAAACTGGCAAGAAGAACAGTGAGTAAATATAGAAGCTCACTAAATCTGGCTTCTGCCAAAGACAGACAATTGTGAAAATGAATAAACTATTGGTAATAGACGATGATCATGATATTTGCGCATTGTTGAAAAGGTTCCTGGAGCGCAAAGGTTATGAGGTCCTGGAAGCGTATAACGGCAAATCAGGCATTGAAGCAGTCTCTGAATTTCTGCCGGACCTTGTATTGTGTGATTTCAGACTGGGTGATATGGATGGACAACAAGTGATTTCCGAAATATTATCCAAACATCCTCATATTCCAATATTGGTAATGACCGGATATTCTGATATTCGTACAGCTGTGAATGTCATGAAAATGGGCGCACTTGATTATATTACCAAACCCATTGTACCGGACGAGATTCTTCTGAGTATTCGAAAAGCACTCGAATTAACTGGGGAAAAAGAATCAAACTTAGCCTCCATAGTTGACGAAGCCCGGGCAGAGAAAAAAACAAGTAAACCAAAGTCTTACAAAAGTGGCTTCGGCGGTACCTATGTAGTGGGAGAAAGTCCGGCTGCAAAGGAACTATACCGCTTAATAGATTTAGTGGCGCCAACTTCTTTTAGTGTATTAATTTATGGTGAAAGTGGTGCAGGTAAAGAATCTGTTGCCCGCATGATTCATGAAAAAAGTCCCAGGAAAAACAAACCATTTGTTTCTATGGACTGTGGAGCTATCTCAAGGGATCTGGCGAATAGTGAATTATTTGGACACGAAAAAGGATCTTTTACTGGAGCAATATCCGCCAAGACCGGACATTTTGAACTCGCAAATGGAGGCACTTTATTTTTTGATGAAATTGCCAATCTTCCATATGATGTCCAGGTCTCTTTGCTCCGGGTCATTCAGGAACGTAAACTTAAGAGGATTGGTGGTACCAGAGAAATTCCAATTGATGTGAGAATCGTGGTAGCCAGCAATGAAATACTGACAAATGCTTGTGCCAAAGGCAAATTCAGAGAAGACTTGTACCACAGATTTAATGAATTTAATATCAATCTGCCAGCACTTCGTGAGCGGAAGGAAGATATACTGGTTTTCGCCAGACTTTTTTTGCAGGATACTGCCAGAGAATTGCAAAAAACGATCGAAGGATTCAGCGCGGAAGTAGAACAGATTCTGATACAATATCCCTGGTTTGGCAATGTCAGAGAGCTAAAAAATGTAATCAAGAGAGCCACCTTGTTAACGGAAGGCCAATTAGTTCAGGTTCAGGCATTACCATTTGAGATTGCGTTCCATGGCAGATTGTCTTTAGAGGAGGAATCTGAGGAGAGCGAGACAAAAGTGCATCAATATTCTTTACCGGCTTCGGCAGCTCCGTCTGACGAACATATTCCTGCGCCAATTTCCAATCATCCTATCCCGGAGCATACAGATCTCAAGACAGCTGCACAGAAAGCAGAATATCACCGAATCATGCAAGCTTTACAACAAGTCAAATACAATAAAAGCAAAACAGCAGCTATTCTGGGAATAGATCGTAAAACACTTTACAATAAATTGAAGTTGTATAATATTAACTGAAATTATTCAGAATATGCATGATCAAGTTTTCCAATATGCTCCTACAGGTCTTTTACTCTTTGCTAATACAAATACCGGGGGATCATCTGAAACCGAAAGTTGGGTATGCGTGATGGCAAATCCATCGTCTGAAAACCTGCTGGCACAATCCATCAGTGCCGGACAATCCCTTTTTGAAGCATTTGATCCTACAATTACTTCACAACTCATTGAGAATAATACTGCTGAGTTTTACAATTCATCCAATAGTACCTGGCTAAAACTTTCAGCGGAGAAGGATCAGGATAAAATGGTGATATCCATCAATGACATCACGGAAATTAAACAGAAGTTTTTACAGGAAATACGGATGACTCAGATGTACAAAGCTTTATCCGGCTCATTGTCTGATAATGAAATCATCTTGTTTGATCAGGATTTTAATGTAATTTTCTCTGAAGGTCAACCTGCATTTATCAGAATTCCTGAAGATACTATTCTGGGGAAAAATTTCAAAGAATTAATAAAAGGAGGCAGGTTTTCATACCTGGATTCATACATCCAAAAAGTGTTTGAGGTCTCAAAGCAGGAAGTGGAACATGAAATAGAAGGCATGTACTATAGCTGCAGTATGTATTCCAGTATGATTGATGAAAGTTCAGACAAACCTCACATCGGTGTTATATTACTGAAAGATATCACAGAGATAAAAAAGAAAAACGCTGAAATTGAATCGCTGTATCAAAAAATTCTCAAGTCCAATCAGGAATTAGAGGACTTTGCATACACTGCATCGCATGATTTGCAGGCGCCTCTGCGCAAAATTCAATCCTTTGGCAAATTGCTCAAAGACCGGTACGCGCTCACTTTAACAGGCAATGGCATCCAATTTCTGGACAGGATGATAGAAGCAGCTCAATGGATGGGAACACTTCTGGATGCACTTCTTTCTTACTCGCGAGCCACCCGTTCTGATGCCATTTTTGAAAAAACTGATATCAAACAAATCCTTGAATCAGTCATCACCGACCTGAATATCAAAGAAAATTCTGAGGGTGTCAGGATTGAAGTGTCAGGAGTCTGGCCTGAAATGGATGCCATCCCTCTGCAAATACAGCAACTATTCAGAAATCTATTGGATAATTCTCTGAAATTCTCGAATGAGAAGGAAAATCTGCTCATAAGAATTGTGGGCAATTTGCAGGAAGAACCTCAGTTAATGAGAGATAATCTGAGAATATCAGGGCCCCATTTAGAAATCGTTTTTGAGGATAATGGGATTGGATTTGAGCAGGAGTATGCCGATCAGATATTTCAGATATTTCAAAGGCTTCACGGACGATCAGAATACTCAGGTTCAGGTGTCGGGCTTGCCATTTGCAAAAAAGTGGTTGAAAACCACAATGGAACTATCAGCGCTCAGGGGGAGTTGGAAAAAGGAGCGACATTCACCATCTTGTTGCCAATCGAACAAATATGAGCGAAAATCTTTCTGTACTAATAGTGGATGACGATGAAGATGACTATTTCATTTTATCTGAATATTTGCTGGATATTCCCGGTAAATCCATTGAACTGACCTGGGCTTCCACATTCGCTGAAGCAAGGGAATTTCTAACCAATCAAACTTTCTCGATTTGTTTTTTTGATTATCAATTGGGGGCAAAAACAGGATTGGATCTGCTTCAGGTAGCTGCAAGTCTGAAATTACAAACTCCCATCATTTTGCTTACCGGTAAAAGTGATGAAAATATAGATAAGCGGGCACTGGAATTGGGTGTCTCGGATTATATGGAAAAATCTGATATAGACTCCCGCAAACTGGACCGAAGTATTAGATATGCTCTGGAAAGAACTTCTGTATTAAAATCGCTTCAGGAAAGTGAAGAAAAATATAAAAGCATTTTCTCCGGTTCACTGGATGCATTAAGTCTGCTCGATGTAAATGGAAAATTCCTTGAGGTCAATCCTGCCACGCTGGAACTTATACATCTGAAAGAAGAATCTTTATTGAAAACGCATATTACCGATTATTTCAACTCCCCGGCAGACGTTCAGTTTTTTAAAAATGCGCTGGTTAATAATGAAATCATCCCTGAAATGGAAATTCAAATCAAAGATTTCAATGGGGTGTTATACGATTGTATCCTGGCTTGCACCACTATCCGAATTCCCGGAGATCCAAATAATTTATTCTATCGGTGCTTGCTGAGAGACATAACTAAAAGAAAAAAAATGGAGCAGCAAATCATGGCTGCTGAAAAACTTGCCGCTACGGGAAGGTTCATGAGAATGCTGGGCCATGAAATCCGGAATCCGCTGAATAATATTCATATGGCTGCAACTCAGATGAAAGAGGAATTACAGGATGAAGATTCACAATACTTTCTGGATATCATAGAAAGGAACAGCGACCGTATCAGTCAATTGGTCACCGAACTTCTTCAATCTACCGGCAATCAAAGTCAGATACTTTGGAAATCTACTCCTCTCAAAACATTATTGGACGAGACAATCAGTATGGCAGCTGACAGAATTTCATTGAAAAATATACAATTGAGTACCCGGATACATCAAAACAATATCATTCTCAACACTGATCCGGCAAAGCTTAGTATAGCAATACTTAATATTATCGTCAATGCCCTCGAGGTAGTAGATGCCAATACCGGAAAACTCATGATAGAAGCTGAAAAAAAGGAACATGGTACGATGATAAAGATTTCAGATAATGGCCCGGGAATTGAAGCTCATCTTCATGAAAGAATTTTCGAACCCTACTATACTGAAAAACAAAATGGCGTGGGATTGGGACTTTCAGCAACAAAATCAATCATCGAGGCCCTGCAGGGTACTGTAGATGTCACATCAGAACCCGGACTGGGAACCACCTTCCGTATATGGCTTCCACAAGACCAACAGATAAAGACCTCATAATCATTCAGGCAAACGGAGAAATTCAATCCGGGGCATCCATTGACCCCGCCATTATTAAATACTAATTCAAAGCAAACCACGGCTTCTGACCCCCATTAAGTGGCAGCATTTCTACAATTTTCCCCAATTTATCGGTGAACTTTAGCTTTTTCAGCTGGCATAACATTTTTAGGTATAATAGAAGATTCAATCATGCTGTGAATCTCCCTATTAAATCACCTCACAATATCTGACACTATGCTACGCTGGTCAATCACATTTCTGATTATTGCAGTTATAGCAGCTATTTTTGGTTTTGGAGGCATCGCTGCCGGAGCTGCATATTTTGCAAAAGTGTTATTCTTTATCGCTATAGCAGTCTTCATCATTACACTCATCATGGGACGGCGTAGCTCCAATTCTCTATAGAACATGATATTCAATTTTTTCAATTAAACTATATACTATGAAACTTTCACTTTCTAAATTGATTCCAATTGCTGCACTATTCTTTACAGTCAGTCTGGTCTCCTGCGGCGAAGCAGGCAACGCAAATGAAGAAGAATACTCCGAAGAAATGCAGGACACCGTGGACGATAGATTAGATGAAAATGATAATCCCGAAGTAAGGCGTACAAGATTATCGGACAGAATCAGAAATCTTGAAATAGAGCTGGACCGGGAAATTAATGAGTTAGATCAAAAAATGGAGACTGCTTCCACAACTGAAAAGGTGAAATGGCAAATCCGCAGAGAAAAACTTGCCATGGAACGCGAGCAACTAAAAAATGATATGGACAAGATAGGTACGGATGTATCCAATGACTGGCAACAGCTGGAAGAAGATATCGCTGACAGATTAGACAGAATTGCACAGGATCTTCGGGATGACAACTAAAAATAAACAATCTTTATCTCAATATTTCTTAACAAACGAAAAACCAACTTATGCCTGAAAAAAAAGTCACTGAACAACCCTTTCTGGTAAAGGCCAACAAGGTTTTAATTTTCAGTCTTCTGGTGGTTCTGGCATTGTATTTCGGCAAATCAATTTTTGTACCGCTTCTGGCAGCATTACTTCTTGCCTTTATGGTTTTGGGCTTAGTTAAAAGAATGGATAGATGGAAAGTGCCTGAGTGGCTAAGTGCCCTATCAGGAGTTCTTTTGGTTGTATTTGCAGGAATTGGACTTTTTATGTTTTTTTCATGGCAGGTTATGCAATTCAGCGAGGACCTTCCTGCAATGGAAGAGTCAATAGAGAAGAAGAAAAAGTCCATCAACCTGTACATTGAAAAAACCTATAAAGTAAGCAGAAGAGAACAAAATAATTGGCTGGATCAAAAAACGAATGAAGCACTTGAGTCTGCACAATCAGGAATTGGGAAATTTTTTACGGCAACAGGCTCAGTCCTTGCAGCCTTGTTCCTCATTCCACTTTTTATGTTTTTTTTCTTATTGTACAGGCGTAAAATCAAAGAATTCATAAGAATTCTCCAACCTGGAAGGCATGAGAAAAATATAGAAGTTCTTAAAGATGTATCCATGGTCGGCAGACAATATCTCAAAGGAATGGGAATTGTCATGTTAATTCTGACTGTTCTCAACTCGGTGGGGTTCATGATACTGGGTATAAAATTTGCTATTTTACTTGGGGCAATGACTGCCGTATTAAATATCATTCCTTATGTAGGAGTATTAATTGGAAGTCTGCTGCCTGTAAGTATGGCGCTGGTCACGAATGATTCTATTTGGATAGCTGTGGGAGCTCTGAGCATTTGTGTATTCACACAGTTTTTAGAGAATAATTTCATCACTCCCAAGATAGTAGGATCAAGTGTCAATGTAAATCCATTTGCATCCATTCTTGCTCTTTTGGTGGGAGGAGTAATCTGGGGACTGCCCGGCATGATTATGGCCATTCCTGCTGCCGGGATTATAAAAGTAGTATTTGACAGAATCAAAGTATTGGAGCCTTATGGATATCTTTTAGGGTCAGAAGACTTGCCCAAATCCCATAAATAACTATCGAAAATTGATTAAGCCCGGATTGCATACAATCCGGGCTTTTTTATTTGGGGCAATCCGAATAGTCATAAAATCAATTTGTCTCAATTTTTCCCCAAAATGGGGCGCAAAATCCCCCGATTCTCATGGCATCGGCCTTGCATTTAAATGAATGGATCAAGTATCCAAATCATCATCTAAAAACGAAACTAATGAAGACTATGAAAAAGGTAATCTTTTCAATTTTAATAGCAGGATTTGCATTTAATGTTTCTGCTCAGATTGGTATCAAGGCCGGATTAAGTTTTGCAACAATTGCAGAAAAAGGAGAAGGCTTTGACTTTAACGATGTGGAGACTGATGCCATCCTGGCTCCCGTAATCGGATTGGCTTTTGATATGAATCTTTCTGATATCATCACAATTCAGCCTGAATTGATTTATACTCAGCTGGGTGGTAAAAACACATATACAGTGCTGGGTGTACAGACAGTTTCTACTTACAGAATCAATTATCTGGAACTTCCGGTTTTGGCTAAAGTGACCTTCGGAAATGCAGACCGCACAGGTTTGGGATTCTATCTGGCAGCCGGACCATGGATTGGTTATGCTCTAAGCGGAAAATATAAGGGAGTCGCCACTGCCAACGGCAGCACGCTGCTTGAACTTAACCGCAATTACACTTTTGACGATGCAGACGACACAAAACGTCTCAACTACGGTATGATTGGCGCAGTAGGTCTTTCCTTTGGAAAAGCTATCCTGGATATTCGTTACAACTATGGGTTTAACAATCTACTGGACGATGACGCAGACAACAACAATGACAATAGCCCGGTACTTCAAACGCGTGGTGTAGCGCTTACTCTGGGTTACACTTTCTAAAATAACCTCTCAATCAACATACGTGAACATCCTGCAGATTTACAGCACCCCGCTTGTTTTCTGCAGGATTTCAAAACCCAATTAATTTCTAGCTTAAAAAAAACTAAATCATGAATAAGTATCTCTCAATCCTAATGGCAATAGTGTTTCTGGCTTTTGCATCCTGCTCTACACTAAAGAAAAATAAAGGAACAGCTATCGGTACAGGTACCGGAATCCTGGTAGGTGGTGCACTCGGTGGTTTAATTGGAAAAAACAATAACAATACCGCAGGAGGAATCATCATTGGTGCTGCTCTGGGTGGTGTTGCCGGCGCTGCCATTGGAAAATATATGGACAAACAAAAGAGAGAACTGGAGCAAAAACTTGGAGAAACCGCAACAGTTGAAAGAGTCGGTGAAGGCATTAAAGTGACTTTTGATTCAGGACTACTTTTCGGGTTTGATTCGGATGCGCTCACTCCGGAAATGAAAAATACCCTCAAAGAATTTGCAGCAACATTAAAAGAATATGAAGATACAAATGTCCTTGTCGATGGTCACACAGATTCACAAGGTGCGGAAGATTACAATATGAACTTGTCCAGACGCAGAGCAACCACAGTTACTGACTATCTGTCATCTCAGGGTGTTGCAAATTCAAGATTGGGTATTCGCGGATTTGGAGAATCCCAGCCAATTGCTTCAAATAATACAGCTTCAGGCAAAAAGCAAAATCGCCGCGTAGAAGTTGCTCTTTGGGCAAGTGAAGACCTTAAACAAAAAGCTCAGCAAGGTCAATTAAATCAAAACTAGTTTAATAGCATCATACTGCTTTAGTCCTATTCAATTCATCGCCTAACCTTCAAATAGAAAATAAAATGAAACTATTCATCAAAAATATGATCAGCCATTGCTCTCAATTAATGGTTACTAATAAACTTCATGAAATAGGTTTGAATCCAAAAGTAATTTCAAGGGGTGAAGTAGTATTAGAAGAGAAAATCGGATCTAATGAAAAGAATCTGATTAAAGTGGCCCTCAAAAAAATCGGGTTGGATGTCCTTGAGGATAAAAGACAAATCCTTATTGAAAAGATAAAAAACTCAGTGATTGAGATGATTTATTTTGTCACTGACAGACCTGATACTAATTATTCGGACTTTATCTCTGAAAAAGTGGATTATGAATATTCTTATGTCTCCAACTTATTTTCAAAGGAGACTGGATTAACCATTCAGCAGTACATCATTCTGCTGAAAGTTGAAAGAGCTAAAGAACTCATTATGTATGATGATTTAAATCTGAAGGAAATTTCCTACTCACTTCACTATAGTAGTGTGCCACATTTCTGTAGCCAGTTTAAGAAAGTGACCGGAATGACTCCTTCCTATTTTAAGTCTCTGAAAGACAAAAACAGATGTCAACTGGAAGATGTGATCAATCAAACCGAAAATGTTGCGGCACTGGTTGATTAAACAAAACTGAAACACATTCTTATTTATTCATATAAAATTGAAATCTTATGTCTTATCAATCAAAGCAAATTGAGGCGCTTAATGACCTCATTGAAATTAACAAGGACAGAATCAAGGGTTACGACCGTGCTGTCGATGAATTGCAGGATTCTCACAGTATTGTAACTATCAATACATTCCGCAAATACAGAAGCGATAGCGAAAAATTTGTTTCTGAATTAAGCCAGCAGGTCAGATCACTTGGAGGCGAACCGGAAACTGATTCTTCCTTTCTAGGATCATTACACCGCACCTGGATGGATTTGAAAACATCTTTATCAGGCGATGAAAAGGAATCTGCATTAGGTTCCTGTATTTTCGGAGACGAGGCAGCAGTGAAAGCCTACGAGGATACACTCTCTCCTTCTGAAAATTATAATCTCACAGCTGATGTGAGTTCCATGCTTCAAAGGCAATTATCTTCCATCAGAACAGCGCTTTTTGCTAATAAAGCCCTGAAAGAACTGGTCTGATAAAAATGAATTAGGGTCTTCGTCTCTGAATGAACCTAATGTATTGGGGTATATTCCATTGGAATGTACCCCTTTTTTATATACCCTAATTTACCTTCAGCTTCTTTGACAAATTATATCCGCCACTAAATAAACGGAGGACATATATTCCCGGGGGCTTGGAATGTAAATCAATAGCATCTCCATTTAAATTACCGCATTGTACTGATCTTCCATATATATCCAGAAGTTCATACTTCCAAACCATAGTACTTCCCACCGGATCTTCAAAATAAACCTTTACAACATCCTTCGCTGGATTAGGGAAGATACTGACACTTTTATCAGATAATTTTTCATCAAAAGTATTTACAAAGATGATGGAATCAAATGGCGTGTACAGGCTATCAGCCTGATAATATACAATGATCGCACTTTCATTGTCCGGAGTTTCAGTCCCCCATAATGGAGCATTGATTACCGGTAAATTGTTGCCCTGTGCATTTCCCTGGTTGTCGGCAGTCTGTCTACCAACGCAGACGACTCCTTTTGATGTTTTAAAGATGCCATACAATTCAGTGTTTCCACCCCCGGCTTCAGTCAGGGTGTCCCAGACTCCTACCACAAGTGAAGAATATTTGGGTACCCTCAGGTCCCTGCTGTACACACGAACAAAACTATTCCAGGCACTTTTCCCTCCATTTCCAGGCTTCACCATCTTCTGGTATGCATTGGCAGTCGTGATTGTTCTGCGACCGGCACCAAGAACACAAACATCACCATTAGAACTGACTTTCATGTTGTTTCTGGCCATCCGGGTGGTGTTGAGATTGGGCCAACCGGTGACAGGATTGGGCCAGCCATCCAGATTGGGATCCGGATGCGGACTTCCAAAGCCACCAGTACCTTCAGCAAATTCTGCCATATAAGTTGAATGCATTAGACCGCCGTCAGCCAGACGAAGCTTTCCTATCCATGAAATATGAATATTTCCGCTGGTGCCGGTAAAATTATTTTGAAATCCGGTAGCTGCCGGGTTATTATAAATCTTATTCCCTTCCCAAAAATTTTCAACATTATTTCCATGACACCGGGCTCCTACAACTATCATGTCTGACTGATAGTCTATTGCAAGTGCATCTATGTATTGATCCGGTTCTGAAACCATGGTATCTCCGGCAGGAGTCACTTCATGATATAATCTGCTCCACCATTTTAATTTACCTGTTGCGTCTATGGCGATCACAGCGGGTTCAAAGTCAGGATTGCCTCCCGGTAAAACACTTTTCATGTTCATTCCGATATAGAGATCGTTGTTTCTGCGGTCAATGACAATACTCGTCCCACCATGAACCGGGCTGCCGGCTGCAGGAGAGTATCCTGTATAGCCCGGACCATTACCAACCGGAGAAGTGGGGTCGCATGGACCATTAAACAACACATCAGTAGGCCATTTTCCCTGCTTCTTGCCTCCATTACCATCATCCAGGACAGCTTTATAATCTTCCATATTCCAGGAACGTAAATCACAACGCCCCCAAATTTTCAGTACGATTGCACTATAATCCACTGAGTCAATTCTTCCCGCAGGATTTTCTGAAGCAGGGGTACCGTGCCATTCAGCTCCATTTTTCAACCAATGGGTTCTCCAGTTTTCTACGACGGTTCTTTGACCATCTGAATCCAGACAATATACCGCGCTCCAGTCATAGCCAAATGATTCCCCTGATATATAAAATACTTTGCCATCGTTGGTCAAATCCCAGGGGTGATATTCTTTGGGACCTGATCCCGCCCAAACTGCATGATGCCAATCCAATGCATCAGGAATACCATTTATAAAATTGCGATTCAACTTTGCCAGAAGATAACCGCCACTGTTGGCCCGGGAATCAGCTGTAGAACAACTAATATGCAAATCGCCTGTGGGATCGTAAGGCTTTGAGTTTGTTTTGATAAAACGAATATCCTCAACGGAGCCTTTGGGGAAATGGACAACATTTTTAATCAGGCTCAAATCCTCTGAAAGCTGCAGGATAAATCCATATCTATTGCTGCCTGAGCCATTTGGGATGGAACCGCTATAGTGCAATTCGGTAAAAGGAACATCTGAAGGAATCCAATCCAGATTATCAGCATATCCACATACCAGAAAAGTACCGTCGGAGATTTGTGTCACATCGTAAAAGGTTTCTTTGCCGAAATTTCCGGCATAAACTACGATATTGGTTTGCGCCACCAGATTATAACTCAAAAATGTGGATATTAAAATCAGGAACGAAACGCAGGCATTTGTCATTTTCAAGGATTTGAAATGCTAATGTAAGCATCGAAATCTGAAAACAAACTGCCCGGACATTTCAAATGCACCTTAAAAAATAATAGTAAAATAATTACAGCGAAAATGTTTTAAAAATAAAATTCTGACTGAGTTTATTCATCATTTTCCAATCGCTTTCAGTACTCTATCTTCCTGTATCACCACATCTCTCATCAGCAGATTATGCGGAAAGTTTTTGTGTTTTGAGGTTTTTTTCAAGCCCCTATCACCTTCCCAACACATTCTCCAAACCCAATCCTCAGACCATCCCGCTCTGCATACCCACGCAGAATCACTGTATCTCCATCTTCAATAAATGTGCGTTGCGTACCATCAGGCATAGGGATCGGCTTTGTACCCTTCCAGCTGAGTTCAAGCATGGAGCCATAAGAGTCAGGAGTCGGTCCTGATATCGTCCCACTGGCACAAACATCTCCGACCTGCATATTACAGCCACCGACAGTATGATGTGCCAGTTGCTGGGCCATACTCCAGTACATGTATTTAAAATTGCTTTTACATACGGTTGATTTTTGTGCATCCGGCAGTTCTATATCAACCTGCAATTGAATATCAAAATTGTGTGCCCCCTGGCTCTGCAAATATGGTAATACCTCAGGCTCCTGTTCCGGTCCCATGACTCTGAATGGCTCCAGAGCTTCCATGGTTACAATCCAGGGAGAAATAGTGGATGCAAAATTCTTCGCCAGGAATGGACCCAGGGGAACATATTCCCAGGCCTGAATATCTCTGGCTGACCAGTCATTGAATAACATCATGCCAAATATGTGGGACTCAGAATCAGCCACTGAGACTGAAGTTCCTAAAGCATTTGATTTCCCTATAACAAATCCCATCTCCAGTTCAAAATCCATTTGTTTTGTCGGTCCAAAAACAGGTTTCTCAGCAGTGGGTGGCTTAGTCTGACCTGAAGGTCTTTTAATATCCGTCCCGCTAATGACGATGGAAGATGCTCTCCCATGATAACCTACAGGCAGATGTAACCAATTGGGCAGCAGTGCATTGGCAGGATCTCGAAACATGGTGCCGACATTGGTTGCATGCTCGCGGCTACTGTAAAAGTCCGTATAGTCACCAATTTTTACAGGCATGGACATTATGACTTCATCTACCGGCAACATGAAGTAAGCGGCCTTGTCCTTCAGATCAGTATAGCTGCTGTCCTCCCGAAGCAAATCTGAGATGCGCTCCCGCACAGCTTTTGTTTGAATCTTGCCCAGCGCTATGAAATCATTCAAATAAGGTTTATGAAAAATAAGAGGCGGCAAATTTAATCCTACAAAATATCCATTGTCCTGAAGATATGTTAAGTCGATAGCATATTTGCCCACACGGGTGACTGCAGCGAACATATTTTCATCCACCTGCATCACTCCGAATGGAATATTTTGAATGGGAAAATCTGAGTTTTCCGGAGTGGGAATCCAGGATTTTATATGTGGGTCATTTACACTGTTCATATGATACTTTTGATAGTATAAAGTAATTCTTCACAACAAGTTGTATGTTCTGCCTAGAAAATTGCCCGCGCAATTCTCGTGGTAGTAGGCTCATCTCCCATAGTATAATAATGCAGGCAGGGAACACCTTTTGCTTTTAATTCCAGGGACTGCGCTATACACCAATCGATACCTATTTCTTTAGCCTGTGCATCTGTCGTTGAAGCTTCCAGTGCTTTAACAAGATCTACAGGAAGATTTACATAGAAATTTCTTGGGATGGAATTCAACTGATACTTTCTGGTGATGGGTTTTAATCCTGGAATAATGGGCACGGTAATCCCCGCTTCCCGGCACTTGTCCACATATTCGAAATATCTGGCGTTGTCAAAAAACATCTGAGTGACAATGTATGATGCGCCTGCTGCTACTTTGGCTTTGGTGTATTCCAGATCCAGATCCAGATTGGGAGATTCAAAATGCTTTTCTGGGTAGCCTGCGATTCCAATACAAAAATCAGTGGGTTCGCCATTTTCAATATTGTCATCCAAATATTTTCCACGATTCATGTTGCTGATCTGTTTTACCAAATCAATGGCATATGTGTGTCCGGCATAAGTTGGGGTAAATTTACCTTCAAATTTGTCAGCATCCCCTCTCAGGGCTAGCACATTTTTGATATTGAGGAAATTC
>JALHRR010000044.1 GCA_022841345.1 Saprospiraceae bacterium
TAATTTTATTGGTGATCTTCATGGCAATTCCTCTGAGTTGATATACTTCATAGGAGTTGATGTGGAGACAGTAATTTTTTCAGGAGGAAGTCAGGGATTGCATTTCTCTGAAGTTTCTTACATCAAGATTGCGAATCTCAGTTTTACATTACATACAGGCAATGCTATGAATATCGATGATGGAGGCACTTTTGAAACTCCGACGCATCATATTTATATTGAAAATTGTCAGTTCTATAATATGGGAGCCAGCGGGAATAATGATTTTCTAAAAATGTCCGGTGTAGATGATTTCGAAGTCTGGGATTGCACATTTGCAAATGGTGCAGCCGGTGGAAGCGGGATCGATATGGTGGGATGCCATGAAGGATGGTTCCATCATAATACTTTCAATGACATGGGATCAAATTGTATTCAGGCTAAAGGAGGCACACAGCATATTGTGATTTCTCACAACTGGTTTGAAAATGGTGGACAGCGGTCGCTTAATTTGGGAGGAAGCACGGGGTTAGAATTTTTCAGACCACAGAATGCAACTTTTGAAGCAGCTGACATTGATGTGTATGCAAATGTTTTTATCGGAAGTACTGCACCCATAGCTTATGTGGGATGTTTACGGGTTCATGTTGTAAACAATACAATCATCACTCCCGGCAACTGGATTATCAGGATTTTGCAGGAGACGGTTGATCCGGAGCGGTTTGAACCATGTGGGGATAATTCCTTTGTGAACAATCTGGTTTACTATACAAGTTCAATTTCAACACATGTGAATGTTGGTGGAAATACTGCTCCAGGTACATTTGTTTTTAGCAATAATCTTTGGTATAATGCATCTAATCCCGGCAATTCAACACCCAATCTTCCGGTAACTGAGTCGAATCCTGTCGTCGGTCAGAATCCGGCTTTCGAAGATTTCCAGGATGATGACTTTCATCTTACCCTCAATAGTCCGGCGAAGGATGCAGGTACCGTGACCAGTTTTAATATAGATTTTGATGGAAATGCCAGACCTCAGGGAGCTGCATTTGATATTGGAGCATTCGAATATCCGGGATTTCTGGTAGTTGATTGGGCTGATTTTCATTTGGAATCAGATGCATCAGGGTCTGTTATTTTAAATTGGTCGACCCTATCTGAAGTAAATTCTCTGAAATTTGAAGTTATGCGCTCAGCCACAGGAGCAAAATGGGAATCATTGAGCAGTTTTCCTGCTTCAACACACCCACATTCCAGAAATGATTATACATGGATAGATAATAGACCTCTCAAGGGTCTTTCTTATTACCGGATCAAAGAAACGGATCAGGATGGTTATGAACATTTTTCAAAGACACTCAGCAACTTCAAAGAATCCGAAGGGAGATCTGTGCTCATTTATCCCAATCCATTTCAATCACATCTGGATTTGACTGCTGACTTGTTTTTTGAGGGTGACATAATCATTCGGGATACGCTGGGAAGAGTCTTTTATCAGCAGAAATCCGGTTCTTCGGATGGACGCCAAATCCGCCTTGATTTAGATCACTTGCCGGGTGGAATGTATGTCCTGGAATATGCTGAACATTACTATAAAATATTGAAGGATTGAGGGATGAAGTCTCTTGAAATAGAAATCACCTTAAAATCTGGTTTTGTATTGTTGAACACCTTCGGAGTTCGGGTAGGTTGGTGGTTTTACCCCGAGCTGCGCTTCACTTGCACGGGGTTATTTACATTAAACTCCATTCGGAGTTTTTTTTAAGACAGAAAAAGCGTGTTAATTCAGAAAAATATTCTTGATTCCAATAAACTACCCCTTTCAATAGCTGTTCCGCTTTAACGCTTTAACGCTTTAACGCTTTAACGCTTTAACGCTTTAACGCTTTAACGCTTTCCACTAGCTGCTAACTCAACGCCTCAACGCCTTAACCGGCTGTTAACGTGGCTGTTAATGTGGCTATTATCGATTAACCGATTCCCCGATTAACCGATTCCCCAAGCCTACACCCTTTCAATTACAACAGCATATCCCTGACCCACCCCAATACACATCGTACAAAGTGCATATTTTTTCTTTTCCAGTTGAAGTTGAAGTGCTGCAGTCCAAATAAGTCTTGCGCCGCTCATACCCAGAGGATGACCTAAAGCGATGGCACCGCCATTTGGATTGATTCTGGGATCCTCATCTTCCAGTCCCATATTTCTGGTGCATGCCAGTACCTGAGCTGCAAAAGCTTCATTTAATTCAATGACATCCATTTGATCTAATGTGAGATTTGCTCGTTTGAGTGCCAGTTGGGAAGCGCCGACAGGGCCTATTCCCATAATATGGGGTTCGACCCCAATCACGGCAGAAGAAATAATGCGGGCAGTTGGCGTCAATCTGTTTTCTTTGACGGCGGATTCAGAGGCAAGAATCATAGCTGCAGCCCCATCATTGAGACCGGAGGCATTTCCCGCTGTGACAGTGCCATCTTTCCGGAAAGCTGGCTTGAGAGTAGAAAGTTTTTCTAGTGTAGTACCTGCTTTGATGAACTCATCCTGATTAAAATGAATGGGTTCCGCTTTTTTTCGGGGGATGGATAGGGGGATTATTTCTTTTTGCAAACGACCGTTTGCTGTAGCTTCCGCAGCTTTCATCTGGCTTCGAAATGCATATATATCCTGATCCTCACGGTAAATTTTATAAATATCTGCAAGATTTTCAGCGGTTTCGCCCATAGCATCCGTTCCATACATTCCCTGCATTTTTGGATTGATAAAACGCCAGCCAAAACTGCTGTCAAATAATTCCATATCTCTGCCAAAAGGAGTAGAAGTCTTGGACATTACCCAGGGAGCTCTTGTCATATGCTCGACACCTCCTGCCATGACCAAATTAGCATCTCCGCATTGAATAGCCCTGTGTGCATGAACCACTGCGGACATGCCTGAAGCGCAAAGTCGGTTGACAGTTTCGCCTGGAACACTCACCGGTAGTCCGGCTAGCAATAGCGACATTCTGGCTACATTTCTATTGTCTTCTCCGGCTTGATTTGCGCAGCCTAAAATAACTTCGTCATATTGATCAGGGGATATGCCGGTTTGTTTTTTGAAAAGGTGCTCAATCACCAGTGCTGCCATATCATCGGTGCGAATGGAAGATAATGAACCGCCTAAGCTGCCGATGGGCGTGCGAATGCCATCTATAATGAATGTGCCGGATGCCATATTGTATGAATTAATTCGGGGGCGAAGTTAAAGGTTTTGGTTAGAAGTAAATTCAATTTCAAACAAACTAATATTATGGTGAGTTCGGTAGATTCTGGAGCTTTTGGTTTTGTCATGAATTTTGCTCAAAGGCAGTCAAAATTCACGCCAAAACTGTATATTTTAGATTCTTTACCCTGGACTGCATCCAGGGTTACAAAGATTTTGCCACTCTGTGGCAATTATTTCCTTAATTTCAAATTTCGGGATTTGCCGTCGAACACACGTAATATAAGGATGGTTATTTCCCTGCCAGCCATTTTTTGAATAAGGCTGACTTCTCTGAGCTGACAATCGCCTCAATGTCTATTTCAGGAGTTAATTGTACGAGTAATTTTGATTTGGGCAAAGTTCTGATTGAATCAATGGCCGAATGGCATACCAAAAACTTCCTGTTGAGCCGGAAGAAATTCAATTTATGTAATTCATTTTCAAGGTGATCCAGAGATGGATCTAAAGCAAATTTTCGCTTGTCTTTTGTAACCAGAAAGGTAGATTTATCCTGACTGAATATGTATGCAATATCCGAATACTCTATCACATGCAATTTTTGTCCCAGACGAAGCACAAATCTGGACTTGCCGGCATCAGCTATCATATTTGATTCCTCAATATCTTCCCGGTGTGTTTTTCTAAATCTGGCTATTGCTCTTTGGAGATTTTCAGCCTTCACAGGTTTAAGAATATAGTCCAGTGCCAGTACTTCAAATGCCTTAAGTGCAAACTGATCGTAAGCCGTCACAAAGATTACCGGGCAGGGCATTTCATATCGTTTCAAGAGATCGAAACTGGTTCCATCTGTGAGTTCAATATCCATAAAGACAAGATCAGGTGCCTCATGCTTACTAAAATAATCCAGTGATAACTGAACGCCTTCCAGCACTTTTTGGACCTCAAAGTCCGGAGCATGCTCAGTCAAAAGGTCTATAAGACGATCTGCAGCCAATGCCTCATCTTCAATTATTACAATGTTGATCATTTATGAATGATTGGAATTCTGACTTCAAAGTACTGATTATCATTAAGTATTTCAAACTTGTCAGGATAATACTGCTGATATCTCTCCCTTAAACTACTCAGTCCGAATCCGGTAGATTCTGAGGGACCGAACTTTGGCTGAATATTATTTTTTACAGAAATGAAATTTTCTGTTCTCACTACAAGTACATTCAGCGGTTTGGAAACAGATACTACATTATGCTTAACAGCATTTTCAAGAAGTAATTGTAAAGTAAAAGGAATGAGATGACCTTTGAAGTCTGTGATATTAATGTCAAGATTTAAAGCATTTCCAAAACGCTGTTTTAAAAGGTAATAGTAGCGTTCCAGAATATAAAACTCTTTTTCCATTGTAATGATATCATTGTCTTTGATCTGAACTATTTCCCTGTAAAAATCAGAAAGTGTTTCCAGAAATTTTTCAGCAGCAGCAGGCTGTTTTGGAATCAGGGCAGCCAAAACATTGAAAGAATTAAATAAAAAATGGGGATTAATCTGACTGGCCAGCAAATCATACCGATATTCTGAAATTTGATTTTTAAGTGATGCTTCCTTTTCAATTCTATTTTCACGCATCCTGACAATTAAAATTGCAATGAATCCCAGGAATAAAGAAAGTGGAAGCCAAAACCATACCTGATTCCAAAAAGGTGGATTGATTTTGAAGGTAAAATTATCTTCATTAAAAATGTGAAAGTCAGGATGTAGTGAAGCCTGAATTCGGAATTTATATTCCCCCGGCTGCAGGCCTGAAAAATTAATGATTTTATCAGTAGTATAGGTCCATGTAGTATCCGCACCAAGTAAATGATATCTGTAAAAAATCTGTCCGGGATCGTTCCATTGTAAACCTTTATATTGAAAGCTCATATAATTCTGATCATAAGGAAAGACCGCATTTACAAATGGATCAACTGTTTTTCCCATGCATGTTATCTTGTGTAACCATAATTCCGGGCGACTAATCTCAGGGTTGGAGATGACAACAGGATGCAGAATGAAATCATGGATTGCCCAAATTTGATTCTGACGATCAATAGTGAATAAATTAAGAACATTGCTTTCATCCTGATTTTCCTGAGTCCAGAAAGGAAAGAACAGACTATCACCGGACAGCTTTGCATCTATACCATATTGACTCCAGACAAATACATTACCGTAGGCATCTAGTTTAATAGCATTGTTATTATTGCTTCTTAAGCCTTGTGCCATTGTAAAGTGTGTCATTGATTTTCCGGAAAGTCTGTAGATTCCATGATCTGCGGAAGCTGCCCAGACTTCTTTTCCATTGCCATCTAAGGCTATACTATAGTATGTCCCGCTTTTCAACTGATCCGGAATTTTCTGATTAATTTTGCCAAGATGATCCAATTGCATGATCCCTTTTCCATCAGTCGCTGCCCAAATACTGCCATCAGCTGCTGCTTTGATATCGTAGATAAAATTGGCTCCGGGACTTCCTGTAAAACTTAAAGATTCAAACCGGAGTTTCTTTTCTGATTTATGCGCAAAATATATTCCGCCCAATGTGCAGAACCAATAGTGATTAATATCCTCTTCTATAGCGAGGATATTGTCATTCATGAGCCCGTCTTTGGGTCCAAATTTGATTAATGCGCCGCTATTGTTGTCATACCTGTAAAGTCCCTGTCCCAGTGTTCCAATCCACAGATTTTCTTTTGAATCGGGAAAAAGACTCACAACGTTCAATCCTGAAAATAATGTCATCTCCCTGTAAACTCCTGATTCATCTATTCTCCCTATTCCCTTATCATGACCTATCAGAAATGCAGATGAATTCTGATAAGCGATAGCCTGCACCTTTTTGTTGGAAGGAATGAGATATGTAACTGTCTCCGGATAAATTAAATGCAGCGTTTCTTTTATCTTGTCTATTAGCCATAATTTACCTTTCCTGCCTTTTGCGAGTATGGAGAATGACAATTCCTCCCGTAGATTTTTTCGAACGGAGTTAGCAATTTTGGCGTCTTGTAAAATCAATTTACCGGTTGAATTCAGAATGGCCAGCTCTCCACTCTTGTATTTTAAAGCAAGTATACTTCCCTCATCCCACTTGAAGTCCGGATGAATGATGTCTAAATTTGAAATATTGACAGAAGCAAAACCAAAGTCGTAATATGCAATCCACATGCGGTCTTCAGAGTAATCAAGCGCAGTAATTATTTCATCTTTTAAGCCGCTGCTTCTGGAAAGCAATTGAAATTTATAAGTGCTGTCCTGATAAGTACCTATGGCTAATCCATTGTCGGTCGCGAGCCAGATTCTTCCCAGAGAATCCATTTCAATGTCATAAATATCATCAGAGGGAAGCCCTTTGTTTAAGTCAAAGTGAAGTGTAGGCTGCTGACCAATCACATATAATCCTTCACCGTAGGTAGCAATAAAAACGCCTGAATCACTGCTGTTTTCAATTCCCGAAACAGGAACCTGATTTTTATTTTGAAAAAATAAAACGTCATCCAGCTTTAACGGATGGATAAGGAATTTATATACTTTCCCTGTTTTTGTACCCAACAATATATTGCCCGTTTGATCCTCTCTTATGATGAGAATGTTCTCATTTTCAGGCAAAATGGCCATTTCTTCATATGTTTTCCCGTCAAAGCTGAAGAGTTTATTTCCACACCCCATCCAGAGTAATCCTTTTTTTGATTCATAAAGAGATGTGATTTTGCCCTGGATGTTCAATTCATTTGTGGCAAAGGTTCTGCTCAACATTTGTTGAGAGAAGAGAGTAGTACTCAGTAAACAAATCAAAAATAAGTGGAACAGAACCAAAAATTTCTTCACCTTATGCTTTCATTTTCATTTGTAAGTCAACTGTCAGAAGAATTTCTTCAGCAATCTTCTGGAAAACTACTTTTGGGATCTTGATCTCATAATCTGATAATAATACACCAAATTCTGATTGGATTCTAATTTGACCTTTATCAATACTGATTGTGCCTTTAATAATTTTCTCTGCCGTAATTCCCTTTAATGTCAGTTGTCCCTTTACTCTCACGGGATAAACCCCGTCTTTTGACCAGTCAACTTCTTCAATGATCTTGCCGGTAAATTGGGCATCCGGGTATTGCTGGCTTTGCATATAATTTTCATTGAAATGCTCCCGCTGCAATGGACTGTTAAATCCCTGAAAGGATGATATCTCCAGCTTGAAAGCCAGTTTTTGATCATGAAGTGTGATCACCCCTTTAATTTTATTGGTACTGGCCTCAATTTTCTCAAGTGGAGCATCTGATAGAAAGGAGATTTTTCCCTTACTCACATTTATTGTCTGAGCCTGCAAAAAATTACAGAAAATAATACATATTATACCAACCTTACATGTATATTTGATGTAATTACAGTTAGATAATATATGGCATATTTTTTGCATATGTTTTTATTATTGTTTCACTGAAGCCTTGAAATGAATTAAGCAAGGTGTTAAAATTAAGAAAACTATGTATCTAATCAGACGAATTGGACTATCATTATTGTTTTTCCTTTCCATTACTGTTTCATTATGGTCCCAGGTTTATATTTCCAGCCATTTGCCGGAAAGTGGGAGAGGTGGTGAATTTATTAAACGACATAAAGGACCCAATTCAGTACAAATCGCTCCCCCATATGGGCAAAATATGCATCAAACATACTTTTATGTATGTATTCAGAATTTGCAGGTTGGTCCATTACACATCAAATTAGAATATGAATCCTTAAATAAGGTCCCCAAATTTGCAGCATACAAAATTGATGAAGGAGAATGGCAATTGACCGAAAAGATTGATACCTCAGACTATGTAATTGATATACCCGAGGGTACCAAACGCTGTTACTTTGCTTCGGGCATTCCATTTACCTATGCAGACGTGAAGGAATATGTGGCCAATTTGCCGGAAGATATTGCCATGCCAATTAATTTAGGAGCAAAAAGTCTGGAAGGACGTGAAGTTCCTTTGATCAGAATTACCGATCCGGCAATACCTGATACTTATAAACAGCTGGTATGGGTACTGGGTGGTCAGCATCCCTTTGAGTTACCCGGACTACATACTGTACGTCATATGATGGATTTTCTGGTCTCAGATGATCCTGTAGCCAGAGAATTGAGACAGAAATCAATCTTCTATGTTTGCCCTTTAGTGGATGTAGATGCATCTGACAATGGACTTTCTGGCAAGAAAAAGCTTGGAAGAGGCACTCCGGCATATCCGGTACAAGACTTGAACTGGGACTGGAATGTAATGCTTAACAGTAATAATTCTATCCGCAACACTCAGGGAGGCCCAAATGCTTACGACAATATCAGTCACCCTCAGGTATTTGCGTTACAACAATTGATTTATACAACAGCAAGAAACAATCCACTTCGAATTTTCCTTGATAGTCACAGTCCATTTCCTGAAGATTGCGCAGGCAGTGATACCTGTGCCTTTCATTTTGTTGACAAATATCTTTTGGGATCCAAACGATCTTACCATACGAGAGGTAGTCATATCAGGAAGTTCTGGGATCAGTATGAGACGTATATGCAGTTCAGACCTGTCTGTTTGTCAGATGCAAGTCCGGAAGGCAACTCAAATTCATCCAGTAATAGCCGGAAAGTCCATTCCAGGTCATATGGTCCGGGTGATCAGTTTGATTACGAGCGCAGTGCAGATTACTGGGTAGATAGTGAGAATGCCCTGTATTATAGAAATACACTTTCGCATACTAATATCTTTTTCTCCACTACCATAGAAACGGGTTGGTTTGAGACTCCGGGAGCAAACAAAGAGGATGCCTTATATAAATTCTGGGATAAGGAAACCCTGAAAGCTCATGGTGCTGCACTTGTAAAAAGTATTCATCATCTGATGAATGACTTCACAGTTGCTGCAGAAAATGATCAGATTATTGATTTGAAAAAGGAAAGAAAAAAATTCAAATGGTCCGGTGAATGGGAAGAGATTACTCAGCAAATTCCTAACACTTTGACACATTTTCATGAAGGAATTGCCCTGAGTACGCAGAAAACAGGTTCTAAATTTACCATTCCACTGGAAGTGACAGCTAGTGGGGTGTATGATTTGTACACATGGTTCAATCCTGTAGTTCGTCCGCCATTTGATGCATTGCCAAATCTCAATGTTTCAGATCCATCAGCACAGTTTACGATTTTTGATGGTAAGGAAACCACGCACATATTTGTGGATCAAACTAAGGATGGAGGTTATTGGTACAAGCTTACGACATTGTATCTGGACCCTGAAAATGGACCGATGTATATAGAAATAGCCAAGACCTCAAAAAATCAGAAGTATGTCATTGCCGATGCCATTAGGATTGCTCCTTCATTTGGTATGGCAACAGAACCAACAACACTTTATCCCTTTAAGGTAGAAGAATCAAATGAGTAATTTAAAAGTATAAAATTTGGCTGAAGAAGTCATAATGAAAAGTGATTCCGGGCGCAAGTTCGGGATCATTTTTTTTATCTATTAAATGGCTTGCAAGCGTCTCTGACGCGCAGCAGGATGTTCGCAAGTCTCTGACTTGTACTGCATAGTAATTATTAAGCATTTCTAGTGCAAGTCAGAGACTTGCAGTCAGTGCGTTTCGGGTCGGAGACCCAAAACGAGCGAAGAGAAGAGAGAATGTGAGCGGATACTTAAGCGTCAAAAATAAAGTAGGAAGGTGGTTAAAAACACGTAAGAAGATAGAGGATATTTAAGTTCCTGAAGAATATCCTTTCCATGACAATGGCAAATCCAAAACAGTGACATCAAGTATCCCATTTCCGGTTTCGTAATTTGAAGCACTGCTATAAAGGTAATCGCTTGCTGTATCCACCCAGCCTTCTCTTACTGGATTTAAGTGAATGTAATCCACTTTTTGAGCTATGACTGGAAGTGTAAAAAGGTTAATGGGATGGTTATCTAGCTTCCAAAATCTATACTTTCTGTTTCCTGAAGCTGTTGCACCTCTATAAGCAAAGCGATGTAATAACCATTCTCTGCGGCTTTCTCTTTTACCATTTTCTATTTTATCGAGGATAGTGTTGGCTGTGAATTTTTTGAAGTCACGTAATATGTCAGAAAGAGTTATTGTATCATTTGCTTTTACGACCATGTGAATGTGACTGCTCATAATAACATATGCGCATATTATAAGACCTTTTTCTTTTTGACAGTATTTGAGGCTATCAATGATGATGTCTTTATATGATTTTCGAATGAATATATCAACCCAATCTACAATTGTCATTGTGAGAAATGTAAGTCCATGTTGATCTATGATTTTATATCTGCCCATATAATTTCAATATTGAATGATTGTTATTTCCTGCTATTATTAAAAACTGTCGAGATTAATAATCAGGAAATGAAGTTAATAAATGAAGAGATTAGAATCAAGTGGAGTTTGCAAATTTTTTTATTGCGTAAGCTATCGATAATCTTCACTTAGTATTACAGTGTATTTGACCTTTTTTATGATTGGGCGCGTCTTTGACGCACCTCCCTCTTTTTTGCTTGCAAGCGTCTCTGACGCGCAGCAGGATGTTCGCAAGTCTCTGACTTGTACTGCATAGCATTATTAAGCATTTCTAGTGCAAGTCAGAGACTTGCAGACAGTGCGTTTCGGGTCGGAGACCCAAAACAAGCAAAGAGATGCATGATGTCAACAAGTCGCCGACTTGTATTGTATTGTATTGTATCGTAAAGGTAGTTTTAGTCAATGCAAGTCAGAGATTTGCAGACAGTGCGTTTCGGGTAGGAGACCCATAACGAGCGAAGAGAGGAGTAATTCGGGTCGGAGGCCAAAACGAGCGAAGTGAGGAAATAAGTGAATATGAGATTTTAAACGGGCGAATTTATGTAATTGGTGGGTGATCAGCCTGCAAAGTTATTTCACTTCGGCTTTTAATATCTCATTCAGTCTGGTCCTGATCTCTGCAATGTCATAATTTTCTTCCATCAGTACATAAGACTTTTTTTGGCGGGTTTCTATGTATAAAAATATATCAGGTTCTCCTTCATTGACACTCATCAATCCTCTGCCTCCGGGTTCAGATACCAGGCGGACCAGAATAATATCGTCCACCTGCAAACTGTCTCCCTGTATCAAAACATAGTTGTCTGAAATACTTACAGGACTTAGTCTGGACCACTGCCAGAAGCTGAAGATTGCTGTACCTGCACACAGCACAATAAGGAAGGCTCCCAGTAACAGCCCCAATTGTCTGAAAGATGCTCTGATACTCTTGTTCCTGTTCAGGAAGTAAAGTATTATAAGAAAAATAGCAGATATAAGGAGTGCTAAAATGAATGTAATCTTTTCACTCTCAGCCTGGGCTTCGAATACCAGGGTATCCATATAGTTTGATTTAATAAATGCCTGTGTCGACTCCAACAGGGATCTTATGTATAATTAATCTCTCAGCAGTTCTCTTGAAATAACAAGTTTCTGGATTTCAGATGTTCCTTCTCCAATGGTACATAATTTAGAGTCTCTGTAGAATTTTTCGACAGGGTAGTCCTTCGTATATCCATAACCTCCATGAATCTGAACTGCATCTGTTGCCACCTGAACACAAATTTCTGAGGCATAATATTTGGCCATTGCTGAGAGCTGAGTCACTTTTTCACCGTTGTCTTTAAGGTAACCGGACTTGCGGGTCAGTAATTCTGCAGCTTGTATTTTTGTTGCCATATCTGCCAGTTTGAAGCTGATTCCCTGAAAGTTGGCTATTGGCTGACCAAATTGTTCTCTTTCTTTGGCGTATTTGACAGATGCTTCATATGCGCCTTTTGCAATTCCCAGTGATAGTGCTGCAATTGAAATTCTTCCACCATCCAATATTTTCATGGATTGAATAAATCCTTCTCCGACTTGTCCAAGAACCTGACTCTTGTGGACACGGCAATTATCAAAAATCATTTCCGCCGTTTCAGAGGCCCGCATGCCGAGTTTATTTTCTTTTTTACCTGCTGTAAATCCTTCAACGCCTCTTTCTACCACAAAAGCGGTCATTCCTCTGCTGTCCAATAATTCACCGGTACGTGCAATGACAACCGCTACATTACTGGATTTTCCGTGAGTGATCCAGTTTTTTGTACCATTGAGGATAAAATAATCACCATCTTCAAAGGCAACGCACTTCATTCTCGCTGCATCGCTTCCGGTATTTGGTTCTGTCAAGCCCCAGGCTCCAATCCACTCTCCGGTAGCCAGTTTAGGTAAATATTTGCGTTTCTGTTCTTCATTACCAAAGGTCATGATATGTCCTGTGCATAGAGAATTGTGCGCAGCAACTGATAGCCCAATAGAACTGTCCACTTTTGATATCTCTTCAATAATTGTGATATATGCCTGATATGAAAGTCCTGAACCCTGATATTCTTCAGGAACTAATACTCCTAAATATCCTTGCTCTCCCAATTTATGCATCAGTTCTATAGGGAAATACTGAGCCTCATCCCATTCCATGATAAATGGCCTGATATGAGTCTCTGCAAAATCACGAACACTTTCTCTTATGAGCTGTAGGTTATCTTCTTGAATATCTGTTTCTGTAAACATTTATATAGTTTAATTTTCAATTTAATCAGTGCAAAAGTAGCTTATTCAAGCCTATTATTGAAATATTAACACTTTACTCTTCCCGGTCAAACAGGTTTGATGAGACGAAGTTCAATCACCGGGTATGTAATTATTTAGTTTTTGATCCATTTTAATGTGATGCCAATACTTCAACTTAATGGCGATACACGGTTGAATTATCTTCTTATCAGACAGAAAGTCATAAGTCTTCGCACCAATAAATGGTCTCATCTTTATTCCTTTTTCATACTTCTTTTCAATATTATAATTACGTAATCTCAGGTCCAAAGCGTCTGTCTTCCAGAATATTAACCAGATTTTTCCCATGGGGTATTAACATTTAATACATTCAAATCTTAATATCTTAATTTCATTTATTCATAAAATCTATATATTTGCAGCTATGCGTCTGCAGACTATTGAGATAAAAGGATTTAAGAGCTTTGCCAAAGATACTGTCATTCATTTTAATGACAATGTGATTGGTATTGTAGGGCCTAATGGTTCCGGCAAATCCAATGTGATAGACGCTATTCGCTGGGTTTTGGGTGAGCAAAAAACGACAGAACTTAGATTGGATCAAATGTCCAATGTATTATTTAACGGCACAAGTAAGAGAAAAGCCACTAATATCGCTAAAGTAGCTATTACTTTTCAGAATGATCGGGGCCTGCTTCCTACAGATTTTCATTCAGTAACGATTTCCAGAACGCTTGACAGGGGTGGTTCCAGTGAATACAGGCTCAATGATGTGCCATGCAGACTGAAAGACATTCATGCTTTGCTGGTAGACACCGGAATAGGCTCTGATTCCTACGCTATTATTGCTCTCGGAATGGTAGATGATATTTTGAGCGACAAAGAACATTCCCGGCGGAGGATGCTCGAGCAAGCAGCAGGGATCACAAAATTTAAACAAAGGAAAAAGGAAACGCTTCAGAAACTCCAGCTTACAAATGATGACCTCAATAGGGTAGAGGATCTGCTTGCAGAAATCGAGTCCAATCTAAAATCTCTCGAAAAGCAGGCGAAGCGAACACAGAAGTTCCTGGAGTATAAGGAACAGTACAAAGAAATAAGTGTGTCTATTGCAAGGATGCAGGCACATAAGTATAAAGAGGATTACAAAAGGCTGGATACAGCTATTCAGAAGGAACTGGATCAATATCGAACAGTTGAAATTGAAATACAATCAGAAGAGGCTGCACTTGAAAAGCACAAAGCACAGCACCTTAATGAAGAGGCTCAACTGAGTGAACACCAAAAACAGTTATCAGCAACTGTACATAGTTTGCGTTCTGCTGAATCTTCCAGAAGCACATTGCAACAGCAGCAGGAATTCCTCCAAACCAACCGCACGGAAACTGAGAAACAAATAGAATCACAGATCAGTAAGCAATCCCAAATCAGTATCAAAATTGGGATCTTGAAAGAAAGGCTTGAAGCTGAATCTTCAAAAGTAAATGCCTTAAAGGAAATTCTAAGTGTTAAAGAAGTAGCAGTACAATCTGCCAAAACCGCACAAGCGCAACATCAATCCTCACTGGATGCTATTAATCAGTCGCTTCGTGCTGCCCAGCAAAAGCAATTTGAGCTGGAAAAACAAAAGGCTGTCGATCAGAGCCGCATGGATAATCTGATTCGGGAAAAGGACAAGGAAGAGAAAGACTTTGAACAACAGCAAATTACATTCAAAGATTTGGAGCTTCGAATTGCAGCAGACCAAAAGAAACTTGAGGATCTTGAATCTGATTTGAATCAGTTGGAAACAAAGGAGAATCAACGCCTGCAGCTTCTGGAGTCAATGGAGGAGAAGCGTCAGAAAATTCAAATGGATCTGGATCAACTCAAGAGAAGCCTATCTTCCAAAAAACATGAATTTGATCTGACGAAATCCCTGGTTGAAAATCTGGAAGGCTTTCCGGAATCGATCAAATTTTTGTCGGCAAAAAAGGATTGGCAAAAGCAACCTGTCTTACTATCAGATATTTTATACTGTGATCCGCAGTATCGGGTAGCGCTCGAGCATTATTTGGAGCCTTATCTCAATTATTTTGTGGTGCCTGACCACGATACTGCCATACAGGCCATTCAATTACTGGAACAATCTCAAAAAGGGAAAGCCAATTTTTTTATACTCAGTGCTTTTAGAGATGAAATAATAGCTGTTGAGAATTTGCCCGGAAGGTTATCTGCATTGGATGTTTTGAAAGTGGATGATGCCTATTTGCCTCTTCTTTCTCAATTATTAAAAAATGTTTCTTTCCTGCTGGACCCCAAAGTGGCTGCTGATCAGGTTGATCTGTCACTTCTGAGTGATCAGGATGTTCTTTTACATCTGAATGGGAGTATAGTGTTTGGAAAGCGTGTTTTATCCGGTGGTTCAGTAGGGCTTTTTGAAGGGAAAAAGATAGGTCGCAAGAAGAACTTGGAGGTTCTTGAGCAGGATATTAAAGGTCTCCATAAGGATATTTTTGAATTAGAGAGTAGCTTAGCCGCCACAATCGGGGATATAAAACAAATCAAGCATTCATCTTATGTCGAAGCCATCAGGCTGATAAACAGACAGATAGCTGATCAAAAGAATTCGTTCAATCAAAAAATGGCTTCTCATCAGTCGCTGGCTGCATCGATGCAGCAATTTGAAGAGCGGAGAATTGCCAAAACTACTGAACTTGAAAGCATTCAACAGCGAATGACGGAGCATTCAAATATTTGGCAGGCGGTTGTTAAAGAAGTAGATGAGTTTGCAGCTGTTGTCAACTCGGGCAATATAGAATACCAGGAATTAAGTGCAAAAGTTCAGCAGCTGAATGCAGAATTTAATCAGAGTCATATATCTCTGCTTCAGCAACAAAATCTGGCTGATACTATTCGTAAAGACCTGGATTATGCTGAGTATGAACTTCAGGAAGTCGCTCATCTCATCGCATCCGCCAATCAAAGAATTGAGGAAAATACTATTAAGCTACAGGAAAATAAGCTTTCGCTGGAAAAAATAGTCCTCAGCATACAATCCCTGATTGCAGAGAAATCTGAGCGCGAAAAGCTACTTACTGCCTCCGAACAGGTGTTTTTTGAAGCCAGGAATACTGCCCAGAAAATGGAGAACACCATAAGGGAGAAGCAAAGGCAATTGCTCCAGCAACAAGGGCTTATCAATCAGATGAAAGACAAATTCTCTGAAGCTAAGTACAACCTTAGTTCCATCTCAGAGCGCCTTCGGATTGAATTTGATATACAATTAAATGAATTGATCAATCTACCGGAGCTGAGTTCTGAAGATAGTGAAGCAGAGTTGCAAAATCAATCTGAAAAACTGAAGCAGCGAATTGCTTCTTTGGGAGATATTAATCCAATGGCACTGGAAGCTTACCAGGAAATGAAGGAGCGATTTGATTTTATTTCAAAACAGCGGGATGATATCCGGGAAGCACAGACGTCACTGATGGACACGATCTCTGAAATTGAGCAAACAGCCCGGGCTAAATTCCTGTACGCATTTGAAGAAGTCAGGAAGAATTTTATTCATGTTTTCAGAAGCTTATTTACTGAAGAAGATGAATGTGACCTGGTGCTGGAAGATCCTGAGCATCCCCTGGAATCAGAGATTGGAATCATTGCAAAACCGAAAGGCAAGCGGCCCCAGACGATTCATCAGCTTTCCGGCGGTGAAAAGACATTGACTGCCATAGCTTTATTGTTTTCATTTTACCTGCTCAAACCTGCGCCTTTCTGTATATTCGATGAGGTAGATGCCCCTCTGGATGATTCAAATATTGAGAAATTCAACAAGATCATCATGAAGTTCTCAGCTGATTCCCAGTTTGTCGTGGTGACTCACAACAAAGGCACGATGGCAGCCATGGATATGATTTATGGTGTGTACATGGAAGAGGAGGGAGTGTCTTCTCTTAGTCCTGTAGATTTCAGGAAGTTTGAGCATACGGGATTGTTTGAGACGATGGAGGGGTGAGGGGGAAAATGTGAAGGCCTGAAAATTCAATCACCAATCCGGTTAAAAGTAAGTATTTACTGCAAACTCAAATTGGTCAATAAAAATCTCTTTAAAGACTGATACATTGTTCTGCTCGTAAAATATAAGCATCGCTTTTTTATATTTTATCGAATCTACAGTCCTGAATGAAAGAGGACAATATCCATAATTCATGAGAATGGCATTACTTACAATTCTGGCTGTTCTTTTATTGCCATCTACAAACGGTTGGATATAAGATATTAATAGCAAAAGTAGTATTGCTTTTTCAAACACATTTTCTTTATTATTCACCAAATTGCACATTTCAGAGAGTGCTTCAGAAATTTGGAATTCATTATCCAGAGGTCGATAATTTGTTCCTGATATACCTACTCTAGTTCTTCTTAAATTTTTTTCCACTCCAAGTTCTTTGATTAATAAACTATGGATATCTTCAATTTTGGCTACTGATAATGGTATTAAGTAATCAGGTTTTTCAATTATAAAATCGATAGCATCTTTATGGTTGAGAAGCATTATCGCTTCTTCTTTTGTTTTTCCTGAAGCTGTCTCTTTCTCCTTTAATAGTCTCTCAGTTTCAAGTAAAGAATAGGTGTTCCCTTCAATTTGTGATGATTTCCAGCTTAAATCAATTGCCAGTCTCTCTAATTCTTTGTTGTATTCCAGTTTGGAAAGTTTGGAGACATTTGATTTGAATTTTTCATGAAATACATTCAGTTGCTCCAGTTCAATCCTGGAGAATAATTTTACTTCTTTGAGAGTTTGATGTATTAAGTTCAAATTGAATGAATCTATTATTTTTCTCTCGTCAATCTCTGCCTGAAAATATTTTTCTATTTCAATCGGGAATAACACTTTGTACGAAGGCGAAATTATATATTTGGTTGATTTTCCCTGTCCTGTTTTGCTTATGAGATTTTCATCTTCGAGTCTGGACAATGTTCTTTTGATTGTGGCATAACTTACGGGCATAGAAATACCATCGAAAATTTCTTTTGATGAACTTTCGGGGTTCACTTTTAAGAATTCAATTGTCTTTACAGCAAGTTTATCTAACACAATTATGATTTTGTAGCTCACAAATATATCATTTCAAGCTCAAAATGTGCTGAAATTGAGCTCTAAATTAAATAGTGATGAGCTACAAATGGAGATTTAGATATTTTTGAAGGGTTTCTTGTGGATTTACAGTTAGTTTGATTCGCAGAACAAAGGATATTCAAAACCTATTATTCCTCCCTGCAACCACACTCGTGATGCTCATTCACATACTTTATCGAATCCATGCATAGTTTTTCCAGTGTCACAAGGTTGATGTCAGCCAGTTTTTTTACATAAATACAGGACTTGCCCATTTTAAACTTGCCAAGCTCATCCAGCAATTGTTTGCTTTCCTCAGTTGGGGAAAAAACATACAATGAGAACTCTGCCTTCCTGGGTGAGAATCCTAGCAAGGGCATATCACCTTCATGTCCACTTGCATATTTATAATGGTAGTTTCCAAATCCTATGATGGTGGGTCCCCACATTTTGGGTTCGAAGCCGGACCACATAGACATCAGCTCAATGAGCTGAAAGCTATCTGCTTTCTTTTGTTCATTTTCAACATATGAGTTGATAAACTCCTTTACATCTACTTCTGTTTCAGTTGTTTTGTTTTTTGTTGCCATAGAAATTAGTTATGATGGATTTTATAAACAGGACTCCATGTTTTAACGGGAATGAAGTTTGTTATCAATAGTTTAGTTCAATGTTCCAGATAAAAATTTTCCAAAATTATCTTCTTTGATAAATATTAAATGATTTATTGGAGGACTATTTTTTTAGATATAATGTAATTAAAGTTGCTGTCCTTAATTCTTAATATATACATTCCTTTAGGCAGGTGATATATGCTTATTTTATTTATTTGTGATTCACTTAACATAGTTTTTCCTGTCAGATCAATAATTTCTATTTTTGAGAATAAGTGGCTTTCATCATTGCCTAGTCTAATGTAAATAATATCAGAAGATGGATTGGGAAAAACCCGAATATTTGCATCCAGTTCATTGTCTTTCGAACCAACTATAATAATACTTGATATATCAGACATCGGTGATATACATTCATTGATGGTAACCTGAACTGTATAGAATCCGCTTTCAGTCACTTCAAGAAATTGAAGGGTATCTCCCGAAAGTATTATTCCATTTTTGAACCATTGATTTCCAATTTGGGATGATGAGGCCAGGACATTCCCATTTTTGAAAATTGTAGGTTTAGATGGAGATGGAATGACGTAAATTAATTTTGATTGAGAAGGTAGACTCATACACCCCGGATGGTTACCGACACGTACAGAGTAGGCGCCACCCTGGGATACACCAATTTCCTGAGTTGTTTGATTATTAGACCACAAGTATATATTGTATCCCGGTGGTGCTGATAATACTGCAAACTGACCCTGACAAAAATAATCATTACCCCCATTCGTAATTACAGGCTGGTCAGGAATGGTATCTGAAAGAAAATCAACTTGAATAACATTGGAAGAATAACCAACACATCCAAATTGCGAAATTATTGAAACTGAATATGATCCACTTTCAATGACATCAATCGAAGGGGAAGTTTCTCCTGTCGACCATAGATAAGAATGATTGGGGGAGGGTAAAATAGTTGCCGATAGACTTAAGCTTCCACCTTCGCAAATATAAACATTTGGATTTGAAGAAATCCAGGGAGAACCGGGTTGAGTATTAAAGCCTACCTCAACTGTATTTGAAGGCATGCTCAGACAACCCGATGAATCAGCTACTGAAAAGCTAAATTCTCCCTCAGTTGAAACTGTTATACTTTGTGATGTACTCCCATTAGACCAGTAATAATTGTCATACCCATCCGGTGCTGTTATAGTAACCGTATCTCCAAAACAACCTCCGGCTATGGTTGGGTGTAGCACCAGTGTATCTGTGACCAATGAATTACATTTATGAATCAGTATAATAGCATTATCTGAGTTAAAAGCAAGCTTTTTGGCTGATCCCCAATGAATTAGGTTTGAATTCTCTGCTTTCATAAATGGAAAATTAGTGCTATCCAATTTATTAAAAGTTTGTTTGTCAAATGTGCTTAATTCCATGATGTTATAGTGTTCTCCCGCGGTTAAAGTAAATACTACATTAGAATCACGTGCGGGCTCTATTGCATAAGAATTATGAAAGGGAATATTATATCTGCCAAGAATCCCTGGAATATTACCGCTAACATCAATTTTAAATCCATTACTGGAATAAATAAAATTATCCTGACTCTTTATGGTGACATTTCCTCTTATAATTTCCCTGTAGAAAGAACCCTGGTATACACCATTTGAATCAATTATATTCTCAATCAGGTGATGTCCTGAAGATTCATTTTCATAACCGAATAATTTACCATTGGATTCGATAAAAGTGATCGAATTACTTGCTCTGGATGATTGTGATATTTCAGGTCTTTTGATCCCATCATCATAAATTGCCAATCCTGCATGACGTCCGATGGATAACTTTTTTCTCGCAACCACTATTGAATTTGGAAAACCAGGCAGTACTTCTATATCTTCAACATACAAAGGTACCATAGAATCTTCCTCAAGCAATGAGAATCTTAAGACTACCTCATTTAATGGGATACTAAATTTTGCAACTTCAGGTGCGCCATCAAAACCTATGTACAAAAAATTGTTATCATCACTTAAAGCCAATTTATTTGGCTCACTTCCAACAAAAAAGCATTCCTCTACGGTTCCAAAATAGGGATTTAAGATGCACAAGCTGTTCCCATTGCTTCCACCACTTGGTGTAGTAAAGTAAATTCGATCTTCAGATGGTACAAAAATGATATCATTGCTTTTTACAGGGATTATTTTTGAAATTTGCGCTTCGAGATAATTGGCAAGAAAAAAGAACTGTACCAAGAAAAATATGCCTTTCATAAATAAAAATTTATAATGAAGAGTAAAAGGCAAAAACTCAGCAAATGAAGCAGAAGCAAACAATACAAATATCTATGGTCTTGATTTTGAAGTGTGATCAAAACTCAAATCCCTTTTAAAGAATTCAAATATAAATAAAATTTAGATCTTTTATTCGCATTATTTATTCAGTGATTATTTCTATTCCTTTCAAATTTGCCTTTCCATTCTTTAAGAACTCATAAGTAATTCTATCAGCCTTACAATCAATGAATACTATCTGTTTTAAAGTCTTGCATTTAAAGAAAGTATTTTTCAGGGTCGCATTTTTGAAAGTAACTTTTGAAAAAGAACAGTATTCAAAAGAGCAGTCATTTATCTCTCCTCCGAGAACAACATTTGAAATTTCGGAAGAATGGAAGGAAACAGAAGTCCAGGTAGCCCCTTCGACTTTGTTTGCAACAAATGAGGAGGATTTGATACTTAATCCGGAAAATTCAGCATCCTCAAAGTTGCAATTTTTGATATGGCTCGATGAAAATACAGCATCTTTCAAAGAGCAGTTTTTGAATATACTATGGACAATATGAGAAGCCTGAATATTACTGTTGTTGAGATTTGAATTAGAAAAGTTGCAGGTATCAACATGATTTGTTTTTAAAACAAGTCCTGACATTTCTGAACCTACAAACTTGCAATTCTTTATGTTCGATGTTCCGAATTTCTCCTGAAGGTTTTTGAGCCCTGAGAAATCAGCGTTCACCCAGCTTCCCTGAGACATATCCCAGCATTGCTTTTGCTTTACAGTTTGAAGTTTATCAGACTTTCCAGAAATTGAAGGTTCAGACGTCACCGATTCAGTGCTTGTGGAAGGGAAATTGTCTGAAAAATAGTTGAGATCCACGCCAAGAATTTCTGCCAATCGATTTAATGTGGATATATCAGGCATTGATTCACCGCGTTCCCATTTACCAACTGCCTGAGAACTAATGGATATGTGCTCAGAGAGTTCAGCTTGTGAAAGATTCATTCTCTTTCTTGCAGCGGCAATTTTATTGCCAATTGATTTTGATTGAAGCATCATGATTTATTTGTTTTTTGATGCTGCAAAGTTATTTTGAGCCTTATTCATACTGTAAAAATTTCCGCTACTAATGGTTGTAATGATACTACTTATGGTTGTATTTGGGCAATCAATAGTTGTTTGTAGTGTAAATGATTAAATAGTCCATAATTGAGAGGTTTATATTACTCAACTATTCTATCTAAATCCACTCCAGTCAGATTCTGGATATTTCTAGTGATTCTCTCCACATCCCAATCCCACCATTTGAGTTCAAGAAGTCTGGAAATTGTATCCTCTGAAAATCTTTTTTTGATTTCCATAGCAGGATTTCCTCCAACAATGGAGTAGGGGACAACATCTTTTACAATTGTAGAATTGGCAGCAATAATGGCTCCATCTCCGATTGTTACTCCAGCCATAATAGTTGCATTGTATCCAATCCAAACATCGTTTCCTACTATAATATCACCTTTATGTGGGTATGACTTTCCAGCCATAGCGGATTCCCAGCCATTACCAAAAATCGTGAATGGGTAAGAAGTTAATGAGTTCGTCAAATGATTAGCCCCATTCATGATAAATTTAACGTCCGAAGCAATCATACAGAATTTTCCAATGATCAGTTTGTCACCAATAAAGTCAAAATGATACTTCACATTTTTTTCGAAATTATCTACATTTTCGAAGTCATCATAATAGGTGTAATCACCAACTATGATATTTGGATTCTTAATAATGTTTTTTAAAAAGCAAAGTCTGGAATAATGCTTTAGAGGGTAAATGCTGTCTTTGTCTGGTCCATTCATCTGTATGGGTTTTTGTCTGGGCTGGAGATTTCTTGAAATGTTTGTCCGAAGTATCTTTAAATCAATTATTCTTTTTCTTTTTATTTTATGAATCTTCCATTATAAAAATGGCATTTTGATTCAGGTCGTAAAAACCAAATTCGTTGGTATTCCATGTGGTATTAGTTAAGAATTTATCTGAAGCTATAGTTCCTCTTTTTACGAACTCATCAAATAATGGCTGAATATTTTTAACATAAATCCGGACGACAGATCCTCCCAGCAGTGGGTCATCTTCTGTATCAGCGTGCCATTGTAAATGCAGACAAAGGTTTTCCCTATACAAAACCGCATACATTTTATCTACAAATAAAACTTCAAACCCCATTTTTTGCTGGTACCAGCTAACGTCTCTTTCAATATTTAAGCTGGGAAGAACCGGTATGGTATTTAGGAATTCGGTTTTCATTGGCTCAAATCACTTTAAATTGTCCTGATCAATGATAATTGTTTAAAAAAGTTACGAGGTGCAAAATAAAATTTTTCTCATTGAGTATTCGCACTTGAAAATTTCTATATTGGCATTCAAGGTCGCTGATATTCCACACCCCAAGATACTTTTTTTTGTAAGAACTTTAGTAGTAGTTAATTACATGCTTAACCAGATGTAAAGCCTTGCCGGATGAATAACAGCTTTAACCAGGCAGCTTGTATGATTAAGTTATAGCAGGTAATAAAATCAAGAAATTTGATTTATATACCTGTTTTTTTTCTGATCATTTTATTTAAAAAGACACTATTTGGAATGCTTATTTGTTCGTTTTCCTGTGTCTTTAGAATCACGAAAAATAAACCGATATCACTAATTCTCCCTTCGACATCGTAATCCTTGTCCAGTATGGCAATAGTATCATCTAATTTTACTGTATGATTGAAAAATATAATTATGCCTGAGGTAATGTTTGAAAGTATGGACCATTGAGCAAACAATGCTATCCCTAAGACAGTTAAGACTGAGCCAATGAAAACCGCCAATTCCGATTGATCCACTCCAAATATTGAAAGTAAAATAATGGTGAAAACTGACAATAAAGTTAGGTTAACTGCCTTTTTCGCTATTTTACTCCTTGTTTTTGTTGCTAGTTTTTTCTCTACAATTCTATTAATATTACGATTAATTATAATATTAAGCACAAAGTACAGCAAGATCGCCACTAAGGCCTCTATAATTTGTATATGAGTCATTTATTCTTTGTTTAAATTTTGACCTGTTGCCAGGATTTATCGTCTTGTTTTGAAGTAATTCAATGTCAGGCAAAAGTACCTTTAAGATTACTATTACATATTAGGCTACTGTTTAAAATCATAGAAGTCATTTTTAAGTCGTTCATTTACTTCTTTTATAAAATCTGGTTTTTCACTCACCCAATCAGGCCAAAAATTCAAGTTATAAAACCACCAGATTTCTGCAATGTCCTCTTTTTCAATGGCCAATTTTTCAATGCACCATTGTAGGTACTCACGACTGATATATTGTTTGTCATCAATGATCTTACCATTAATAAGATATCTGTGATGTTGACAATATGCAAAAATTAATTTGCAAGCTTCATTCTCTATTAATTCTGCATCTTTAAAGTCACCAATCGTAACTTCGTCAATGGCTTTATGCATTTTCGCTAAAGTGCTAATCTCCTTTTTTATTTTTGCAATATCCATTTCAAAATCAATTTTTTAAATCAGACTAAACCGAGAACACTTCATCTTGGCGGGAAAAGGCCTTAAACTCAATTGGATTGCCGCTAAAGTCAAACACAAACATGGTTAATTGTTCTCCAGCCTGACCTTCATATCTTTTATATGGCTTGACTATGAATTCAATATTTTCGAACTCAAGCTTCTCTTGTATCTTCTTGAATTGGTCGATTTCCAACAGGCAACCAAAATGGGGTATAGGAACACTGATACCATCCACTTTTCCGCAATAATCCAATTCGGGAATACGATCGCTCAGATGGGCTGAAAGCTGATTTCCAAAAAAATTGAAATCAATCCAGGTTTCAGTTGACCTGCCTTCTTCGCAACCCAATATTTCGATATAAAACTTTCGCGTTGTTTTTATATCCCTGACTTTAAAAGCGTAGTGAAAAGCATTCATTGATTTAAATTATTGTAAGGGTGAGATTCAGGAGTGACAGTCGGTACTTCAGATCATTTAAATTCTCCCGCGTCAACATCCTTAATAAATTTAATCAATCCATTGAAGTAGGTTTCCGGGTCGTCAAATTGAGAGAGATGGCTCCCATCAGTGGTGACACTTCTACCTTTTTGTACCTCCGTTGCCATCCACTCCAAATATTTCGGATCCATCGTATCATATTTCCCTCCCAGCATTAAAGTAGGCACTCTAATTTCTTTAAGTCTGCCTGACACATCCCAATCTTTTAGGGTAGCATTGCCTGTCATTCCAAATTCGCTGTGACCTTGCATGTAAACATAAATTCCAGGATTCAGATGTTCAAATAGTAAGTTGACTGATTTTGGCCATTCAGCTAAAGGCTTTCGCATTATATGTTGAGTATAATAATGATTCATCAAAAGTTCACTATATCTGGGATTCTCAAAATCCTTATTAGCTTCCATTTCCATAATTTCTTTGAGAATCTCTGGGTTCATTTGCGGGCCTAATACCTCATTGGCATATTTGGTATATTCTGGAGCACTGGCCATCATATTGGAAATGATTAGTCCTTTAATATTATCCTGATATTTTAAGGCATATTCCATAGCCAATATCCCTCCCCAGGATTGACCGAGCAGATAAAAATTATCTTTATTCAAGTTTAAGGCTTTTCGGACTTGCTCTACTTCTTCCACAAAATGCTCAGTAGTCCAGAGTGTAGAATCGTTTGGCTTGTCGCTGTAATAGGAATCGAGCTGGTCGTAATAAATGTATTCAATTTCCTCATTGGGAAGAAAGCCCTCAAAATTGCCAAATACTTCATGGGTTCCTCCAGGTCCACCGTGTAGCAACAATACACGCATCTTTGGATTGTTCCCCATTCGTTTTGTGTACACGTTAAAAGTTCCTTTTGAAGTTTCGATAGGAATCATTTTGATGCCTCCCGTAAGCTGGTCATCGCTGTTGGAATAATCAAAGTAGCTGCTTTTTTCAGAATTTGTGCGTTCCTTTTCCTGGTTGTTTGTGCAACTAAACATGAGTAGCAGTATAATGAATATCAGTGATGTTAAAAGTTTCATGATTTTTTATTATCAGCAGTTTAATTTAATAGGTATATCTGCCCGAATATACACAAAGCCTGCGCGGATTTGGAAATACGCTTATAAAAAAGAGTTGAAATGTATTCTTCTTAGTAATGAGCAATAACGCTGCTTCACGAACGTGGGTTTGTTGTTTACACCGAAAGAGATTAAAGAGTTATTTTTATAGACATCCTACTTGAATCAAGAAGCTGATTATTTATTCAGTAGCTGCCATAAGCCCATATCGTATTGCTGCTGCCAGTATATCAATATCTATCTCTTGAATGGTTTTAAAGTGAATACAATATCCGCTCACACTTGCCTTTCCTATTTTACTCCCGTACGTTTTGGCCAAGTATGTCTTATCTTTTATGCCAAGGATGTATACAGAGATACCGGTGGTATTTGCACTAAGTCCGATTTGATAGAACTCCCTGCTCTTTCCATTAGCATATTTAAGGGTCTGAACTCCATATCCAATATTGGGATTGGAAACAGTTTTATTTTCACTGTCTTTACCATCCAGGTACCATAATTTACATTCTGGCATGAGTCCTGAAATGATGTGGTGCAACAATTGCATGTCGCTGCTTTTTTGTTCAGGCTGACTGGCAATGTACGCTTCGATTTGATTTTGTATTTCCATCTTATTCCAATTCTTCGCAATGAAATTTGTGAATGTGAAGCGGGTCTATTATTTCTAAAACTATGTTTACTTCAGAGTCAATTCGCAAAATCTTATCACAATCCTCCAGGTCGAAAGTCCAGGCCATGCCGCCTTTGAAGCGTTTATTCTATTTAAGCTCAAGTTTTTCAATGCGGTCCCCAATGAGAAATGATTTCATTTCTTGTTCCAAAGTTTGAAATTCTGGCCTTTGAACTGATTTTATTTGTTCTCCCTTTCTGAGTAAATGAATTTCGTCACAAGTATCACTTAAAGTAGAAAATATATGAGAGGAAATAAGAACTATTTTGTGCAATGCTTTAAGTTTCAGGATGATCTCTATGAGAATAATATTACTCTGTATATCCACACCATTAAAGGGTTCATCGAAGATGAAATAATCATTTTCCTGAAGAAGAATGGCAGTTATGGCCAACTTCTTTTTCATTCCTGTTGAGTAAGTTGAGGCATACTGACCTAATGGCAAATCAAAAATGTTCCTACTTTCAATATCGATATTTGTCTTACCCCTGGCATTACAAAGTAATCTAATATACTCCTTGCCTGTAATTTTTGAAAAGATGAAAGGATCTGTAAGCAATAAGCCCAGATGGTTTTCCAATGGATTTACCTCTGATACAATTTCTCCATCATAGCTTTCCAGGCCTGCCATGCATCTGAATAAGGTAGTCTTGCCTGCTCCATTTTCTCCGACAATACCATAAACCTTGCCTGTTTCAAATTCCAGATGGATGTTTTTCAATACTTCATTCTTGCCATAACTCTTGCTGAGCCCATTAATTTTTATCATTCAATATCAATTTGAGTTTGTTAATGGACTTGGAGTATAAGTAAGGTATAGTTAGCAATAACATTGGTGGAAAGTAAATGCAAATTGCTATTAGAATACCTTCCAGTATATTTATCTCATCCGGATAAGTAGAATATTTGGCAAGTATTATTGCCCATAGAAACAAAATTCCAATCAGGAAAAAGAGTAAAATCAGGTGAAATTCACCTGGGAAATATATTAAAAGCAGTAATGCTAATGGGAAAGTCAACATAGAAATACTTTTAGTAGCCACTCTTATTTTTTTCAGCAGGAATGACTTAGGAGAATCTGAGAAAACCCAAACATAGTATTCATCTTCCGGTTTTAAATAATAAGTCAATGAAGTCAGAAAAAGCAGTAGCATTGAAAAAATACCCAAACCCAGGTTGTCCACAATAATGGCAATCATTGCCAATGCATAGGCAATAGGAAAAATTAGAAATGTTTTTCGGAAGCCAACAGTAAATTCAAACGGGTTTCTTGAAAATGGGGTAGGAGTGGAATGATTAAAATTAGTTTGAAATGATAAAACAGCGGAAAGACATGTTAGACCAATTAATATTGCACATTCAATATAGGCGTTTTTGAAAATGAGAATTGCAATAAATGGAATGCTCAATGCCAGGTTTTCAACAAGCCGAATGACCGTTTTTCTTTTTTTACCAAATGTAGATTGCAGGAAATCAATTCTATTTCTTTCAGAGAGATTAAGCAGTAAACTCAGACAGGTCAGGAGTACTAAGTATTCAGCGTAATCTGACTGATAAAAAATATATTCTGAAAGCCCAACAAATGCCATCGCCCCCAAAAGGTAAGCTAAATAGGGATTTATTCCTGCCTCTCTAAGCTTGCGTTCTGTTCTGATGTATTGTAAATAAAAATAATCTTTCATTCTTCATACCGCTTGTCATGCATCTTGATTTGTTTTGATCGGCGGCTAAACAAAGGTAAATATTTTGTGGAACCTGAGTGTTCAACAAGATTGAGCCATGATATAATTGAATGACGCTGGAAGATGCTTTACAATTGATCCATCATGTCACTAAGTATTTTCTCAGAATCAGTCGATATACTTCGCGAATTCATCATCAGATTCTCAACAATTTCTAGTTTATTGTCCTTTACAGCTTCTTCTATTTTGATAAGTTCATCTTTCAGGCTGGCAATTCCCATAAAATCAGCCTGAGGTTTCAGGGAGTGTGCATTAATCCTGAGCTGCTCCCAATCCTTATTTACAAGGTTGCGTTGCATTTCTTCAAATGTTTTTGGTGCTACCTCAAGGTATAATGAGATGTAGCGTCGCATCTTTATGGGATCGTCTTTGGTGAACTTCTTTAAAAATGTTAAATCAACCATTTATACGTTGGCTTTAATAAGTTGGAAAATTTCTTCGAAAGCATCCTGACCCTTAATCACATAATGCATAGCGCCATACATGATAGTTTTTGAAGCAGTTCCATAGCTTTTTTGACTGGACAACATGATTACGGGTAAAGCTTTATTTCGCTTTTTGATTTCCTTTAAGATATCTATCCCATTGGCTGCATCTTTTTCCTTCGAATTCAGATAGTAATCCAAAACTACTATGTCAGGTTTTTCATCCATACTTTGAAGACATGCTTCTCCGGTAGGGAAAGCCTTTATGTTGAAATCCGCATATTGGTCCAGTAAATAATCTGTGAGCATTTCTGATAATAGTGGTTCATCATCTACAATGAAAATAGTAGGATTGTTACTTGTCATGATTTGTTATTTATTAAGTTATGAATTTTTTGTAATAATTCCTCTGTATCAAAAGGCTTCCCTATAAAGTCATTCATTCCTGCCTGGTAACATAAATCTACTTCTTCTTTAAGCACATTGGCAGTCATAGCGATAATAGGAATGTTTGCTTTTTCTCCTTCCAGATTTCTTATAGCTTGAGTGGCTTCAAATCCATTCATCACCGGCATTTGCACATCCATGAGAATAACATCAAATGAAGAAGATTTCATTTTCTCCACCGCAATCATCCCATTTTCAGCGACCTCTACATGAACACCTTCAATGGCATCTTCGAGTTCTTCGTTTGCCACTACAACATTAAATGTATTGTCTTCTACCAAAAGGATTCTCATGCCTTTAAGAGCTTCTGTTATAATGGTAATTGAATTTTCTGCAGGTAATACATTTGCTTTTGTTTCTGCTTTTGCATAAGGGATGATAAAGTGAAACTGGCTGCCTATTCCTTTTTCACTTTCTACCCATATTTTACCACTATGTAGTTCTACTAATTTTTTTGAAATACTCAAACCTAAACCTGTACCTCCAAATTTTCGGGTTGTGTCACTATAAGCCTGCTCGAAGGATTCAAATATTTTACCCATTCTATCTTCATCAATACCAATTCCTGTATCTGAAACAGTAAAATGAAGATTCAATATGTCCCCGGCTTGCTCAGATTTTACAGAAGTAGTTATTAATCCCTTTTCAGTAAACTTAATGGCATTCCCAATTAAGTTGATCAAAATTTGTCTTAATCGGTTAGCATCACCTTGTACATATTGGTTTTCTGATGGAATATCATTTATTAGTTCAAGGCCCTTTTCTTCAGCTTTAAAATGCATGATAGTATGTACATTATGCACCATTTCATTGACAGAAAAAGTTTCTTGCTCCAATTCTACTTTGCCGGCTTCAATTTTTGAGATATCTAAGATGTCATTGATGATGACAAGCAATGAATCGGATGACTGTTTGATACCGTCCAGGTATTCTTTCTGATCTTCGTTTGGATTACGTCTGATGAGAATATCTGTCATGCCCTTAATGGCATTCATAGGCGTACGGATCTCATGACTCATATTTGCAAGGAACTGATGTTTGGCTCTTTCACTAGCTTCAGCTTTTTGTTTTTCGGCTTCGATGATTTCATTTTTGTGTTGCAATATTTTTTGAGTTTTACTTGTGAACCGAAGCCTGGAGTATAGTCCCAAAGCAAGCAACAAAGCTGAAATACCCAAAAATAAAATCCAGTTTCTGGTGGACTTCTGTTTGTTGAGTTGGGTTTGAAAATCGAGGTCAGATTTTAGTTGTTGTTGAGTGAATTGATTCTCCAGTTCCAGTCTGGTTGCTTCACTACTATTTCTCCATACAGCCAAAGTGTCTTCTGCCTGCACATGCAATCTGTAGTGTTTCAGTGCATTTTTGTAATCTCCTAAGCCTTCATAAGATTTGGAGAGAATTTTATAGTTATCTGAAACCTCCTTATTATACGTTTGTTCTGCTACTTTCAAAGCGTTGAATCAGATCTTCCTCTTCCACGTTTTCATTACATTGAAAAGCTAAAATATAGTAAGCCCCAAAAATAATCGGCAATTTGGAAGCATTGGCTACCTTGGCACTTTCTATTGCCTTGTGGGCCGCATCGCACATACTTTCTGTGTTGCCTTCGACAGATTGTGCCGACATCATATAGAACAATGGCAAATACTCCTTTTTTCCGTTTTTTATAGCCAGTTCAATGGCTTCTTTAGTTTCCTTATCCCATTTCTTCCACCATTCAGGTTCTTGATAGGGCAAGGAATCGATATCCAGTCTCTCCCAGATGGCCTCTAATCTAACTGTTTCTGGATTAGTTACATCACACCAAATGGCATATAGTTCATCATCCGTTTTGGTTTGCCCGAAAAGAAATGTAGTGAAAAGAACTCCAAATACAATTAAGATAATTTTGAATCGAATATTAAAATCTTGTTTCATCGTTTTTGAATTTGCATGTTTAATCTTCTCCAAAGTTCAACAGAATCAATTCCTTACAAAGGCATAAATTCTAAAGCTGATCAAAACTAGAATATAATATCTGTAAGCGGAATGCATGAGTTATCAGATGGTAATTTTAATTATCAAACGGTGTTGAGCAATTCGCTATCTTTACTTTTGAGTAAAATGAAGCCAGTAAAAGCACTAATAGTAGAGGATAATGTCTTTATGGCAACTGTCTTGTCTGATTTGCTTCAGCAGGACGAATTAAATATTTCTATACTAGGAGTAGCTAAAACAGGCAGGGAGGCTTTATACTTAATCCTAACAGTAAAACCTGATGTTGTATTTCTGGATATTGAATTACCGGATATGACTGGTTTTGAATTACTTAAGCATTTAGATACAATCAGTTTTCAAACTATATTTACAACATCGCATAGTCACTATGCTATTAAAGCTTTTCGATTAATGCATTGGATTATCTGGTCAAACCTATTGAAGAGACTGAACTGAAGGAAGCAATTCGCAGGATTGGTAAGACAAAATCGAATAATGATGTTTCAATAGCGCTTCAAAATATTGGGGCAAAAACGGTAGAAGAACAAAAGCTGATATTGCCTACTCAAACCGGTACATTAAGATTTGCATTAAAGCAGATTACGCATGTTGAAGGAGAGCGGAATTACAGCAATATTTGTTTGGTAAATAGCTCACGGGAGTTGTCTTCGAAAAATTTGTCCTACTTTGAAGATATACTCATAGATAAAGGTTTTTTCAGGAGTCATCGTTCGTACCTGGTCAACAGATACCATATCGAAGCATTAAGAGGCGATCATTTTATATTAAAAAATGGACTGGAGATTCCCATTTCCAGGAGAAAAAAATCGGAGGCGGAATCTTGGTTTGATCTGAGTGAAAAATAGATATTTTGTGGGACCTGATCACGAGATTGATATTTGTAAAAAATGCTCATAATGAATACACTACTCCTTATCGTTTTTGAAAGTGTTTAAGTCATACCTGTCGCGAATTTGTTTGCCATTTTTGTTATACACATGATTGAATTTGCCATCATCAATTAATTCAAACTGGCCAATCAAATCCAATTTAACTTTGCCATCTTCGATGTCCACAATGACTTTGTGCATTTTATCTTCCTTGAAATAACTGAAGCAAACATAGTTTTCATATTTCCAGTAAAACATCTGATAGACAGGATCGATAATAATATTGAATTCTGAATCTGAAAGACCCACTTTATAGTCTATCGGATTATAAATTTGGTAACAATCAGCTTCTACTTCATAGATTCTGGCAAATGGATATTCAGATATTAACAACCCCGTAGAGTCATAGAAATATGTCCGGCTGGCATCATTGCAGACATAAGCTACATTTGGATATTTTTTGAATTGACCAATGCTGCATGGTTGTTTATAAATTAGCGGAACAATTGGATTGCTTTTCAAGTCACAAACTCCGCAGACTTTATTTTCTTTAGGTGTGCAAACAAGGACTGTATTATATTTTTTATGTAAAGTCGCACTGCTATAGACAAAAGGTATAATTACTTCATTCTCTGCTGAAATAATTCCTGCGTAACCATATTTCGCAGCATTCTTTGAATCGTATCCTTTAGTTGCCTCCATATATGGCTCATAGTCCATTTGTAATTTATTATATTGAGGAGGAATTTTTATTTCCCCATTAACTTCAATTCCATACAAATAACCTTGCTTTATGCGGTACATTCCTTTTCCTATTGCTACTTCTTTTGTTATAGGAAGGTCGGAATCGGGAATCTTTTTATTATTGGTCTGTACTTTTACCTCCTCTAATTCCTGCGATACAAAGGGTTGTTTTTCATTAATTTGTGATTGCGCATAATGATGCAAGCCGAGAATGAAGAGCAGTGCAATTTCAATTTTACATTTCATTTAGCGCCGATTATGTTTAATATAGTAACAGATTTTTGCTTCAAAGAGTAAAAAAAGGTCCCTCACAGATTCCTTTTGTTGCAGCGTTATATATCTACTTTTTATCAATATCCGGATTTTATTTTTAAATCAGCAATTGAAAATAGTAGTCGTTGATTTTGGATTGGAATTAGTTCCTGGGGAAAGATTCTTTCCATTTCATTTAATAGTTTCCTTGAGGCTTCATAATCAGCCTGATCTATTTTCCCGCTAATCTTCAAAGTATAGCTGAATCTAAAGATATCAAAGATAAAGAGAAGGTCTTCGCTATTTTTAATGGATGGATCAGTGATTGATTTAAATTGGATATTTTCTGTGTCAACAGCTGCATGTGATTTACAAGCGCCAAGTTTATTTACAAAAATTCCCCCTTTCAGGTATTTATGTAAAGCTAAAATGTCATTTGGATTTTGACCAACAGTAAAATATATGTCCTGAAGGAACTTGTTTTGGGTTACAATTCGCTTTAAAATGGAGTCGCTTTTTGTGATATATTTATCGCTCCAAAGCCGGTCGATATCCCACACGAATTCATTTTCACCAGGACACTTTTTATTTGGAATACTAATTTTTTGTTTTTTAGATTCAACAGATTCAGGGATATTAAGCATATCGATCGAATCTTTCAGCAATGAGTTAGAACTAGTATTTTGGATGAGTTTACAATACCAATCCGTATTGAGCAAACTAATGTCCAGGACCTGCACATCCGTTCTGAGATTATGTATCATCTGCTGATACAGAATTGGGAAAGTAAAATTATCGCCGGATGCTATCAGAATTGAATTTCGGGTGCAAGAATTCAGAATTTTTTCTCCAATTTCTAGTAATGCATCACTGAATCCGCCTCTTTTTTTGCCTTCTTTCAGAGCGAATTTTGTAGAATCCATATTACCCTGGTAGTAATATTTTAAGGCCAGGCTTCCCCAGATGGAAGTTAATTTGGAATAAGGATCCAACACAATTTTTCGTTTGCTGTATTTAGGTTCTTTTTTGATGATAAACTCAAATTCCGCACTGGCCAATTCACTGAACCTTCGCTGCATCTCAGGAATTGTCTTTCCGCCATTACTGTTTAAGAGATCGTATGCGTAGCCCAGGAAATAGCGAATCTCTGTGTCGTTTGGTGAATCAGTTTTTAAGCCTTCCAATATGGCTACAATTTTCGAATAATCCTGTTCCCCGATTGGTTTGCGAAACTCTTGAATAGTTCTCTCAAATGGGTCGGCTATTTGAGGCGCTTCCTGAATCTGAGCATTCACGTTCAGTGCTATTGCACAGATTATCAAAGTTTTAATATATCTCATGCTAAGATGTTTGCTGCTACCCCTGAGTGTTCAGTAAACAAATGTATTGATTTCGGTTGTATCGCTAGTAAGGAGTTTTTAAATTTGATGAGAGAACAATACTTTTCTCACTTCAATTGCTTTACAATTTCTACTTCCTCCTTTTCTATATCTAAATAGAATAATGAAGGGGATGAAATCGGGCTATCGATTCCTGATAAAATATGGTACTCAAATTTTTTAAAGTGTAAGACACTGAATGCTACCCTGAATATATTAAGTGTCAGATTTGATACATCAGCCACTCTGATCTTGTGATTTCTGCTTTCTGTCCAAATGGGCAATCCAATTTTATGACCTGCATAATGCCATATTACCGGCCCTCCTGTTCAATCATTTAGTTTTATTTTCTTGCCCGCATATATCAGAAAGCAGTTTCCGCTTAGCGGACCTCACATTGCGATTTCAGAAAGGGCTCCAAACTGTATTTTGTATTTTCCATCCGGCGAAATCAGATTCTCGTCTGTGTTATCAAAGTTCCATGGATTCGGGTAGTCGATATTCATGAATGTCTTATTTTAATCTCAGATATACAATGCTATAGTCATCATTTGTATTGCTTGAAAATCCGCTAAGGGTAAGTGTGTCATTAGAAACCTGCAGTTTCTCACATCTGCTACTTTCGGGTAAGGTTAAAATTAAATCAGTCGGTGCAGGATCTTTGATATTATTATTTTCAAATGGGCAGTTCTCTGAAATTTCAAAAACTTCGAATGCAGGATTACCGGAAGTCCCTTCTTCAACAAACTTAACTGTTGAGTTCACAAATTCTGCACTGCGATATGGGTATTCAATCTCTTTCCATTTTCCTTGTACTTGGTCAATAATTAAATTTATTTCTATAGATTTTTCAATCTTATGATTAATGTTATCCTGTGGTACAATACTATCTTGCTCGCTATTTACAGATTTTTTTTCTTTATTTTGGTTTGTGCAGGATATTATCAAGCCAAATAAAACAAATAGGAGGGATATCGTTTTCAGGTTCATAGCTAAAGTTATTGGTATGTTAATACTACGTATTAAATATAACAATGCAGTCCACTAAACTTTAAGTAGTAGATAAATCACACCAACACGCCAAAGGAAATTCTGGTGTTCAACGAAATTTAACAAGGTCTCCGCAATAGGCTTGATTAAAGCTAAAGAATAATATTTCTCAGTTCGCTGCTTTTACAAATTTAGAGACTCCAATTTTTCCATTTTCAAATGTGACTTTTGCAAAGTACATACCGGCAGGATATCCACTTACATTAACAGGTGCTAATTCCTGAGAAATGGATTGAAAAATAGTATTTCCCCGAAGATCCAGGATCTCAAGGCGATTAATTTTATCATTATTGATTGATGAAACCAGCAGCTTATCCGTTGCCGGATTCGGATAACAGCTTATTTGATTAACTGCAATATCAATATTCCTTGAGCTGGTCAATTGGCAACTTCCCACCTGATATTCTACAATACTTTCGGTGTGAAAACAGTTGAAATCATTCCAGCAGTCCAGGGAAAACATAAAAAGTGGATTCATGGGCGCTGAAGCGCTACCTATTCCTTCAATCCAAAAAGTTTTTGTATCGTGATTGGAGGCTTCAGCCACTTCCAACCTCTTTCTTTTTTCACCTGAGTTGAGTGTAATGGAATCTACTGATATTACTTCTATTAAAATGGAATGGTTAGCGTTTCCAATCTCTAATTGCTCTCCTGCAATCATATTAAAATCATATACAATAAATTCCTCTTCATTCTCATCAGACCTCTTATATACTTTGCCATTTTCTTCACGGTAAAATCCAGCAAATTCAAAAAATATCTGATTTGCATTGTTTGATTTTAATTCATAATAAAGTACAGAATTAATGGACACAGGGCCTTCAAACCAATATTTATAAGTCGCGCAATATGTTTCCCCCACAGCATAGCAGCAATCATCGGCGAACCATTCGTTTGATGGATTAACAAATTGTTGGCCGATCAGAATATTCGAATATACAAGAATAACGAAAAGCTGTAAATATTTCATTGTTTAGAGTTTTAGGGACATGTACAGAAGCTTTCATTGATGTCTTAGAAGTACGGTATTAAGCTTCTTTTCGCTGCATTTATTAGATTTTTTGTGTAATTTCTTAAAGATAGTCATAATCTTTTAGCAACTCTTTATGGCTTAACCCAAGCCCGGGTTTCAATGCCCTTAATCGTCAATAATTACTAAACAAAATCAGAAATACTAATAAAACAAAACCGGCTAATGCTATTTGGCTTTCATTTTATTGCCTTTTGCGTAGTGCGTTACTTCTGCTAATCCGAGTGCTTCCATCAAAGGAGGAATATACATTCCCACCCGGCCACGAAGTCCTTTTTTAAGACCATACCATCCGCCGGCAGGGTTGCTTTCAGATCGACCCCAGGCTTCCACAGTTCCTTCTTTCGCCGGCTTTTGTTCGTCGGCACTTCCCAGTTCCATCCAGTCTCCATGCTTTTTTAGCATGGCATGCAAATCGTCTAAAATGTCAATGTTATAAAACAGGACAGTTTTCCCTACTGTACAAACTAATACATCTTTACCATCCTTTTGATCCACATGCATCGTGTATTCACTTGATAAGGGCGGTGTTTTCAGTACCATTGGTTTGTCTTTTGTACCTATTTGATGTTTCATATTTAATAATTTTATTTTGTTTGTGCAATTGTTTCCCGGTGCATCGCCTTTGACAACCGCTTCCTTGCTTCGAACTCTTTGAATAATAATTTGAGCTCTCAGGCAGGTTACAATGTTGATTTTGGCTAAATTTTTTCTCCATAAGCACTTGTCTTTTCGATTGATGTACCTGTGAATTTCAGCAAGGAAAATCAATAGCGTTAGTCAATAATGCCAAATAAATTTGTCAGCTTGAATATCAATATATGGATACGCTCTTAGCTCAGGCGGGTGAGGGCTCACCTTTTCAGTTTCAGGGGAATCTGAATCATAAATGTAAATAAATTATTCCTGTTTTATACTGCTCCTGCCTTTGGATTACTATTTTTTTTCTGTAGGCTTCTATCATCAAATAGCATGACATGTTACGACATTCAATTACTAAGGTGATATTTTGTTTAAGGTTATGTTCTAGATTAAATATTGAGTGAAGTCATCTAACATAGAGAATACTGCACAATATTAATTCTATGAGAATGAGACTTTACGATTTATTGAAAATTGATTGGAATTTATTCCTTCTAATTTGCCTCGAGCCGGCAGGGCTTTTACTTTTTGAGATGGCAAAAAGTAAACAAAAACCATTCCCGCTGTAGAGCCTAATCCTAAAAATGCGTTTTCCTTTCGCTAAGTCTGTCAAACTCGCTTTTAGCCTCAGAGTTCCTGCTTATTGATCACAGGTCATCTCTATATCTTCTTGGCTTCACCTATTGCTCACACAGTGACCATTTGGTTTTCTCTTTATACAAGCCACTTTCGTCATGTAATAGATTCAACAAGCCTCACATCTGCACTTGACTGAGCTCGTTTGATGTTCGGTTCACTTCACTATAAAGGTACATTTAGTACCTTTTTAGCTCGTTCATACTCAAAACCATTTTTTACGGATTATTCTCTAAGGCGGGACTGTGGCAACTTCAAAATAGCTTTATATGAGTTTAAGTAATATTAATTTTAGAACATAGCCTTTTTTAATTATATTTTCTTAAAAATCCAAACCCCTATACCGATTCTGACAATTGGTTGCAGATATGGATATATCCATGTGTAGGTCCAGTTTACATAAGGTGAGAGAAATTCCATGTTGAGGTAATAACGAAGAAATGACGAAAGAGATAGTATGCCAATAAAAGTAAGGGAAATTCCAATCCATTTGGCTAATTTCAGCTCCTGGACAAATGCCAGTCCATATAACAGACACCCAAGCCCAAAGCTATATAATACAAGAAAATACTTGCTGTCTGATATACCGGTTGCTCCATGAATCAGCGTACTATAGATGTTTTGAGTGCTTTCATCTGTTGCCTGACTATAGCCTGGTCGCCACATCTGATTTAATGCATCAATCAAAAATGCTTGTTGTGACACTTCGGAATAAAACCATACCAGCATAAAAAGTGTACCCGGAATTATTTGAAGTGGATACTTTCTGAACAACAAGACAACAATGCCCAAACTTGCTACCAAATTGAACTGTGGATGAAAGAAAAGTATCCATAATTTAGTCAGGTATAATTTGTTTTGATAAAGCGCAACTCTTGATTCAAATGTCAGAGCCTCAGCGGACGGAAGAAATATTAATAAAGCTGTCGTTAATGCTCCCAGAAATGAACAAACAACAGCAAGCATTAAAAATTTGGACCAGTTCAGGGTATTTGCATTTTCCATGGTTTTTTTTGTTTAAGCTTATATTTTTTTAAGTCTAATTTTACATGCAGAATTTCACTTATCCTATTAAAGTATCTATCCAAATATATTGTAATCAATAAGAAAAACATATGACAGATCGAAAAAATAGAATTGGTCTTGTATTATCAGGTGGTGGAGCCCGCGGTATTGCGCATATCGGTGTGCTTAAAGCTCTGGAAGAACTTGGAATTAAGCCCGATGTCATTTCGGGTACAAGTGCAGGAGCTGCGATAGGAGCGTTTTATGCAGCCGGATATTCTCCAGTGCAAATTGAGGAGATAATTTTGAATAACAGATTCTTTCATTTTTTGGACCTTGCATGGAATGCTTCAGGATTGTTAAGTGCACATTCAAATGAAAAAATGTTCCGCAAATATTTAAATCACAGATCATTCAAAGATCTTACTATTCCTCTCTACATTTCAGCAACTGATCTTTTAAGCGGAGAAACTATCTTTTTTTCTTCAGGAGATGTGGTAAATGCCGTTTTGGCCTCTTCGGCTATTCCGATGATCTTTGAGCCTGTTAAATATAAAAGGCATTTGCTGATAGATGGAAGTTCGATCAGTTGTTTTCCTGCGGAACCGCTCGCCGGTCAGTGTGAATCGATGATCGGTGTCTATGTCAATCCGACGCATAAAATAAAGATGATAAGTGGGATGCTGAACATTGCTGACAGGGGCTTTCATCTTGCACTTTATACCGATGTTAAATTGAAAAAGCCCTTGTGTAATGTTTTCATTGAACCACCTGCCCTGATTGATTATTCTATGTTCGATTTTAAAAAAGTAGCCGAACTGGTATCCATTGGATATGAGTATACGCTCACAAAAAAGGAAGCGCTTCTTGCATTGAAAAAATGATTTCAGGTATTTATTTTCAGCGGAATAGAATTTGCTGATTTGTAACTAAGGTATGCGAAGAATGGAGCAGCAAGAATATCTATTGTATAGTGCACATGCTGGAAAAGAATAAATATGGCCGTCAGAATGGATATTACAAGAAAGAGATATTTAAGAGGGCGGAGCGGATTAAATAGAACCAGCAATAATAAAGTTGAAATATGACCTGAGAAGAACAGGTCCTTGGTGATGATTTTGCTGCCATAAAAAAAGTATCCTATGAATGGATCTTCCAGGGGAATCATGATAGGCGAAGGTTCCAGCGGAATGAATGTAAGGGTTAGAATCCGCATGATAGTTAACAAGGCATATGCCTGCATGCATTTAAGAAGTGTGACGGGATAAAAAGATAAATGGATAATACTTGTGATTATGACCGTGTAGATCATTACAAAAATAGGCACTGATAAGTTTCGCGGTGTGATATTGTTCAGCAGGATATCGCTGATTTCATAGCCCTCCCGCAATTCAATATAGTAAAAGAAGTTGTCAATAAATATAGCGATCACTATTAAAACCAGGATGGCGGCCACAAACTGGAATCTATAAGAGCTGTTTCGTATGGCATTCCTCCAGCGTGCTTTATAATTTAACGTTATCGGCTGGTTCATTTCCGCATTCTTATTCATTTTCGGAGGGCCCCAATTTTCTTATATAACATCGTCTTCTCCTGATCTGTCTTGTTTCGTAGCCCTTCCAAAGTGTCAGGACTTTATTATTATTTTCCAAAGCAGGATGGGTAATTGCTTTAGTAATATTTTTCCGGATAAAAGTTGTGGCCAGATCGCGAATGAGCATTGAGTTGATTCCTTTGGATTGCAAATCCGGATGGATGGCTATCAGATAAAGGTCAACAACAGTATTATTTTTAAGTGCTCTGAGCAATCTGATAAATCCGAAAGGAAAGAGTTTACCTTTTGTTTTTTGCAATGCTTCAGATAAAGAAGGGATACTGATCGCAAATGCCACTGCGTTATTATTTTTATCAAGTACAACGGAGACGAAATCGGGCTGGATGAATGAGAAATATTTTTTTATATAACTGTCAACCTGCTCTTCCTCCAGAAATACTACGCCGTACAGATTTTTATAAGCAACATTCAGGATATCAAAGATTTGTCTGGCATAGCCAAATAATTCCTTAGAGGAATTAGCTTTTAAACTATGAAGTTCGTAGCGTTTTTCAACGAGCCCGGCCAATTTGAGTACTCTTTCCGGAATTTGTTTTGGGATGGTAATTTCGTATTCCAGCCAATCCACGTCCTTTATATATCCAAGATTTTCTAGAAAAGGCGCGTAATAAGGGTAATTGTAGATGGTCGTCATACTTGCTATCTCGTTAAACCCTTCTACAAGCATCCCTTCAGGATCAAAATCTGTAAAACCCATTGGCCCATGAACCGCCTCCATGCCATTTTCTGATGCCCAGCCTTCAACAGTGCTGATTAATTTCTTTAATACTTCCTCATCTTCCATAAAATCAATCCATCCAAACCTCGCATATTTATTTTTCCATTTTGAAATATAAGAATGATTGATTATTCCGGCAATTCTGCCTACAACTTCATTATTTCTATATGCCAGCCATAGTTTTGCATCGCAATTTTTAAAGGAAGGATTTTTGTCCTTATTAAAGGTATCCATTTCGTCTGAGCGCCGCGTCAAGGATT
>JALHRR010000045.1 GCA_022841345.1 Saprospiraceae bacterium
GTAGTGCAGCCCGGGGTAGGATGACATAAAAAATGAACTCCGTAGGTGTTCAACAAAAAAGTCTTGAATCAGCAAAAAGACAACACGACCATCATTTATTGGAATCAGATCATATAGGGAGAATCCAGGTCATTTGAAATTGAACACCTACGGAGTTCGAAGAAAGGTGGTATCGCACCCCGGGCTACGCTTCACTTGCCCGGGGTTATCCATGTTAAACTCCATACGGAGTTTGTTAGGAAAAGTATTAAATTTTGAGGCATTGAAATTGAATTGGATACAATGTTGGCTTTGATTTTTAGCGAAACTTGTGCATTATGGCACAAATCCCAGCTCTAAATAATCATGAACTCATATATATTTATTTTTTATGTGTATTTTCACAGCTTCAAAAATTACAAATACAAGGGAATTCCATGAGAATACATTTGATAGCAATAGGAGGGAGTGCGATGCATAATTTGGCTTTGGCGCTGAAATCAATTGGGCACGACGTGAGTGGTTCAGATGATGAAATTTATGATCCTGCTTTGAGCAGATTGAAGCAGGCAGGATTATTACCGGAACCAATGGGATGGTCAGCAGATAGGATTACAACAGAAATTGAAGCAATAATTTTGGGTATGCATGCCCGGAAAGATAATCCGGAGCTGGCAAAAGCGCAGGAGTTGGGCTTGAAAGTTTATTCATATCCGGAGTTTATATTTGAGCAGGCCAGAAATAAAAAAAGAATAGTCGTAGCGGGATCACATGGCAAAACGAGTACTACTTCTATGATCATGCATGTTTTGAAAAAAGCTAATCATGATTTTGATTATTTGGTAGGAGCACAGCTGGAAGGTTTTGATATGATGGTGAGGCTGAGTGATGCCCCCATAATGATCATTGAAGGAGACGAATACCTTTCTTCCTGCATTGACCCCAGACCAAAGTTTTTGCATTACAAACCGGATATTGCTGTTTTGACCGGAATCTCATGGGATCATATCAATGTATTCCCTGAGTTCTCCAATTACCTTGATCAGTTTCGGGGCTTCCTGGATCACTTGAATGAAAATGCACAACTCTTTTACTATCAGAATGATGCGAATATTATTGATCTGATTAATGAAAAGGAGAGAGGGATCCAAAAACAAGCATACAACATCCTGGAAGGCACTGATCAACAGCATTATAGTCATATAGTATATGAAGGGAATAAAGTAAATCTGCCTTTCTTTGGAAAACATAATATGGAAAATATGCATGCAGCATTTCTGGTGTGTGAGAGTCTTGGAATTACACTGAGTGAATTTTTGCAGCATATCCAGTCATTTACCGGAGCATCAAAACGCTTGCAACCCTATATTGTACAGGAAAATGCGGCAGTATTTATAGATTTTGCTCATGCACCTTCTAAAGTGAGGGCATCTGTACAGGCGGTTAGGATGCAATTTTCTGAACTCAAAATCAGAGCGATATTTGAGTTGCATACATTCAGTAGCCTGAATAAACAATTCCTGCAGGAGTACGAATCAAGTTTACAGGATGCAGACGAAGCATTTATTTTCTTTGATGCCCACACGATTGAGATGAAAAGAATGGAGCCATTGGATAAAAACCTGGTAAGTAAGTCTTTTGCTCATCCCAATTTGAGCGTTTTTGACAACAAGGAAGATTTGGCAGAAGCACTCGGATCAGCAGAATTTCAGGGATACTGCACAGTATTTATGAGTTCAGGAAATTTTAGAGGTATTGACTTCAAAGGCATTGCAGAGGAAAAACTCAGTGCTCCGGCAAGTTAAATATGCATTTAACAGGCATTAACTCCCATTTTTTGGAAATAAGGAACCTGAATGGATTCACGTAACATGGTGATTTCAAGTTTTCTGTTCTGTATATATTCCGCAGATTCACTATTTTTGCCAGCCATAACAAAAAACAACATTAGATGTCAAGGATTATAACCGTAAGAGATGCATTAAGAGAGGCGATGTCAGAAGAGATGCGCAGGGATGAAAATGTATTTCTGCTAGGTGAAGAAGTTGCTGAATACGATGGTGCCTATAAGGTCAGTAAAGGTATGCTGGAAGAGTTTGGCGCAAAAAGGGTCATTGATACTCCTATTGCTGAGCTTGGATTTGCCGGAATTGCTGTTGGAGCTGCCATGAATGGCCTCAGACCTATTTGTGAGTTCATGACATGGAATTTTGCAGTCCTTGCATTTGACCAGATTGTCAATAATGCTGCAAAAACACTTTCCCAATCTGCCGGTGAATTTTCCTGCCCTATAGTTTTTCGTGGTCCATCAGGTGCTGCAGGCCAATTAGCGCAACAACACTCACAGACTTTTGAATCCTGGATGGGAAATGTCCCGGGCTTGAAAGTGATATCTACTGTTGACGCTTATGATTCAAAAGGACTTCTGAAATCAGCCATCCGTGACAATGATCCGGTTTGTTTTATGGAATCTGAGACTTGTTACGGAGATAAAGGTGAGGTTCCTGAGGAGGAATATTTGATCCCAATTGGTGTAGCCAAAGTAAAAAGAGAAGGAAAAGATGTCACTCTGGTATCTTTCAATAAAATGGTCAAAGTTTGTATGGCCGCAGCTGAAGAGCTGGAGAAAGAAGGCATATCGGCCGAAGTCATTGATTTAAGAACAATTCGCCCTCTTGATTATAAAACTATAGTTGAATCTATCAAAAAAACCAACAGATTGGTTGTTGTCGATGAGTCATGGCCAATGTTTGGCGTATCATCTGAAATAGCTTATGGTATTCAAAGATACGCTTTTGATTATCTGGACGCACCGATCATCAGAGTGAATGCTGCCGACACATCTCTCGGTTATGCGCCAACTCTTGTTGAAGAATATATGCCCAATCCGACAAAAGTCATCAAGGCTGTGAAGGAAGTGATGTATGTGAAGTAGGGTTATTCCGGCTATATAGCCAGCACATTGCACATTCTCACCGGCTCTCCTCGTAACACGGTGACGCCCCGTCATGGCTGCGCCAAGCCGGGGTGACGTCTGTTCACTGCTACGCAGTAAAAAGGTGACATCTCCGAAAAAAAATTGACTTCATGGCAGTCAATTTTTTTTCGGAGGTGACAGCTAGCGCTAAATACGAGCAGGCAGCTTATATACATTGCATTTAGTGGCTCCTTCCCGGATGTTGAGCCAGTCAAAGGCTGACTTTTTAGTTGAAATCGAGGAAACAACTATGTAGGGGCGATTCATGAATCTCCATTACATAGCTGTTGCGACTACTCACTCAGCTTGCAGCTTTCTTCTTCCCGGCTGTTCGCCAAGTGCTAAAGGCCAAAAGCCAAAAGCGGCTGTTCAACTCCCGCATTGTGTGAGTGCCCGTAGCTGGAAGCTACGGGAAGTAATGGGTGTGTGCGGGCCGCTAAGCCAGAAGCCGGCTGTTAGCTTAAAGCGGCTGTTCAACTCATAATTCATCACTCATAATTCATAACTCCTATCTTCCCGTCATGAACACCGCATTCGCAAACAACAATTTTCCATTTTCCCAGAATGATCTGAAGAGGGGATTGTCACAAAAATAAATCACCTGACCGCTTCCCAAATCTTCAGCTCCAAAAACAAGAAAATTCTCCATTTGCTTTTTAAGCTTATTTCCTACAAAACCATTTACAATCGGATTTTTTTCTGCTATTCCTACGTTCCAACCTTCTGCCAGGTATTTGTACAATTGTTCATTCGTCTTTAGGGAATGGTATGTTTCCGGGTATCCAAAAGCTAATGGATGCGTATTGTCAAATTTCACTTTGATGATACTTCCCTGATTGCTGGAGCTAACAAAAGTCGTTTCTCTGTCTGCATATCTTACCAGCACAACTGAATCAGACTTTTCTTCAGACTTATCCTCTTTTTTTGAAATGGAAAATAATTTCTTATCAGCTGCCTGAGAGACAGCGCTTTCCATTAATATTAATTTTCCGCCTCCTCTGATCCAGGTTTTCATCACCTCAGCGTTTGATTCACTGAATAAATCCCCGTATTGACCGGATGGTAGGATCAAAACATCCAATTTATCCAATTGACTGGTTTTAAAATTCTGCTTTTCAATGATTTCCAACGGGTAATCAATTGTTTCATCAAAGAAATGCCAGATTTCACCAACATTATTAACTGCAGTACCCTGTCCTGATAACAATGCTACTTTCAGCGGTTTAATCAGAGAGACACTCTCGGCACCAAAGCTGGAGCCTTTTGCAGTATAAGCAGAACTGACAGCCTGATAATTTCGATTGTGTTGAGATGCAAGGGCCTTGACCTGCGTGTCAAAATCAGTACCCATTCTTTCATGGCCGGTTCTGGGCAAAACCAGGGCACCGGGCTTGTATTCTTTTCCTTCAAGCGTAAATGCTTTGCTGCTCACTCTTGGCTTTAATCCTTTTTGCAGACATGCAGATAAAAACTGAACATCAGCAATATCATTCCACTCAAAAATATAGGCAACCGGGCTGGCAGGGCTAGTTTCTGATTTTTTGGTTTTTTCCTTTGGTGCAGTGGCTTTTGCAACTAATGCGGTCTCACTTGCATAAGCATCTAATCCCCAGGCATAGGGTAGAGACCAGGCTGTAATATCATATGTGACAGAATCCACTATCGTGGTCTGAGGTTCGAATATTACTTTTACCAGGACCGCTTTGCTTTGTTTGCCGGGAATCAAAATGTCATCGTCACTCAACTGAACATTCATATCACTTCCTTTTGAGTAGGAGAATGCTTTGGCACTTGCAGCTCCGGATCCAAATCCATACTGTATGCCATTTCTATCCAGATATTCGAGGAGTCTCTTTCTTTTAGCCTGGTTATTTTCTTTCACCACGTAGCTTTTATATTTGCCCGGTGGACTGGAGATACTTTTTTTGAAGTAATTCTCAAATTCTGTGATGAGCCGCTCTCTTTCTCTCACAGCCGCTTCTATGCTTGCCAGACCTGCAATATGGTGATGTTCGATACGATTTTTTAGTGTAATAGTGTCTCCTTCAGCATTGATACCTGCAAGCCCTGCAGCGTATGAACCGCCCTGCTCATATGTCATTCCCACAGCACCATTGAAAGTAGGGTAGGTGTCCCCGTAGCTTGGGTAGAATAAATCAAATACTTCTCCTTTGTAGTAAAGCCAGCTGTTTGCATCGAAGTATTTTCCTACATTTTGGCCGGTAATTTCCTGAAAATTGCGTTGCCATTCGGTCACATCTTCATGAATTGGAGCTGCTGAAGGTGCAAAATAATAAGGACTATTAATTCCCATTTCATGAAAATCAATATGTACATGAGGCATCCAGGAATTCAGAATGACGATTCGTTCTTTGGATTCTTTTTGCGTTTGCCATGCCCAGTCTCTGTTGAGATCAAAGAGATAGTGATTGGGTCGTCCGCCCGGCCATGGTTCTGCATGTTCCCAGCTTGTTAGATTTGGATTTGGTTTAGCACCTACTCTTTGAGTATAGAACTGCACATATCGCACCTGCCCATCGGGATTGAGGCATGGATCGATCACGACTACAACTTTGTCAAGCCAGTCTTTGTATTTCCCTGTAGCATTGGCTATCAGTTCATGAAGGGTTTTCATGGCAGTTTCAGAAGACACGGCTTCATTTCCATGAATATTATAACTTAGCCAAACGATGACTGGCTGGTCGCTTAATTGCGGTTCCTTTGTGATTCCTGTTTTAGCAATATTGCTTTTTTTGATGGCATCCAGTCTTTTGAGATTTTCAGGTGTGCTCACGTAAGCAACCATTAGTGGTCTGCCTTCTATTGAACTTCCATATTTTTCCAATTGAACGTAGTCGCTCTGAGCATCTACGGTTTCAAAGTATCTGATGACGTCGTGATGATAGGTAAATTTATCTCCCAGATTATACCCCAGAAACGATTCAGGTGAACTCAGGTTTTGCGAAAAAACTTGTTTTCCAAGGCTGGAAACGAATATTAAAATGCTGATGATCAGGTACTTCATGTCTTTTGTTTTAAATGCTACAATCATGTAATTCTGGAACGAAAGTAAAAAACGTTGTTGTAAGAAAGTGTTCAATTATATCAGCAGGTAAGATATAAAAAGCTGTTTGAAATAATTGCGTTAAAATAACAAAGCCCCATCCAAAGATGAGGCTTTGTTTTATCGAAAGAATAATTTAATAACCTGGATTTTGCTGGAGATTAGAGTTGGCCCTAATTTCTCTTTCAGGAATGGGGAATACCAGTTTTGGATCATCCCAGGCAAATGTCCCTGTGCCTAATTTTAGTCTCTTCAAATCATGAATTCTATACCCTTCAAATGCAAGTTCAAATGATCTTTCTTTCAGGACATCATCTAGTGTTACTGCAGTTAAAGTGGTTGCTCTTGAGCGTTCTCTTACTGTGTTAATATCTTGCAATGGTTCAGCACCTAATGCAGAACCTAGTCTGATATTCGCTTCAGCCCTGATCAAATACATTTCAGAAATTCTGATTATTGGTATATTTTGACCAAAGTTTGTATACTTACCATTTTGGAGCTGATTTGGTCTTGCCCCTGAGCCTCTATAAATTAGCTGTGATCTTCTATCATCCGTACTTTCATATTGATTTGCAAAAGCTTCCAAAACTCTGATATCAGATCTTCCAATACCTGGTAAGCTTGCATAGAATGTAGTAAGACCGTCATTTGCAGTTCCTGCATTGTTTTGGTCATTATTGTACAACTCAAAAATGCTTTCTGATGTAAACTTATTTCCGAAAGCAGCTACGATAGCAGGATTTAATTCAAAATTTCCACTTTCAATGACTTCATTAGCTTTTGCAAGAGCAGCGGCATAATTTCCTTGCTGCAAGTAAACCCGGGCAAGAAAAGCTTTAGCAGCATAAGTAGTTGCTCTGAATCTGTTATTTCCGGAATATGAGTCTGGCAGATTAGGTTCAGCTGCTTCTAAATCCTGAATCAATTGAGCATAGGTTTGTGCTACTGTAGATCGGGACCCTTCCACGCTTGCTTCAGCTTCAGTATCTACAGCAACAAGATTCAGTACAAGACCAAGTCCGCTGTTTGAACCCTGAGCATCGTATGGTGCTCCATAAATTCTTACCAATTCAAACAGCATAATTCCTCTGATAAATCGGGCTTCTGCCTCAAGCTGAGAGCGTTGATCTACATCTTCAACTTTTGCCAAATTGGCTAAAACATTATTTGCAATATTTATCGCTCTGTAACCTTGAATCCATGTTCTGGATGCTTCAGCGTTATCAATGAATACACTTTTATTCATGATTTGCCTGTAACTTTGAAAAGTACCTCTCCAAAGAAGATAATTGTCTGAACCAAGTAGCTCAGGTATTAGGTTAAGATTGGTACCATAAAGGGCACCACCATGCATAATCCCATAAGCACCTACGATAGCAGATTCGATATCTTCACCTGACTCTAAAGCCTGACTTGCATCTATTGACTGGAGTGGTTCAATATCCAATTGCTTAATGCAGCTGCTGGCAAATACCAGTATCCCCGCGAATAATATTATATTAAATTTTTTCATGTTGAACATTTATTTTAAGATTAGAAGGAAGCATTGAATCCTACTGTAATAATTCTTGCTTGTGGAGGAGTATAAAAATCATGTCCCAGGTTGACGTTACCTGTGTAAGTTGCATTCACCTCAGGATCGTATCCTTCATAATTAGTAAATGTAAACAGGTTTTGAGCTGATACATAAATGGTAGCATTGTCCAATTTTGCTCTTTTTGAAAAGTTTCTTGGCAATGCATAACTTAGCGTTACTGCCCTTACTCTTAAATAAGAGCCATCTTGTACCCAACGACTGGATTTAATGGCACCGTTTCCACTATAAAGTCTGGGCTCCGGAATATTGGTTACCTGACCTTCCTCTCTCCAATAATCTAATTGATCTCTGGATTGATTATCAAAGTAATCACCATTTACAGACTGAAAAAATCCAGCTATATTGTAAAGATCATTTCCAAAAACATATTGCAGCTGAACATCAAAAGTGAATCCCATATAAGAAAATCTATTGTTCATGCCCCCAAAAAAGTCTGGATTTGGATCACCAACTTTTTGATTTCTCAGAGAGTCAGGCAATGAAGTGAAATCATCCTGGTCATATACCACCCCATCAGTAGCTTCATACTGTGCATTTCCATTTGCAGGATTGACACCGGCATATTTAGGTCCATAGAAATATCCGAATGGTTCACCTTCAGAAATTCTTCCCATTTGTCTTGCACCGCCGTCAATAGTTGATCCGTTTAGATTAGTTACAACATTCTTATAGCCGGAAATATTGAATTCAGTGCTCCAGGTAAATTTGCCAACTAAATTTTGAGAAGTGATGGCTACTTCCCATCCTTTGTTTTCAAGAGATCCAAGGTTTTTTGTGATAATTGTATAACCGTTGGTTGCGGGCAAAGGCAAATTCAATAATAGATCGTTGGTATTTTTTTGGTAATAATCCAAACTTCCACTAATTCTATCGTTGAATAGACCGAAATCAATTCCAATATCAAACTGAGCAGTATTTTCCCAAGTGAGGTTGGTTACTCCAAGTTGAGTAGGAATAATCCCTGATACGTTACCTACGAAATTAGCTCCCCAAAGTGTTCTGGAGGCAAAGTTTCCTATTTCTGCATTTCCTGTCTTACCCCAGCTTGCACGGAGTTTCAGGAAGTTGATTGTGGAATTATCCTTCAGAAAAGATTCTTCTGAAAGTATGTATCCGGCAGAAACCGCCGGAAAGAATCCAAAGCGATTATCAACACCAAATCTGGAAGATCCATCCACACGACCAGATAATCCTACAAGAAACTTATTACTTATTCTGGCATTTACACGCGCAAAATAAGAAGTAAAAGCATATCTGGATTCGAAAGTGCTGGCTGCAATAATACTTGCAGCTGAGGCGATTTTTGTAAATTTATTATTAGGAAAACCTTCACCTGTTGCTGAAGTGCTTGTATTAACACCATCAAGATATTGCATACCCACTGTAGCCGTCAGATTGAGATTGTCTGAAAAATCATTATTATAGCTAAAATAATTTTGAACGTTTTGATTAATCACGGTGGCCTGACTATTAAATGCCTGACCTGTAGGGGCTCCATCCAATGTTTCTCGTCCCCGATACTGATCTTCCTGCAAATTCACCCAGTCTACACCATATTCAGACCTAAAACTCCAGTTTTTGGTAATATCCCATTGTGCAAATACACTACTGATAGAACGATAAGTAGTGGCATTGTTGTAGCCATTTACCAGATCTATTAAGTTGTTATAATAAAGTGTATTTTGGTTGAGCTCACCTGTTGCAGGATCGATTTTAGGTTGAAGCGGAGGCAAGGCATTTAACTGAAGAGGGTTTGTGAAAGCATTATCACTTGGCACTCTTTGATTCAAGCTTTTTACAAGGCTCAGATTCATACCTATTTTTACATTATTGTAAACCTTGTGATCAAGATTTAGTCTTCCGCTTATTCTGTTCAAGGCATTGCCAATTAATATACCTTTCTGATCATTATAAGTTCCGGAAATTAAAAATGTAGTTTTAGCATCACCACCTGAAATGTTTAAGTTCAGATTATTTACCCCACCAGTTTGGAACGCTTCACTAGCCCAATCAGTATCATTTGTGGAGTTCCAGTCATCTGTACCTGTATTGGCTTCAAACTCCTCTGCTCCATCAAACACCCCAAAATCAGAATTCTCTGCAGCATACTGGAATAATTCACGGTATTCAGCAGCATTAAGCCATTCCCGTTTTCTGGTTGGTGAACTTGTCCCTGTGTAAAAACCAAGATTAACTCTGGTTTTGCCAGCCTTTCCGGATTTGGTTGTAACAAGGATTACTCCATTTGATGCCCGTGCACCATAAATGGCGGCTGCGGATGCATCTTTTAATATTTCTATCGAAGCGATATCCTCAGGGGCCAGAGATGCTAGAGGATTGTCAGGCTCCGTCGCACTACCAATTGATTCTGACACTACTGGAATTCCATCAATTACGTAAAGCGGTTGATTACTGGCAGAAACGGATGATTGTCCTCTGACCCTTACATTCATTGCTTGCCCCAGTTTACCTGAACCGCTATTAATAAATACACCTGCTGCCCGACCCTGGATAGCATTTTCTAAAGATTGTAGCGGCTGAAACTCAAAAGTCTCAGAGTTAAGTTTTGAAATGGAACCGGTCAGATCCTTTTTGTATTGCGTTCCATAACCCACCACAACTACTTCATTCAAAGCTGAAACATCCTCTGCAAGGGAGATGGATATATTTCGGCTACTTCCCACTGTAACTTCCTGTTGTTTGTATCCCAGGAATGAAAATACCAGAACTGAGGAGCTTGAAGGCACGTCAATCATGTATTTTCCATCAAAATCTGTAATGGTACCTTGGGAGGTACCTTTAAGTGCAACACTCACCCCAATTAGAGGTTCATCTTCTGCTCCCGTGACCCGTCCGGATACGGAAATCTGAGCTGAGGTTATACCACTGAAGAGCAGTAATACCACCAGACAAGACAGTAATCGTTTGTTCATAAGCTTTTGGACTTTTAATAAATTAAATGTGTGAAAAACCAACTCGCCAAATATATTAATAATTTCTTAACAACAAATTATTTTAAAATTGGGAATTACGACAGTTGTGGTAGATATATGGTATATACTTCAAAATCAATAAGATATGATAATGAAATACATGAAAAAATTATAGATAAATTCTTTCTCTATCTGGCTATATTTTACCTCAAATGGTATGAGTTTAAATAAAGTAAAATAACAAAAATAAATAGGGTGTTTTGGGAGAAGCGACGGGAGCCTTTCTTCCTCAGGTTAGTTGGTAAATAGAATAAAAACCAGGAAGGGAATTAAGCTCCTTGCGTTGTCAATGCCCGTTCGTTTATTTTAATATTTGTTGGACAGCAAAACTTCCGGCAAATCAGACATTAAACCTGAAGTGCATCACATCGCCATCCTGCACTACATATTCCTTGCCTTCTACGTTCATTTTACCTGCTTCTTTCACTGCGGCTTCTGAACCATATTTAACAAAGTCATTGTAAGGAATTACTTCAGCGCGGATAAACCCTTTTTCAAAATCTGTGTGAATAACACCGGCCGCCTGTGGAGCTTTGGTGCCTTTTATGATCGTCCATGCCCTTACCTCTTTTACCCCTGCTGTAAAGTAAGTAATCAAATTGAGGATGCGATAACAGGAAATGATCAGCTTGTTCACTCCAGGCTCACTAAGTCCCAGGCTTTCAAGAAATTCCAATTGATCCTCTTTAGAGTCCAGCTCAGCAATTTCAGCTTCAATACCTGCACAAATTCGGATTATCTCAGCGTTCTCTCCCTGAACGGAAGCTTCGAACTTGCGCGTATGATCGTTTCCATTTTCGATAGCGGATTCATCTACATTGCAGACGTAAATGACAGGTTTGGCAGTAAGTAATAACATAGACTCCAGCAACAATGTGCCTTCTTCATCCAGTTCCATAGTTCTTGCCGGATTCCCCGCCTCAACATGGTTGTATATTTTGGTAGCCATTTCCAATTCGCGAACAGCTTCTTTATCTCCGCCTTTAGTGGCTTTTTTATATTTATCCAGTAATTTCTCCAGGGTTTCCAGATCCTTCAGCATCAATTCTGTATCGATGATTTCTTTGTCTCTCACCGGATCTACATGTCCATCCACGTGAACGATATTGTCATCTTCAAAACATCTGATTACATGGACGATGGCACTCACTTCTCTGATATTTGCCAGGAATTGATTGCCAAGGCCTTCGCCTTTGCTCGCACCTTTGATAAGACCTGCGATATCAAGTATCTCTACAGTAGTCGGTAAAACTTTTTGGGGATTGACCAACTCTTCCAGTTTGTCCAGTCTGGGATCCGGAACAGTAATAATTCCTATATTGGGTTCTTTAGTTGCAAAGGGATAATTTGCCGCCAAAGCTTTGGCAGAGGTCAATGCATTGAACAAAGTTGATTTTCCTACATTAGGTAGTCCGACGATTCCACATTTAAGTGCCATATCAAGTTGATTTTTTATAAGCGGGTGCAAAGATAGATTTTAGAAACAGAAAACCTTAAAATATTATAATACAATGAATCATCTGGCGCATATATATTTATCATATGGTCATGAAAGCATTCTGCCGGGAAATTTTTTCTGCGATTTTCTGACCCTGGCAGAGCAGAGAGTATTTCCGGAACATTACTCTGGCGGCTTTAAATTGCACAGATGGATCGATGATTACACGGATTCACATAAGCTGGTTGGTGAGATGAGATCAATTCTCAGACCTGCTTCCGGCAAGTATGCAGGAGTGATCTCCGATATTCTGATGGATCATCAACTGGTCAAATTCTGGAATCTGTTTGGTGAAACAGCTTATGAAGATTATTGCAGGGAACAATATAATAATCTGGAGAAAATTCTTCCATTAGTGCCTCAACAAACAGCTAATAAAGTGCAACATATGATCAGTGATCAATGGCTGCATTCATTTGCAAAAGTTTCAGGGATGGAATATACTTTTTCTCTGCTGGCCACAAGAGCAAAATACAGGGATTCATTTGCAGAGGTTATGCCTTTATACTTAGAAAACGAATCAAAAATAGATGGACTCTTTATGGAGTTTTTTCCGGAATTGTGCGGTTATGTGGTATTAAGGTTAGAGGAATTTAGCCTTCAAAGTGGAAACTGATAGTGAATGTTCTGGATATTACTTTGTCCAATACCGTTGCCTGCGTAATATTTGAGTTATAAATCAAGGTATTGCTGATTCCCTGTGAATATTTCAGTTCAGGTGAGAGAATGAAATAAGGGAAAAAGAATTGACACCCAAAGCCAAATTCTACTGCAAAATCTGAAGGGGCAATTTTAACCAGATTGGCTTCCCGCTTAGTCCTCGACTCGCTGGATACATCAAATACATATTTGACCCCTCCCAGGATATACATTTTCATATCATTATAAATGTCCGATTTGAATCTGAATTGAAGTGGAGCTTCTATGAAAACAGGATCCATTTTTCTGTCAAAAGTCGTATTGCTTTCGACATTGCCATAATTAATATTTCTTGTGGCAAATGAAAGCGTGGGTAAGAATCTGATGTCAAAGTAATTTCCAACTTTCAGGTTAGTGACCAGGCCCAGATTGAATCCAGGACCCTGAAAAGACTGGACTAATCCTAGTGTGTCGTTTAGAAGGAAATTTTCTGACCGATATACTTTATAATTGGAAGTATTGTACCCTAAAGTGATTCCAAAATAGTATTGTTTGTTTTTGAAGCTATTATAATTATAACTTCCTCTGTCAGCTCTCTGAGCATGAATGGTGGAACTTCCCAAAAGGAAAGCGGAAACAAACAGAAAAGTGATTACTTGATACCGGTGTAAATACTGCATATTCCAAAAGTCAAAGGTTTCCAGGTTGTTTTTGTAAACCCGGTTTGGTCCAATAATAAAGTAAAATCTGTGCCATCAGGAAATGCCTGCACAGATTCGTAGAGATAGGAATAAGCTTTTTTGTCTTTCGATGTGATTCTTCCGACTACTGGCAATATTCTTTTGAAATAGAAATGATACAACTGTTTCAAAGGGAAAACTCTTGGTTTTGAAAATTCCAGAATCACCACTTTTCCGCCCGGTCGTAAAATTCTATACATCTCTGAAAGTCCGGCATTGACATTCTCAAAGTTTCTGACACCAAAAGCAACGGTAACAGCACTCACTGTATTGTTTTCAAAACGTAAATTCTCTGAATCTCCCCACTCTAAGCTGATTTTTTCGCTTAATCCTGCTTTTTCAATTTTCCTGGTTCCGATATCCAGCATCTGCTGAGCAATATCGATTCCGACGATTTTATCAACTTTCAGGGTTTTTGCCATGGCTATTGCAACATCAGCTGTTCCTGTGGCTACATCGACAATCAGATCGTGCGACTGATCATTCAGAATTTTAATCATTTTTTTTCGCCAGCCTTTGTCAACACCCAAAGAGAGCAGGTGGTTGAGCATGTCATAATATGGGGCGATGTTATTGAACATGTTGGATACCTGTTTTTTCTTGGCATCTTTACTTTGTTCGTAAGGTTTTACATTTTCCAAAGTGGAGTTTTTTAGCAATTGCAATGCAAAAGTAACATCTTATACTGTTATATGTTGAGTTTGTCAAATGATTCCATTGTGGAAGGGAATGAAACGGGCTTTTTATGCTGTATTTTACTGAAACAAATCGAAGAAATTCCTATATATTACCAGTAATATTGCTTAATTTTGCACCCGCTTTCGAGCGCATTGAAAATAAATCATATATATGACTTGTATCAATGCAGCAAATATTTAATGAAATAGTATTGAAGTTTTCAGTAACAAGTGAGCCTGAACGGCATTAAAAATACAGTATGGCAGAGAATTTGAGGGTAATTTCGGTCAACATTGAAGATCAGATGAAATCGGCCTATATCGACTACAGTATGTCTGTAATCGTTTCCAGAGCCCTTCCCGATGTAAGAGATGGTTTAAAACCAGTTCACAGAAGAGTCCTTTATGGTATGCATGAGTTGGGACTCAGTTTCAATAAAGCACATAAAAAATCAGCCAGAATAGTCGGAGAAGTACTTGGTAAGTATCACCCGCACGGAGATTCATCTGTTTATGATACTATGGTGAGGATGGCACAGGATTGGTCACTTCGTTATCCCCTGGTCGATGGTCAGGGTAACTTTGGGTCCATGGATGGTGATAGTCCTGCTGCAATGCGTTATACGGAAGCAAGAATGGCACGTATCAGTGATGAAATTCTGGGTGATCTTGAGAAGGAAACAGTTGATTTCGCATTAAACTTTGATGATACTTTGGAAGAGCCAACAGTGATGCCGGCAAAACTTCCGAATTTACTTGTCAATGGAGCGTCGGGTATCGCAGTAGGTATGGCAACTAATATGTTACCTCATAATCTTAGTGAGGTAATCGATGGTATTAACGCCACTATCGATGATCCTGAAATCACCATCGAAGGTCTGATGAGATATATCAAGGCCCCTGATTTTCCAACAGGAGGAATCATCTATGGTATTGAAGGCATCAAGGAAGCATTTGAGACAGGTAGAGGAAAAATCGTTGTTCGGGCAAAAACTGATATCGAACATGACGGTCAGCGTGAGATCATCGTGGTTACTGAAATTCCATATCAGGTCAATAAAGCTCAGCTGATTGTTAAAATCGCTGAATTGGTTACTGAAGAGAAGATTTCCGGCATTAGCGATGTCCGTGATGAATCAGATAGAACCGGTCTAAGGATTGTCATAGAACTTAAAAGAGATGCAATTGGTAAAGTAGTACTGAGCCAATTGTTTAAATATACACCGCTTCAGACATCTTACGGTGTCAACAACGTGGCATTGGTGGGAGGTCGTCCTTTCACTTTGAATTTGAAGGATTTGATTGAAGAATTTATCAAATTCAGATTGGAAGTTATAGTACGCCGTTCAAGATTTGAATTGCGCAAAGCAGAAGAGAGAGCCCATATCCTCGAGGGTTTGATCATTGCCCTGGATAACCTTGATGAGGTAATTGCCCTGATCAGAGGATCTGCAAATCCGGAAATAGCAAAAGAAGGCTTGATTGCCAGATTTTCTCTGTCTGAAGTACAGGCAAAGGCTATTTTGGAAATGCGTTTGCAAAGACTTACGGGATTAGAAAGAGACAGACTTAGAGAAGAGTTTGATAATTTGCAGAAATTAATCACCAGATTAAAAGAAATTCTTGCCAGTGTCGAACTGCAGAGATCTATAGTTAAAGATGAACTAATCGAGCTGAAAGAAAAATTCGGCGATGAGCGCCGCACTGCTATCACGGCTGCAGCAGGAGAAATCAGCATTGAAGATTTGATTCCTGATGAAGAAGTGGTCGTTACTATCTCTCATCTTGGATATATTCGCCGTACAAAAACCTCAGAATACCGCACACAATCCAGAGGAGGACGTGGTTCCAGAGGATCTAAGGCCAGGAATGAAGACTTTATAGAGCAGATGTTTGTGGCTACGACGCACAATTACCTGTTATTATTTACAGAGAAAGGACGTTGCTTCTGGTTGCGTGTATATGAAATTCCTGAAGCAACAAAGGGTTCGACAGGAAGGGTTATCCAGAATATCATTTCAATTCCTCAGGATGATAAAGTCAAGGCATATATCATTATCAAGGATCTGAATGATACAGAATTCAATCAGAATAATTTTATCATTTTCTGTACCAGTAAAGGTATCATCAAGAAGACTTTGGTGGCTGATTACTCGCGTCCAAGACAAAATGGTATAAATGCAATCACCATCCATGATGATGATCAATTACTGGAAGCTAAATTGACGAATGGAACAAATGAAATAGTCATTGCTAATACATTTGGACGAGCTATTCGTTTCCCTGAAGCAAAAGTGCGTCCGATGGGCAGAAATGCAGCGGGTGTGAAAGGGATAACACTGGGAGGTGGGAATGACAGAGTGGTAGGGATGGTTTGTGTAGATCCTGCGGATACCTCTGTAACTTTATTGGTTGTCAGTGAAAAAGGAATGGGTAAGCGTTCTGAACTGGAAGACTATCGCGTCACCAACCGGGGTGGTAAAGGGGTAAAAACCATGAACATCAATGATAAAACCGGGGCATTAATTGCAATCAAATCCGTCCGTGATGATGAGGATTTGATGATTACAAACCGCTCAGGAATTATTATCAGGATGCCACTTTCTGATATCAGAGTCATGGGGCGTGCCACTCAGGGAGTAAGGGTTATCAAACTGGATGGAAATGATAAGATTGCTGATGTGACTGTTGTGAGTGCAGAACCTGAGACAGATCAGGAGCTGGATGATCAGACTATTGTGAATGAAGATCCTGCTGCAGATACAGATGATCAGTCAGATATTATTACAACTGAAGAGTAATCACTTGACTCCGGAATGTATGTAAACGGGCTTATTTTAAAAACTGATATCATTAACATTTTATTAAGATACTATTCCTGTTATTAAAAGGTCAGTATATTGCATGCACAAAATGCAAATCAACTCAAAAACTAATTAGTATGAAAAAAGTATTTCTTTTATTAGTTGTCTTTTTATCTGCAGCAAATTTATTTGCTCAGGATGATATTAAAAAAATGGTCCGCACGGCTAAAAGAGCATTGCAGTCCTACAATTTGGACCAGACAAATAATAAAGCCAAACTGGAAGAAGCTATCAAAACAATAGATGAAGTAATAGTAATGCCAGGAGCAGAAGCTGATTTTGAAACATGGTATACAAGAGGACAAATTTTCAATGAAGTAAACTTGGGAGATGGATTAATGAAAAGTATTAATCCTGCTCATGTTATAAAATTCCCTTCCTCAGGTTATACTGCACTGCAATCTTATTCCAAAGCTTTGGACCTTGCTGTAAAAGGTTATGAGAAAAAGGACGCTGCAAAAGGATTGAATGAGAGTATGCAGGGTGCGCTGGTGTATGGATATGATGTTTACACAGCTGGTGATCAGGCAAAAGCTCATGAAATATTTAAAGCAATTTTGGATGCTCATGACAAACTGATTACCAACAAAGAAAAGAGTCCTTTCAGTGAAGAAGAAGACTTGAATAATCAGATATACATCGTGGGAGTAACTGCACTGGGTTCAGGTAATAATGCAGCTGCATCCAAATATTTGAACATGTTATTGGATAAAGGTCAGTTCAAACCTGAGATTTATGATGCATTATATAAATTGAATATTGAATTGAAAGATGAAGCCGCTGCTGAAAAGTACCTTCGTACAGGCAGAGAAAAATTTCCCGATGATGTGAATCTTTTATTTTCTGAAATCAACGATGCACTACGCAAAGGAAAATTGGATGAGTTGGTTGCTAGCCTAAAAATGGCTATCGAAAAAGAACCATCAAACGTATCTCTCTATACCACTCTGGGTAATGTGTATGATAATCTGTTTCAAAAATCAGATGATCCTGCTAAAAAGATCACTTATTTCGATAGTGCTTTAATATATTACACTAAAGCACTTGAAATTAATCCACAGTCATTTGATGCAGTTTACAGTACGGGAGCACTTTATTATAACAGAGCTGCTGAAAAAACAACTGTACTTCAAACTATGGCCGATGATTTCTCTGCGACAGGAATCAAAAAATACAAAGAATTACAAGCAGAAATCAATAATGTTTTCAAACAAGCATTACCATATTTCCTAAAAGCTGATTCAATCAACAACAAGGATAAAAACACATTGATAGCATTGAAGGAGATTTATGCCCGTATCAATGAACTGGATAAGTCAAATGAATACAAAGAGAGATTGGATGCAATAGAATAAAAGCATCGAGTAGATTTCTTAAAGCCTGATTCTGTTAACGGAGTCAGGCTTTTTTATTAAATATCATTCCTGGTGATACGCATGGGACTGGGAGATTGAATAGCTTACCTGATATAGAAATTCTCAAGACTAAATACTTTTACCTCTGCATCAAATTACCGGATATTCTAAGCATTTCAATTTCAAGCTGACGCTTTAATAATTCAGTCTGATATAATTGATTGGCAGCGGATATATTTAATAATTGGATTTCTCTGAATTCTATATCAGTGATGGCTCCAAGTCTGTAGCGTTGTAATGCTATGTCTAAGCTTTGCTTTGTAAAATCAATATTGGAACGCTGTACATTAAGAATTTGATCGAGAGATTTGTGCTGATCTATCAGAATGTCTAATTGCCTTGTTTGCAGTGTTTGTGATTCTTCCAGTTGTAATTGAAGAATCTCTCCATTTAAACGGGTATTTTCAATCTCTCGCTTTACATTGTTGCCATTATAAATATTTTGAGTCAGGGTAACTCCAATGCTGGGACCATATCCCAGATTCTGCACCACAAATCCAGCCTGGTTTTGAGAAACATTAAAGTTAATTCCACTTGTCAGCGTAAGTACCGGCAAGCGAAGACTAATAGCTTCTTTCACCAGAAATTCATTGATTTTTGCCTGAGATCTCAGCTGTTTAAGCTGTACATTTTGGTTTATAAAACTGGTCAGTATCTGATCATATCCAGGTAAAGTGGGCCAATTGATTGTCGTATCTACTGTAATTTCCGTACTGACCTTCAATTGGAGTGTTTGTGCCATTTGATTTTTCAGTACATCCAGTTGAATCAGCTGATTGAGCATTGTCAGGCTATCATTATTATAATCAATTGTAGATTGTAGTGTAGAGACACCTGCTGCAGACCCAATTTTTTCTTTTGATCTGGCAAGATCCAGCCGTTCCTTACTAAGTCTGAGACTTTCCCGGGTCAGATCCAGAAATTTCAATTGTTGAACGATTGAAAAATAAGCATTCACAATATCAGCCACAGTCTGTTCCATAACAGCTTGCCTTTCTAATTCACTCAAAGCCACTGTTTCTTCAAACCTTCTTTTAGCCGCCTGCATCCTGAATCCATCAAAGAAGATCCAGTCTGCAAATATTCCGGAATTTAAATTATTAGAATATGCATTGTTTTGATTGATGGTCCTGTCATCAAAAAATAGCTGTCTTGTATTGGTAAGGTTGTTGCCCTGACCAGCCTGCAGATATATTCTTGGGTAGAACCCGGCATTCCCGAATGTATTATTATTGGTGGCAATTTGTCTGGAAATGTCAGCCATCCTGATTCCATAATTGTTTTCAAGACCTATTTGAATCGCCTCATTTAAAGAAATTTCAAGCCGGGGTTTTTCCTGGGCTGTTAAGAAACCCGAATAAGAAAAAAGGATTCCTATGATCAGGATTTTATTAAATAGATTCATCTTCTGAACTGATTCTTTTCTTAGTGATAGACAGATATGCATATAGTGCTGGAATCACAAATAGTGTTAATAACAAGGAGAAAATCAAACCTCCTATGATTACCACACCCATTGGGATTCTGCTTGTAGCGCCTCCTTCCAGTGCCAGTGCAATTGGAACTGCACCCAATATTGTGGCCAAACTCGTCATCAAAATAGGTCTCAATCTGAGAGTGGCTGATTCAATAACTGCTTCCAGTTTATTCTTGCCCTGATCCTTCAATTGATTAGCAAACTCAACTATCAAAATACCATTTTTAGTAACGATACCCACTAATACTATAATTCCAATCTGCGAAAATATATTTAATGTCATGCCCATCAACCACAAGGATAAAATCGCTCCTGTCAGCGCCAATGGTACTGTAAACATGATGATGAGCGGGTCAACAAAACTTTCAAACTGAGCAGCCAAAACTAAATAAACCAATACCAGCGATAGTAGAAATGCAAAAATCAGTGAATTGGAGCTATCCGCCAATTCTTTAGACACACCTGCTAAATCAGTGGAAAAAGTTTCATCTAATACTTCTGATGCTATGGATTGCATTTTCTCAATTCCCTGACCGAGTGTAACTCCGGGTGCCGGGTTGGCGGATACAGTTGCTGAGACATATCTATTATATCTGTATAACTGAGGAGGGGAGGAGGACTCCCGCAATTGAACTACATTATCCATTTGGATTAATTCTCCTCTGTTATTTCTGACATTGACCGTGCTCAAATCGAGCGGTTTTTCACGAAACGCTCTGTCCGCCTGGCCGATCACCTGATATTGTTTGCCATTCAAAATGAAATATCCAAATCTCTGGCTACTGAAAAGCAATTGCAGTGTCTGAGCGATATCCTGAACAGAAACACCCAGAGCATTAGCCCGATCTCTGTCAATTGACACTGTTAATTCCGGTTTGTTAAATTTCAGATTAAGATCGGTAGCAATAAAGGCACTGTCTGAACTTGCTTTTTCCATGAATGCAGGAATCACTTCCTTCAATTTTTCAAAGTTCGGAGCCTGAATAACAAATTGCACCGGTAATCCTCCGCCTCTACCGCCACCTATGGTTTGTTCCTGAACTACAAATATTCTTGCCAGATTGAATTGCTTGACCATTCCGGAAATCATATCAGCTATTTCCTTTTGGCTTCGAACCCGGTTTTCAGGTTCTTCCAAAGCAACACGCACGAAACTTGCATTAACAGATACTGATCCACCAAATCCTGGTGAGGTAACAGCAATTATGGATCGCTTTTCCGGAAGTGTATCGACTATGCCCAACAATTCCTGGTTGAACTGGTCCATAGTTTCATATGAAGTGCCTTCAGGAGCAGTGGCAGATATCAAAAACCTGCTTTTGTCTTCCATGGGAGCGAGTTCCGATGGAATACCCTTTCCAAGTAAATAAATAGTAGCAACACAACCCACAATACCTACCAAAGCCAGCCATTTTGCCCGCATAAACCTGGTGAGCCAATTTTTGTATCCGGACTCCATTCCATTGAAGAATTTCTCAGTAACAGAATAAAAACGGCTTTGCTTTTCCTTTTTGCTCAATATTCTGGAGCACAGCATGGGAGTCAGCGTTAAGGAAACTATAGTGGATATTATTACTGCGGCTGATACCACCACTCCAAACTCCCGGAATAATCTGCCTGTGAGTCCCTGCAAAAATATGATGGGCATAAAAACTGCTACCAGTGTGATAGTAGTTGAAATAACTGCAAAAAATATTTCTTTTGATCCTTTGAGGGCTGCTTCCCTTGGACTTAGTCCGTCTTCTATTTTCTTATAGATATTTTCCAAAACTACAATGGCATCATCCACTACCAAACCTGTAGCCAGAACGATCCCTAATAGTGTTAGGATATTAATGGAGAACCCTGAAATATACATAACGAAAAAGGTACCGACTAATGAAATTGGAATAGCAAGAACCGGAATGAGGGTTGTTCTGAATCGTCTGAGAAATAAAAATATTACTCCCATAACCAGGAGAAATGCCATTAGAATAGTGCTTTGAACCTCTTTTATGGCCTTACGAATACTGGTGGTTACATCAAAAGAATATCCGACGTTGATATCCTGAGGCATTTCTTTTTTTATTTGCTCAATTCGCTCATATACTCTGTCAGCAATTTCAATGTAGTTTGATCCCGGCTGGGGAGTAATAGCAATACCGATTTGCGGAGTACCGCCATTTCCCCTTAAAATGGATCGCTCATTTTCAGGAAGTAATTCCGCTCTGCCCACATCTCTGAGGCGAATAGGAACACCCATGTTATCCTGAATAATGAGATCATTAAAATCTTCTACTGTTTCCAGCCTTCCAAATGTACGAATGGTCAATTCCGTATTGCGGCCCTCCATGACTCCGGTCGGTAATTCTATGTTTTCTCTGTTTAATGCTAATTGAACATCCAATGGAGTTAATCCATAAGCAGCTAATTTGGAGGGGTCAAAGAGAAGCTTCATTGCAAAGCGTTTTTCTCCCCAAATGTTGACAGTTGATACTCCGCTAATCGTCTGTAACCTTTCTTTGAACAGATCATTTCCTATTTGACTCAGCTGTAGAAGGTCCCTGGTATTGCTCTGCACCAGGACAGCGAGAATAGGACTGGCATCTGCATCCGCCTTTGATACAATAGGCGGGTCGATATCCTGAGGTAATCTTCTGAGCGATCCTGACACCTTATCACGAACATCATTTGCAGCATCATCCATGTTGATTCCAAGGTCAAATTCAATTGTGATATTACTTCTACCGGTGCTACTGATCGAGCTCATACTCTTAATACCCGCTATACCACTGATACTCGCCTCAATTGGTTCAGTAATCTGAGCATCAATGATATCAGCGTTTGCACCGGAATAGTTGGTGGTAACTGAAACAACAGGGGGATCTACGCTTGGGTATTCTCTGACACCCAAAAATAAAAATCCAATCACTCCAAAAAGTATGATTACAATTGAAATAACAGTTGCCAGCACAGGCCGGTTGATGGACATGGATGCCAGATTCATAATATTATTCTTTAACTTTTAACACTGCATCCATACCTTCACGCAATTGCAGGAGTCCCGATGTTACTATTGTATCTCCTTCTGTAACTCCGCTGATTATCTGAACTCTTTCTGCTGTCCTTATACCTGTTTCTACCAATTCAAAATTCACTTTCCCTGCTTTTAATTTCAAAACTTTCTGTCCTCTGATTTCAGGTATCAAAGCCTGAGTGGGTACCATAATTGCATTATCAATTTTATCAATCATGAAGTTTACATTGGCAAAAGCTCCTTTTTTCAGTTTGCCTGCCTGATTAGCGGCAGTTGCCCTGATTTTAAAGGTGCGGCTATTGACGTCTATTTCTGAATCCACTGCATACATTTTGGCATTGAATGTATCTCTTAGTCCTTCCACAGTAAACTGCAGACTTGAATTAGGTTTGATGATAGAACTGTATTTTTCGGGGACTGAAAATTCAATTTTCATGGGTTGCGTTTGAGACAATGTAGCGATAGGTTGTCCGGGCTGAACGAAACTTCCTAAACTTACTTGTCTGAGCCCTACGATGCCTGAAAAAGGGGCTCTGATTTCAGTTTTTTCGATTTGTGCTTTCAATAATGCAATATCTGCTTCCACTCTGAGTACTTCTGTTTGGGAAAGGTCAAAATCTTCTTGTGCAATGGCTTTTATTTTGAGCAATTCAGATTTTCTTCTGTTATCTACATTCGCCAGTTCAAGGTTAACTTTAGCTTTTTCCATTCCAGCCTGAAGCTCTGCATCATTCAGCTTTACCAATAATTGACCCTTCTGAACTGAGCGCCCTTCTTCGAAATTTATCCTGATTATTCTACCCTGAATTTCGGGAAGTAATACTACTTCTTCATAGGGAAGTATATTTCCTGTGATGCTGATAGTGTTTTCCAGTGATTCCTTTTTCGCTACAATACCCTCTACTGCCAATGGTCCTTGTGGCCCATTGTTAGGGTTTGCGGTTTCAGTCTTTTTTTTACAGGAAACAAATGAAATAAGTAATAACAGCCCAAACAGTTTTGTCAAATTCATATGGCAGTAAATCGATTGAAAAAATGAAAGCCCGAATTAATCGAAAATAAAAGGCGAAGCTAAAGATTTAGCAATTCACTCCACCAAAAATAACAAACATTGGGATTATCTTAACACTTTGTCTATCTTGATAGTAAGCGACAATGTATAGATGCTATTCCTGATTTATTAGCATTCACAATAACAATTTTATGGTGATTCTGTTCTAATTCAACAGGGATCAGAAACGGTTTGCTCTCATCTGATTCACTACCATCATAGACAATTTTATCATTCAGATAGACCCGGCTCCGTCCACTTAAATACAATTCAAGATTGTAGTTTCCTGGTCCGATTTCAATATCTCCCTTTGATACAGAAATGAAGCTATTGGTTTGTTTTTTTTGTCCATTATCTTCATATTGAAGACTCCACCAATCCCGGTGCAACTTGCTCATTACATAGGACTGAACTGATTGGAGGTTCTCAACTTTTCCCTGTAAAATACGCTCTGACGGGAATTCATCTTCCAGCAAATAACAGTTTGTGATCCATTTTTCAACAGGTTCCAATCTTTTAAAATTAAATTGGAAAGTATCATTTGCAGGAATGAGATTCCCTCTGTGATCAAAAAAGAATGAGCCCTGATGCCTGACGGATATTCCAAGTTCAGTTGAATGCATCTTTCTTATTGCAACCAGGGTATCCTGATATTGTCCACTCAATTTATTTATAGAATGAAATCCTTCTGATTGCTCAATATTCCACCGTGAGCCTGCCGGACCGAACATGATAAAAGTATATACCGAATCTTTTATCTCAGCCAGATGCATATAGGGATATCTGAAATCATACGGTCCCCAGTCTGTCATGATGATGGTAGAAATTCCATGCCATGGATACATGGGAAAGCTGACATCGTATCCATCATTTATTTTTGGGACATTTATAACAGTAACATTGTCCTTTATGATGCCAATTCTGTTGGAGCGATAGCTATTTCTTCTTTTATGAGCTTTGCTCAATGAATTATTTGACAAGGAATCCAGATCATTTTTCTTAAAAGTAAGTTTACAAATTCCTTCCACATCTGTGTTTAGAACCTGTGGAATGTTTCTGAAATCATTATATTGAATATCAAATTTTTGCCCATTCTTAATCTCTAATGAGGTGCCATCAGCATCAAAAATATTATACATTATATTATAAGCCTCATTCTGCTTTGGATGCTTTGTATTGAATGCAGTCCAGGGAACTTTATTTTGGGATACATTTGCCCAGAGTCTTATAGCTTTTTCATTTTCAGAGAATGAATTGTTTTGAATGTGGTTTTTATATCCGTGTTCTATGGCAATGCCAACTTTATTATTTTGAAATTGATTTTCTGAAATCAGGCTTTCATAGCTGTAGCCTCCCCAAATACCATGGATGCAGCCATTCAGCTTATTTCCTGTAATATAATTTTTACTAAAGGTTACTTCAATTCCATTGGTAGGAGCATAGGAACAATCATTTGCATAAAACACATTATCATTTGAGCCTCCGGTACCATGATCCATAGTTTCCTGTCCGGCCCAGAGAAAGATTCCATCACCGCTATGCGTAATACTGTTGTATGCAACAGTATTCTGGTTGCATTGCTGGAATAGCAGCACTCCTGCAGAATCCTGTCCTCTCCTGTAAAACTTGTGTGACACTCCTCTCACGTTGTAATCCAGTCTGTTATGTTGAATTACATTTTTTGAAGATCGGTATAATCCAATCCCTACGCCTGAATTAAAATTAATGGCGCTGTTATATATTGTATTTCCTTCACTTTTATCCAGTAATATGCCATTAAACCCTCCGGTGATTCTCAGTGATTCGAAAGTAGATTGCTTCAAATTTGTTGCATATATCGCAGCTCCGTGATTTTTCCATTGTTGCATCTCATTGTTGTGGTAACTCAACCAGTCACTCAGCATTTCGTGTTCCCTGTAGCTATGGAGACGGGGTCTGTAATGATAGCTGAAATCACAATTATTCAAGTAAATACCTTCTGAATTTTCAATGTAAATAGCTGTGTGAAATCTATGTACCCGTAAATTATTGAGCCTGATATTCTTCGCATCCTTAATAATAAAGGCAATACCCTTGTATTTATCAGGCTCAGTAAGATCATCTGCTCCCCACAAAGTAGCTCCTGAAAAGTCAAGTGTAAAATTTTCACCTGTTATGATAATTGTATTCCAGGCAGAATCGTAGCAGTTATATTTGAGAGGATTGATAAACGCTCCATTTTCGATTGTCATACCTGATTTCAGGGTGATAAAGGGTCTGTCCTGCGCCAATAATGCGGATGCAGTACTTATCATACTTATAATCAGGAACAATGTCAATGTTTTCATCAAAGGATAGATTTACTAAGGGCTTGCTGGACGGTGATGCCGACTTCCCGTTGTTCAGGATAAATGACTACAAAGCTGATATGTTCAAAGAATTTGGCCAGAAATTTGGGGATTTTATCAAATGCTTTGTTGTAAGAAGGTCCATCTGTTCTGGCCTTTACCACAATAAATAAGTCATTTTGATTCATCTCTTTGGACAGGACCAGGAAGTCTTCCCAGTCCTCAAAATCCCTGAAACTAATGCTCACTGATGGTTTTTGGATATTTATTTTATTATTCAGAACAGCTTGTAAATCTTTCGGTGCCATGCATTTAATATTAGAGCTGGTCTGTTTGGCAAGGCGCTTTATGTTTCTGATCCAATGATCAAAACCGAACTCCAAATGTGCATTAGGAGGGACAGCGAGTATAATTTTTTGAATGGTGCTGATTGGATGTATAATCTTGGTGACATAGACAGACTTGTTGGTTTGAAGCAAAATCTGATCTAAAACACTGCCGAAGACAAATTCAGCTGTAGTAATTTTGCCATTCCAACCCAAAATCAGATCAGTGATAGACAATTCTTTGGCGGCTCTGACAATTCCTCCGGCAATATTAAGGTCCACTCTGGATATCATTTGCATTTGAATATCAGAGGCAGCCCCCTGGATCAATACTTTGTCCAGCATCTTTTTGGAGATAATTAACTGTTCTTCCACATCAGAATCATCCTTAACGATTGCCAGTGGATATATAGGTTCTTTGGTTTTAGGTTCATAAATAAGGAAAGCAAAGTCAATCAGCTTTTCCACATTTTCCGGGTTGGAGATGGGCACCATGATTTTTTCTGAAGATTCCGGTATTTTGATGAGCTCCGTAGCTTCGAGCGCTGCTTGCTTTTTTGATGCTCTTTCTGCAACTATGGAACTGATCAGGCAAGTCACTAAAATCATTAGAATTGTTCCATTCAGTACTGCTGCATTAAGTAATCCTATATCATATGCGATCAGCACGGCCGCAAGCGTCGCAGCAGCCTGAGCATTACTGAGTCCAAAAATAATATCTCTTTGATGTATGTTATATCCAAAAATCTTTTGGGTAAAATAAGCTGCAGCGAATTTGGCCACATTGGCTACCACGATCATTACAGCTGCAATAATCAGTGCTTCCGTTCCGGAAAATAGAACGCGATAATCCACCAGCATCCCTACCGATATCAGGAAGAAAGGAATAAACAATGCATTTCCGATAAATTCGATTCTGTTCATCAAAGCCGAATTGTGAGGAATCAGCCTGTTCAGGGCAAGACCTGCACTAAATGCCCCGATAATTGCCTCTATTCCGGCCGCTTCAGCCAACATTGCCGAACTAAATACTATTGCTAATGTATAAATGTATTGGTAAACTCCTTCACTTTCTACTTTCCGGAAAAACCATCTTGAGATCCATGGGAAAATTATAAATACAATAACGGAATATAATATCAGTGAAACACCAAGCCTGATCCAGAAATTTGAATCCAAAGAACCTGAAGTACTTGAGATCATAACTGTCAAAACCAATAGCGCCAGTGTATCGGTGATGATGGTACCACCCACTGCTACAGTAACTGATTCATTTTTTAGCAAACCATATCTACTGACTATAGGATATGCCAGCAGGGTATGTGAGGCAAACATACTTGCCAGCAAAATACTTGCTTCCACGATTTTATCACTGAAGGCCTCACCTGTAATACTGATATTCAAATATTCGTAAAGAAAATAAAATGATGCTACATAGCCAAGGATCATGGGTATAGCAAAGGTAAGTCCTCCAAAGACGAGGCTTTTATTGCTATTTTTTTTGAATTCTTTGAGGTCGATTTCAAGACCCGCGAGAAACATGATGTATAAGAGACCTACTTTCCCAAATAATTTTAGAGCTGTATCATTTTCAAGAATGTAGAATCCCTTGGGACCTAACAGAATTCCCGCTACGATCAGTCCGATGATTCCCGGAATTTTGATTTTGTTGAAAAGGAGAGGGGCGAAAAAAATTACAAACAAAACAATAGTGAATACAGGAACGGGTTCAACTATTGGTAAGGGAAGATTCATGAAGCTTGATTGATAAAGGAAATATAATAAAAAAAAGTCTTCCCGGATCAGAAAGACTTTTTTATATATGCTTTTTAATTTTATTTAATAGTCATCATCACTATCATAATCATCGAAGTCATCTGACAGATAATCGTCATCAAAGTCATCTTCAAAGTCGTCGAGTCCTTCCGGGTCTTCGACAGCAGTTTTCTTTTTGGAGGCACCAAATGTGTCATCTTCTTCCAGATCTTCAAATGTGTCAAATTCAGTGGTGTAAAAGCTATCGTCATCAAATTCATCTGCATCTACTTCCAGATCAGTGTCATCTTCAGGATGTTCCTCTTCCCATTTTGCAAATTTCTGCTCACGTTTTTCGAAAAACTCTTCAGAGAACTTGTGATTAGGATTGATTTCTTTCAATTCTTCCAAAGTATCATCAGATAAATTAAAGTGGTCATATTTGATCAAACACTCATCTATGAATGCAGGATCTATCTCATACACCTCTTCCAGCGTTTTGCCGAGATACTTTCCAAAGGTAAACTCAGTTTCTAATTCATAGAATTCCATAAGATTAGGAGGTTTTTTAGTTCTTTATTGGTTCAAATTCAGAGGGCAATATCCGACTTTTATTTACTAACACAAATACCTTAAAAAAAAATTGTCTGAAAAAATGAAAATAGCATTTTCAAAAGTGAATAAATGCATGAAAAAAGGCCTCTAAATATGGGATTGGGAAAAAAGTTAACACTGAGTTAATATAAGTATGGTTGTTCCTTTCGGGGACTTGATTATATTTGCGTCGGACCATCATAAACTAAGTGGATCAGCCCCCAAAGCAAAAAAAAAGAAAAGTCAAGAAAACTTTTCAATCGAGAATAATCGGGAATAAAAGATATCGCATTCTGCGCTTATTCTTTATCAAGGAAAGAAATTTCCTTCGGCTGCTATTATTTCTTTTCATCATTGCCGGTGTTTTCTATCCCTATCCCAAGATTGCAATGTGGGTTGGTTTTGCCTTCGCTGGCTACTCAGCCATAGCTAATGATAGTATTCAGACAATAGGCACATTTTTATCATCCAATGCAGATCGCAAATGGTGGCAACTTTGGTTGTTTATAGCTGGTATCTTTGCGCTCACAGCTACCTATAGCTGGGTCACTTATGGAGGAGATGTGAGTTTTGAACGGCTTACCAAAACACCAGCCTTTGCCCAGGCTCCCGAAAGCTTTGCATTTCTCCAGCTCGCTGCCCCTCTAATATTGCTTTTATTGACCCGGCTTCGAATGCCAGTCTCTACAACATTTTTATTACTGAGTACTTTCAGTGCAGACAGTTCCGGAATCATAGGCATGACTCAAAAATCATTGTCCGGCTATTTCGTAGCCTTCTTTACAGCGATTTTTGTTTGGTATGTTGCAGCGAGGCTAATCACTGCTATTGTTAGCGCTGATATGAAATATTACAACATCTGGAGGATTGCACAGTGGGTCATCAGCGGTATTCTTTGGTCTGTATGGATCATGCAGGATGCTGCAAACATTGCAGTTTTTCTCCCCAGATCGCTCAATTTCTGGCAATTCTTTGCTTTTGTTTCATATATTTTCTTTGGTTTAGGTATCCTTTTTTACCTGAGAGGTGATAAAATCCAAAAGGTTATTACTGAGAAATCTGACGTTACGGATGTCCGTGGTGCTACCATCATCGATCTGGTTTATGCTACTATTCTGTACGTGTTCAAAAACCTTAGTAATATCCCTATGTCAACCACCTGGGTATTTATTGGTCTCCTGGGAGGCAGAGAATTGTCTATGACGCTCTCCAAGTCATATAGCAAAAAGAATAATATAACTTCCACGCTCAGATTGATAGGAAAAGATATTTTATTTGCTTTTATAGGTATGGTTGTATCGATCCTCTTAGCAATAGCAGTAAATCCGGTAATCCAAAGAGAGATTATTGAGCTCTTTACGAATTAGTAATCTCATCTTGTCCTCACCTTTCTTTCATATATTTATTTTGGCAGAGTCTGATATTTAGTGTTTTTATTCCTTCGATCCTGATTAATCTCTTGTAAGCTGCACATTTTTTAAGCTTCATTTTGTTACTTTACACTGATTTTATTCTGTGTTTGCTATGCTAATCATATGGAATAGTCTCATAAAGACATTCAAATGTTGCCCGTAACTTATACAGAACTATAACGTTTTCACAAAAAAACAGGATCACGATGAATAAGATTAAGCTGTACCTTTTAGCATTTGGATTTTTGATACCTGCATGTACAATTTTTGCAGGAGAAGGTATGTGGTTGCCACTTTTCCTTAAACAGCTGAATGAAGCTGAGATGAAAAGTATGGGTATGAAGATCAGTGCCGAAGACATTTATAGTGTCAACAAAGGCTCATTGAAAGATGCAATTGTGCACTTTGGCGGTGGTTGCACCGCTGAAATCATCTCTTCTCAGGGATTACTACTGACTAATCACCACTGCGGATATGGACAGATTCAGCGTCATTCCTCTGTAGAAAAGAATTATATCGACAATGGCTTCTGGGCAAAAAATAAAAGTGAAGAATTGAGCAACCCGGGATTAACGATCACACTTATTTCCAGAATTGAAGATGTAACTAATGCAGTGCTTCAGGGAGTAACGGATAAAATGGACGCAACTGCCAAAAAAACACTGATCGAACAGAATCTGGCAAAAGTTAAAGACAATGCACCTAAGCAATCATTTGAAGATGCCTTCATCCGACCATTTTTTCATGGTAATCAGTATTTTATGTTTGTCACAGTGACTTACAAAGACATTCGTCTGGTAGGTACGCCTCCTTCCTCGATTGGAAAATTCGGTGCAGATACAGACAACTGGGAATGGCCAAGACATACCGGTGATTTCGCGTTATTCAGAATATATGCCGGTCCTGATAATATGCCGGCAGAATATAGTCCGAATAATGTTCCATATACTCCCAAACATTTCTTACCCATTTCATTGGATGGAGTGAAAGAAGGTGATTTCACAATGGTATTTGGATTTCCGGGCAGAACAGATCAGTATCTGCCAGCATCTGCCGTCAGACAAACTGTTGAGGTACTGAATCCGTTGAAGATACATGTGCGGGAAAGGGTGCTTAAGATTATGGACTCGACTATGAGATCTGATGTAGGAATTAAAGTCAAATATGCATCCAAACAAGCATCTATAGCTAATGCCTGGAAAAAATGGATAGGAGAGTCCCAGGGTATCAAAGCAGTAGGTGCGCTGGCAAAAAAAGAGGCTTATGAGGCTTCATTTAACAAAAAAGTACAGGCAAATAAGGAGTGGAAAAGTAAGTATGGAAATGTGTTGAATGATTTAAATGCAGCTTATGATGAAATTGAAGATTATGCAACTGCACGGGATTTCATGGCCGAAATTCTGGGTCGAAACAGTGATGTGATCCGATTGGCAGGAATCGTCGCAAACTGGGACCGATTACTGCAATCTCAGGGTGCTGAAGCTGCGGCCAAAAGAATGAAGTCAGATCAATCAACCATTAATGCTATTTATAAAGACATGGATTTAGCAGTGGACAGAGAGATATTTAGCGTGTTGATGGAGTTAACAGCAGAAAAATTGAATGGTAAATTCGTAGATCCACATCTTAAAAATGAATTGGGTAAATATTCTCAAAATGCAGCACAATTGGCCTCTGTATATTATACATCATCTATTCTTACCGATTCTACAAGGTTTATAGCACTGACAAGTACAGATCCGGCAACAGCTTTGAAAAATATGGGCGAAGATCCTGTCTACATGATGTTTCAGAAGTTGAGCAAGACATATCAGGAAACGGTGATTTCTAATTTGAGTACAGCCCAAAATAAGATCAATGATCTGATGACGGTGTATATGAAAGCACAGATGGAGGTATTTCCCGATAAAAGGTTCTGGCCGGATGCCAATAGTACTATGAGAGTGACTTATGGTAAAGTTAGCGGTTATGAGGCACGTGATGCTGTACAGTATTACCCTAAAACTTATTTGTCAGGTGTTCTGGAGAAGTATGTTCCCGGTGATTACGAATTTGATGTTCCTGAGAAGTTGATAGCATTAAGTGCGAAAAAAGATTTTGGAGAGTATGCCGATGAGACGGGAGATGTTCCTGTTTGTTTTCTTGGTTCCAATCATACCACCGGTGGTAATTCAGGAAGCCCGGCGATTGATGCTTATGGTAATTTAGTCGGACTTAATTTTGACAGAGTCTGGGAGGGCACGATGAGTGACTTGAATTATGATGAGAAAATTTGCCGGAATATCATGGTGGATGCGCGATACATCTTGTTCATTATCGATAAATATGCCGGTGCAGGCCATCTGGTGGACGAAATGAAGCTGGTATATCCTAAGTCCAAAAAAGCAAGAGCAAATTCAATGAAACCTGTGAAGATGGATAAGACACAGATGAATTGAGATGAATTCGTAAAAATAAAACATGCCTGAAGGACTGGAGTCAGTTTTTTGGGCATTTTTTGTAGCCCCAGGACTAAGCTTAAAACATATAATACTTGTTTCCAACGATATTATTATATATTTCTGATTCTTGCTTTGAGTTGTCAACATAAATATTATGGTTTTGTATGTTCTTAATGTATAATTTTGCTGAAACCAAGCTGGAACTACAATGGCATCTGTCAAAAATAAAATAAAATCAAAAGGCTACAAAGATCTTAATTCTTCCATTGGATTGGTTTTCATTATTGACCCCAAGGGAGCCAAAACATACAAGACTAAATTTACTCGAGGAGAAATTTGAGGTTCGAAGCTTGCGAAACTGACAAGCCCGGTTTAATTCTTCCCGTAAAAGAACAATTTGTTATTTTTTACCCTATGCAACTAGAGCTGTAAAAATTGACCACTTTTTACAATATTCGTTCTCATTTCAGGCCAAAAAGTGCGTTTTAGACCGATAAATCCAGCTTTTTATACAAAAAGTATTGTTTTGTTGTTGGTTGTTAGCGTATATTTGCAACGTCTACTTCGAAAAATGACGTCAACACAAGTGTTGTTTCTCATGTCCCAATAATTTCCACTAACTATTGTCTGAAAACTTTAGAAGGACGAACAGCGGCTAGAGTAAACCCAAGTTAACACTAGACTGGCAAACATGAGAAAAAACGGGGACCCAGGGGCTAAACTGGGTCCTTTTTATTTAAGACTAAACATTTGTGTTTACGGGGACTAATCGCCCCGAGATGTCGATTTTTTTAAATCCTCAAATTGTAACAAAGATGAGATTCTTAGAAGTAGACGGAAGTTGCTGGTTAGTAATCTTCAGGATGTCGGCTAAACACCCACATACCAAAAAGATCATTCGCAGCAGGAACGGAAAACCACTCATGATTAAGCTTCAGAAGGTGGACGGATGTAACTGCAAATAGTGACTGGGGAACCTCAGAGGAATTAGCCTTCCCGCGAGGTTCTTTATAACGCTTTTACAAGTAAAATATTACATTTTCAATTCCAATTGAAAAAATGGGTGACATAAGTTTGAATTTATTGAGTAAATCAATAAACACACTGATACTCCTCTGTACCAGTTTGGTGATTTTAGCCTTTGTGTTTTTTGGAAAGAGTTTTGGAATTAAAGCTTTCGGTGTTACAATTCTTGGTGCTCTTTACCTCTACTGTACTATACTACAATTAATCCTTCCTGACATGATAGCGAAAATGGCAATTAAAATTGACATTAAATCTAAAATCAGAGACAAAGATGAGATTAAGATAAGGGAGTTAAAAGTGTTAGAACAGGAACACTCTGCGCTATCTCAAAAAAAAATATCTGCAGATACTGGGGCACTTTTTTGCAGAGCAATGTCCATTTTTATTGGTATAATTCTTTTATTATTTGAAATGCAAGAAATGCTTGCTTTAAAATTTCAAAACATAACCAACATGATTGAATTCTTTGGGAAATAATCAAAATAGGACAAAATCAATCCTTCTAAAACATCTTCCCACAGTTCCTGCACTTCTATTCAGACCATTCTTCATTGTACCCATCATTGTGCCAGCCTAAGAATTCAAGCTTTCGGTGTCGGCAAAACATAATGGAGATTGTACGGATCACTTTCCAGACAGATCCATGGCTGATCTTATAGGTTTTGGGTTCTAAGTTCATATGTACTGTTTTAGAAGAAAATAATTCGACTATTTTGAACGATTGTAAGGTATTTTTAGGTTAGGGGTGATGGGTGAGTAATATGATAGTGTTTAATAAATCACGATCAATCGAGCGACTTAAACATTCATTCAAATATTAAACCAAATTTTAATGAAAACCAATTAAGTAATAGTTTATGGAGGAAAATAAAAAATCACACGCAATTAGTATCAGTAGTAACAGTATTAGTAGTGAAGATCCAATTGCCTTTTCAACGAGAATAGGTTCTATTTTAGGGTCAACCAAAATGATTGATGTAGATTGGAATACCCCAATATCACGATCGCTCCACCTATTTGGGGGGGAAAGTGTAGAAAAACAACTTGAACTCCAAAAACAAATTAATACACTTCAAGAAAAAATAAGGAAAATTTATACAGATTCAGACAAGAAAACATCAATTCAAGTTGAAGAAATTAACAAACTAAAAGCTTTAAACGAGGAGCTTGAATCTAAAGAAAAAATGAAACATATTCTTACTAGATTATGTGAAGAAGGAAGACAGAAAATCTTATCAGACGATAAATTTAAGCTTAAATTTGAACACGCAGAGAAGCACGATTCAGTTGTTATGTCCATTGATATAAGGCGATCTACAGAATTAATGCTAAAGGCAAGAAGCCCAGAACTTTACTCAGAGTTTATTACTAAATTGAGTAAAAAGCTAAGTGAAATAGTTCTGGAAAATTTTGGAGTATTTGACAAATTCACGGGAGACGGTATACTTGCATTTTTTCCAAAGTTTTATAGTGGCGAGAATGCAATTCTTAGATCTCTAAAAGCTGCAAATGAATGCCATAAAGCTTTCAAAATTCATTATCATGACTCTAAACATTGCTTCAATGTTTTCATAAATAATGTCGGCTTGGGCATAGGAATTGATTTTGGTACAGTAACGATTGTTAACACAAGTAGTGAACTAACTGTTGTAGGTATTCCAGTTGTATATGCCTGCAGATTTGGTAATGCAAATGCGGGGGATACCTTGCTAAATCTACCAGCAATGGAGGAAATTTCGAGAATAAGCGCTGATTTTATTAAAATTTATGAGTCTGAAATTGAAATCAAAAATGAAGGCACTGCGCTTGCATACAAAGTGGATGTGCATGAAAAAGCATTTGTTTTTAAAAAGCCTGATTGGGTTGAACAAACTGTGAAACAAGAACCAGCAAAAGCAAAACCAGCTAAAATGGCAAAAGCTCAAACAAAGAAAGGCTAATCTATTTGTAAAACCATTTTTGAATTTTCAGTTTGGCTTAACATTATTATCCGGAGGAAACTCAGTCGGTCCCTTGACCAATTAACCGATCCCTCACATCACGATTAATAACCCTTAACAGATTAACCGATCCTTCACTCCCCGATTAAACCCTTAACCGATTAACCGATCCCTTCAATCCGGAATAAACCCTTAACCTATTTTCAGACCTCATAGAAGTTTTTTTGAAAGGAAAATGAGCATTGTTTGAATCGGAAGAAGCAAAAACCCCCTAAATAGGGGCTTTTGTCGTTAAAATGGTAGCCCCGCCAGGAATCGAACCTGGATCTAGAGTTTAGGAAACTCCTATTCTATCCGTTGAACTACGGGGCCTGAGCATGACAAAAATAGCAAGCTTTTGAGACTTGTCCATTGAAAAAATGCAGGAATTCCATTCACTCCTTTGCTGGATTTGTAATTGAGCAGCTTATCCTGTAGTTTTATGGCTCATTCAATTAAAAATTATGGACCTGGAACAAGCTAGATTACATTGTCTTAGCAAAAATGGAACAGAAGAAAGCTTCCCTTTTGGTCCTGAAACTCTGGTCTTCAAGGTTGCAGGAAAAATATTTGCATTAATGGGTCTGGAAAGTGAAAACCCCGGCATTAATCTTAAATGTGATCCCGATCTGGCAATTGAATTGCGCGAAAGGTATTCTGAAGTGAAACCCGGATATCATATGAATAAAAACCACTGGAATACAGTCATGCTGGAAGGTAGCATCAGTAATTCAGAACTGAAAGAAATGATTGACCATTCATATCAGCTTGTGGTAGCTGGATTACCCGCAAAAGTCAGACAAGAACTGACAGGAAACTTATGAGCCATTCTCAGAAAGATGTCCTGATAATAGGTCAGGGAATCGCCGGAACCTGCCTCAGCTATTTTCTGGAAAAACTAGACAAATCCTACGATATCATAGATCGCAAAATCCCTGTCTCCTCTTCCAGAGCAGCTGCCGGCATCATGAATCCTGTGACCGGTAAGTTCTTTTCCCTGAGCTGGGAATATCCAATGTTACACCCACTAGCTATTGAGACTTATACCGGAATGGCACATATTCTGGGCATTGACAGCAACTTCTCCACACCCATCTTCAGAGTATTGAAAAATGCCTCACAAGAAAATGAATGGCAATATAGGGCCGGCCAGGAGATGTATGCTCCATTCATGTCTGACAAACTATTGGCAATCGAAAAGGAAAATCTTGAGCTTCAGGGAACCGCGATAGGAGAGTTGAAGCATGGATTTCAAGTTCCGGTGCCCCTCATTATTGAGAAATGGCGGGAAAGATTGATTTTTCAGCTTTCTTTCATTGAAGGAGATTTTGATTTTGATCAGCTGGAAATTTCACCGGAATTTGTCAAGTACAAATCCAGCATTTACCAGTATATCATATTTTGCGATGGAGCGCAAATGATGAACAATCCTTTTTTCAATTACCTTCCCATGCAGCCTGCCAAAGGTGAAGCTTTACTCATTCATGCCCCGGATTTAAAAATGTCCTCCATCCTCAAAGAAGAAGTGTTTATCGCTCCATGGCATATTGCGGATCATTATTGGGTGGGAGCGACTTATGCCTGGAATACCCTGGATAATCAGCCTACAGAAGAAAAGCAAACTTATCTGGAAGCAGAACTGAATCGAATGATCAGGGTACCATACACCATTATTTCCCGCCTGGCAGGTATCCGTCCTGCAGTGAAGGACAGAAAACCACTGGTAGGTGTACATCCAAAATACCCCAATCTTTGTTTACTGAATGGATTAGGAACTAAAGGAACTTCATTGGGACCCTTTGCCGCAGATATACTCTGTAAGTTGTTGTATTTCAACACTGAAGTTCCGGGAGCAATTGATATAAAGCGTTTCCAATAAAAATATAAATCCATATCTATATCTTATCCACTTTTCAATCGTTTATCGAGAAAGCAAAACTATGATATCTATTCTTTTCTGGCTGATTCCTGCAATGGCTGTTGTATTTGGTACAAATCAGGAAGCATCTGACTCAGAATCTCCCAACCCTTCTTATATTGTACAAATGAATGATCCTTCAATTGATGCACAATGGAAAATTATTGATTCCCTTGAAAGCAATGGTTTGTATAAGTCAGCCAATGAAGCCCTTGCAGTTTTATTTTCCAAAATAAATGAAAAAGATCACCCATTTGAAATGGTGAAAGCTTTCCATTATCAGGCAAAGTATCTGACATTTCTCAATGAGGATGAAGCAGCCATCAGCACCAAATTCATGGAGGAAAAATTGCTGAAAGCTTCTTCTCCGATAAAGGAGATTCTCTACCACGGACTTGGCTCATTTTATTATAATTACCTCAGTAATAACTGGTACCAAATAAAAGACAGAACACCTGTGGAGAGAACTGCTCCCGGTGAATTCAATAATTGGACGGCTGAAGAATTATTGATCATTTCAAATAAGTATTTCCTGGCCTCGGCATCCAATCCCGAATTAAGATCATATCCTATTTCTCAGCTAAAATCTATCATTCAGGCAGGGAATTACGCAGATAGTCTGGTGACCAATCTGTACGAACTCTTGCTGAGTGAAGCCATTCAACATTTCAGCTCACCATTTACTTTATTGGGAGAACCTGTCTATGCATTCAGCATGGATAATCCTGTATACCTGCAGCATTATAATACTTTCAGAAATTTGAATATCGAAACAAAGGACACCTTGGCCTTCACTTACAGGGCATTACAATTGCATCAGACTGCTGCCAATCATTTTAATTCAACAAAGAACCAGGCGGCATTGATTTATTTTGATTTGCAAAGACTGGATTTTGTAAAACAATATGCAGCGTTTGAAGGCAAGGACTCCATTTATCAGACAGTGTTGCAGGCGTATAAAACTGAATTTTCAGGTATTCCGTCCTGGACCGAAATAGTCCACAAGCTGGCTTTAATCAAAGTAGCAGAAGCTGCTGAATATCAACCTTTAAATGAAGAAACAAAGATCCACAGATTTAAATTGCAGGAAGCTAAAAAACTTTGTCAGGAAGCCATTGACGCCTTTCCTCAAAGCTTCGGAGCTGGTTTATGCAGACAATTAATTGCGCAGATTGAATCTTCATCTTTCCAGGTTTTCTTCGAACAGCAATCTATTCCTGATCAGCCTATCCTTGCAGCTGTTCAGTTTAAGAATATGAAAAGTCTGGCAATAAAGTTGGTTTCCATTAAACCTGAGAAATGGGAATCACTGCAGCAAATGAATTATGACAAAAGACTGGAATTTGTCAATTCATTACCGGCTGTTCGAATCATGACACAACCTTTGCCGAATACGGAAGGGGATCATCAAAATCACACAGTTGAATTTCCAATAGAGGCATTGCCATCAGGCTTGTATCTGATGCTGGCAGCTGAAGCCGGTACCGAGTCTTCTCCGGTCTATAAGAATTATGAATTGATCAATGTCACAGGATTAACCCTGATCACCCGTCAGACTTCTAAGAATACCACAGATGTTTGGGTAGTAGATGCTTTGGGAGGATGTGGGGTTTTGGGCGCAGAAGTCACAGTATACAGAAGAGATTACAGCAGCGGCAGGTCAGTTAATAAGAAAATTCATACTGCTTATACAGACAAAGATGGTAATGTAAAAATTAATGTAGATAATTCCGGTAATCAGTTGATTGAGGTTCGCCACAAAAAGGACATCATTCTACCGCTGAACCATTATGGTTATTATTATGAAAATGGCAGGGATAGACAATACACACAATTATTTACTGACCGCAGTATTTACAGGCCCGGTCAAGTAGTTTATTTTAAAGGTATTGCTTTAAATTTTGATCCGAATAACAGACCTTCCATCATACCATCCAAAAAAATCTCAGTTAGATTACTGGATGTCAATTATCAGGAAGTATCGAGAAAATCTTTTGTCTCCAATGAATTTGGTTCTATTAATGGTGAGTTTGTTCTTCCTGTTTCCGGGCTTACAGGTTCATTCACGCTTGAAGTTACAGATGACCGGAGTACCCGTCAGATTTTGGTAGAGGAATATAAGAGGCCTCGCTTTGAAGTCACTTATGATTCAATTGATGGTAAAGTAGCTTTAGGTGAATTAATAAAAGTGAAAGGAAAAGCTACTATGCTAAATGGCGTACCGGTGGACAATGCCTCCGTGCGATACAGAGTGGTCAGAAGA
>JALHRR010000046.1 GCA_022841345.1 Saprospiraceae bacterium
TTTCATACTAGAGATATTTAAACGATTGACCGTTTTCCAGCTTTTGAAGGGTAAACAGAATTAGCTTGATTACATCTTCCACATCAGATTTGTCTGCCATTTCCACGGTTGTGTGCATATATCTCAATGGCAGGGAGATCAGGGCAGAAGGAGTACCTCCGTTAGCATAGGCAAATGCGTCTGTGTCAGTTCCCGTTGATCTTGATGCTGCTTCCCGCTGAATCGATATTTTATTTTCCTCAGCTGTTTCCAGGATCAAAGCCAGGAGCTTGTTATGTACTGCGGGGGCATAAGTTACAGAAGGTCCTTTGCCGCATTTTACATCTCCCAGTTTCTTACTATTCATGTGCGGAGTTCCGGTATCATGCGTGACATCGGTAACAATGGCAACATGAGGGTTGATAGTTTTTGCAATCATCTCTGCGCCGCGAAGACCGATTTCCTCCTGAACTGAATTAACTATATACAGAGAGAAAGGCAGTTTGATTGCCTGTTCTTTGATCAATCTGGCAACTTCAGCAATGCAAAATCCACCCATTCTGTTATCCAACGCCCGACCAACAATAAAACGGTCATTCAGCATCATATATGTATCCTCATAAGTGATAACTGCACCTACATGAACTCCTTTCGACAATACTTCTTCCTTGTTTTTTGCTCCTATATCAATAAAAATATTTTCAATAGTAGGAGTGATGTTTTCGTCTTTACCATGTCTTGTATGAATGGCCGGCCATCCGAAAACGCCTTTAACAACACCTTTGGGAGTATGGATATCTACTCTTTTTGATGGAGCAATCATATGATCTGAACCACCATTACGAATTACATGCAAAAATCCATCATCAGTTATAAAATTGACAAACCAGGAAATTTCATCTGCATGACCTTCGATAACAACCCTGTAATCCTGACCGGGATTAATGATACCGTATACAGTTCCATATTGATCGCTATCCCATTCATCTACAAATGGAGTAAGATATTCTATCCATATTTTTTGTCCTGCTGATTCAAAACCGGTGGGAGATGGATTATTCAGGTATGCTTCCAGAAACTCAAATGACTTGTCAGTTAAAATTTGCATATATGTAATCAGTACTTATGAAATGTATCAAAATCAAATATCAATAACCCTGCCAATTTTCAGGGTCCTTGCGCCATGCTGAAAGCAAGACTTTTTCAGCCTCTGTTATGTAATTACTTTTAATGGCAGTATCCAGCAGTGTTGTGTAGTCTGATAATGTTTTAAACTCAACTTCAGCCTCCCGAAATGCTTTTTCGGCAGCTGGCAATTGATATGAAAAAATAGCTAGAACACCGGCAATGGTAGCTCCTGCTGCTTTCAAAGGTTCGATGGCAGCCAGACTGCTTCTGCCGGTAGAAATCAAATCTTCAATCACCAGTACGCTGGAATTTGCAGGCAATTCTCCTTCTATTTGATTCTGTCTTCCATGACTTTTACTTTTATCTCTTACGTAAATAAAAGGAAGGTTCATTTTATAAGCAAGAATAGCCCCATGAGGTACTCCGGCTGTAGCCACTCCGGCAATCACATCAAATGGTGTGAATGCTTTGGAAGCCTCAATAAACGAATCTGCAACATAGTTTCGGACATCAGGGTGAGATAAAACGATTCGATTATCGCAATAGATGGGAGATTTAATTCCTGAAGCCCATGTAAAGGGATTTTGGGGACTCAGTTTTATTGCGTTTATTTGAAGCAGCATTTCTGCGATTGGAATAGCTCGATTCATCATTGACAACGCTTAATTTTTTGAGGAACCAAATGTACAAAATATATATTAATAATGCCCCATTGATCCTGACTACGAGAGAGGGAATGCTGGAATACCCGCCAAGTATCCACAGACAGTTAAAGGCCAATTATTTGGGTAAGTCGAAATTCTTTTTTAATTATATTGACTTGCTGGAAAAGACCGGACCAAACTGCGAGGTTGTCATTGGTTGTAGAGATGTTGTAGCGGCCTTCAGGGACTTCAGTTCTCTGTATACCATTATAGAAGCAGGAGGGGGGCTTGTGGTGAATCCGGATGCTGAAGTGCTTTTGATTTTCAGACGTGGTTTTTGGGATTTGCCCAAAGGTAAAATGGATCCCGGAGAAAACATACTGCAAACAGCTGCCCGCGAAGTAAAAGAAGAAACAGGTATTTTGCATTTGCAAACTGACAAACATCTTTGCACCACATACCATACTTATCGAACAGGAAAAGGAAAACGCGTTCTTAAAATCTGCACCTGGTTTTTAATGTTTTCTCAGGATAAAGTTTTATTTGCTCAAAAGGAGGAAGATATTGAAGAGGCTACCTGGGTCAATCTGACTACTTTTCTTGCTGGAGAAAAGAGGATATTTAATAACATCAAAGAAGTGCTGCAAATATATTTGAATGCACCATCAGTAAACCAGTACTAGAAAAAGAGTGTTGTTTTACCAATAAGCAAACCACCTTCATACGGAGGTGGATTTACTTTATTATTATAATCTATACTAATTCTTCTTCCTGGCGTTCCTTTTTCTCCACTTTATGAGCCATAACCAATCCAATTCCGCCCAATATGAAAATCATTGAGAAGTAGATGGCAGGAGCTTCTTCTTCGGACAGGCCTGATACTTTGGTGATAATGAAGGACGAAAGTAGTCCGCATCCAATGCCTATCATCAGGTATCCCCATCTGATTACGGAGGCTTTTCTTTTTCTTTGTGAATAGTCAGTGATGATACCTTTTTCTATCATAGCTAGTTTTTCTCTGTTTATCAGATATCTGATAGAGAAAATCATCAGGAAGAAGGCTAGTGGAATGGATACTGCAATTGTTTCCGGGCTCATAATATTTAATTTTAAAAGTTTAATTTTTTGCTTTCATGGTATATGACAGCAATATTTTTGTTCAGGTTACATCCTGTATGATTATTTTTTTCTGACGATGAGAATCAAGTATGGATATTAATTTCTTAAGTCAACTATTTAGTAAATTACCTTGTTTAAAATGGTATACAATTAATAGATTGAACTATTAATTTGACAATTATCGTACTTAAAATAGTGGACAATAGTTCAGCAAATTCATTAATCTCAAATTAAATTAACAAGTATGAAAAACAAAATTGCAGCCTTTATTTTGATGTTATTTATATCAAGTGCTGTATTCGGACAGTTTGCAATCAGGCCTTATGTCGGAATCAATTCAGCAAAAATTACAGAGAATTTCCAGGATGTCAACTGGCAATCTCAATTAGGATATCAGGGTGGAATCGATCTGCAGATTGGCAGTCGCCTATATTTTCAGCCGGGACTTCAGTGGGAGCTTATCCGCACTAATTTTGATCCTCAAAACCCTATACCGGGATTGGACACTAAATTTGAAGCCAGTCATATCAGAATTCCACTTATGATTGGTATCAATGCTCTCTCCGCAGAATCCAGTAAATTATTCAATTTTAGATTATACACAGGCCCCGACGTGGCGTTCACTGTCAGTCATTCGGATCATAGTTTTCTTGGGGTTGAAATCAATGATGAAACATACAATAAGCTTCACTGGAGCTGGAATGGCGGATTGGGGGTAGATTTTTTGTTTTTATTTCTTGATGTAGGATACAAGTTTGGAGTATCAGAATATTTCAATCAGGATAATGTAGATAACCCGGCAAGAACCAATGTATTTTTTGGGAATGTAGGGATGAGGTTCTCCTTATAAGACACAGAATATTACCTTTTAGTCAGGGGAATTTTTAACTCCATTTTTCCGGCATATTGAAAAGCGGATTCAGAAAAGGTAGGGGCACGGGTAAATTTACCTCCATTGACTGAAAAACCGTATGGTTCAATGGGAATTCCAAATATCTTTTTGTCAAGTATTTCATTCCCATTCAGATCCTGAAAAACACTGATAGCATAAGTTCCAAAAGGAAGATCATTGATCTCGATAATAACCACAGCACCCGTTGTGGTTATTTTTTTTGAGTAAAATATAGAGTCACTCAGAAATACCTCCTGACTGTCAAAAATGGCAATTAATAAGGTGGATTCCTTTGGCTCCAATTCACTGATGTGAAGTTTTAATTGCGCAGAAGCCCCAACAGAAAATGTCAGAAAAATTACCACTTTAAAAATTACGGATGCTGTCTTCATGTCCGTACTAACGAGTGCTTCATTCAAAAGGTTTTGTAAGAGTTTTGTGCATTTGCTTTTATCTAAACTGACTCAGTAATTATGTGATAACTCTAAACTCATTATTGCCTTGAATACCGTTTTTTAATTCTTTCATCACCCTGATGTTTCTTCAAAATTGAAAGAGGCCATCTCTTGACGAGAAGGCCTCTTTCTTACAAATTAGAATTAGAAGTTGCGGGTATTAATACCCGGTATTTCTGCTTCCGCTGTATTTAGTGCCGGTTCTTGGAGGATTAGGAGCACCTTTTCCTGCTTCCGGACCTGCTGGTTTTTCTTGTGGTTGATCTTCAGGAGTAGCAATTCTGAATTCTACTCTTCTGTTGATATATTGCTGAGCTTCTGTGTCTCTGCTTGTTTTTCTGTTTTCCGGTAAATCAGGAACAAGATTTTCTTCGTCTCCACTATACTGCATAATGAAACGATCTTTCGGTATACCATAGCGGGCAACCATATAATCTACTGCAGCATTGGCGCGATTGTATGACAGAACATTGTTATAGTCTGACTTACCTCTGACATCAGCATGTCCTTGTGCTACCACTTTCAGGTTAGGATGTGCTTGCATGACCTGCGCTATTTGCTGTAATGCGCCATAGAACTCCGGTTTGACTATGTACTTGTCAAAATCAAAGTGTATGGTTGGCAGGTACCATTCCATTTTTATATTAGAAACTTTATCATTCACAATTTCCAGAACTTTCTCCTCTGTCATATATTCAGGTACATTCGCGACACCTTCATCATTGTACCCAAATCCCGGAGGAGAGAAAGGTTCTTTATCTAAATAATCTGCAATACCGTCTCCATCGCTATCCAAAGTTTTTCCTTTAACATCCACGACAGCACCGGCAGGAGTATTTGGTTCTACATCCAGCATATCAATGATTCCGTCTCCATCAGTATCAGTAAGATCCAGTACAGGTCTTTTCTTAAGATCAGCAATGTCGTTATATACGGCATCCAATGGATTTACCCAGTATAAAGGTTCTGTTTTGGAAGCAAAGCTTCCCAGATTAATGCCTACTCTCAATGAAGCATAGTGTATCAAATCATTATTGTTGGTGAGATCATTAACAGTTCTGAATCTGAATCCGTCCAACAAATCATTAGAACTTAATCTAATTTGGTACTCTAAGCCAACATTGACTCTTCTATTGATTTTTCTTGTCAAACCACCTCCCAGAGAAATTACAGGTTTCAGAACCCAGTTATCTCCTAAGGTTGCATCGTCATTTCTGGCTCTTCCTTTAGTTTCATAATCACCATCCAAAAGATCCTTAATAGCATTTCTGGTTTCTTTTCTTTCATCAGCATCTACAGGATTAGTGTTGATATTAGAAAAATCATAAGGCTGACCATTCGCATTTAGAAAGTCCATATTTGTATCATGGATATAAAGACCCAAGCCACCCAAAAAGTAGAGATTCCATTTGTTTTCTTCTCTATGGAAAAGGATATTTCCCATATTGAAAATTCCCTGGAAAGAAGCGGTAATCACTTTTGTCTGGAATACCCGGGCTGATCTTGCATTTCCATATTGATCAGCAAGGGCAGGATAATCAAGACCCAAGTGACCGGAGGAAATAAATTGATGGTCGAATCCTTTATATGATCCATAGTCAGCATCAAATCGAAGTGAAAATGTGTAATTCAGTGATTTTCTCACATGAAATCCAAAGCCAAGCCCACTCAGTTGAGGGGGCACGTCACTTGATAAAATGTATGGGCCCACATGTAATCCTAATTCCCACATGTCTCTTGGTTTGGCCGAAAATTTAGCCTCACCTTGTTTCCATTGGCTATTTTGTGCCGGATCCACAGTTAATTCATCTGAGAAGCCGCTGGTACTAGTGCTGACTTGAGCGCTGATTTCTCCTAAGAAAATCAGCATTGCAAAAGCATACATCCATTTGATATAAGACCTTTTCATAATTGATAGAGTTTTTGTCCCGAAGTTTAATATTATATAGTTTATGTCAATTCAATTTTGGTAACCTTACAAATACAATGTAAAAATAACTCGTTTTTAGTAGCTTTTACATTAAGTAAATAAATAATATGTTTGTATTTTTGGTCCAAATAAATCACTAATGCAAAATATCATCTCTGAATCCCATTTTACAGGAACCCCCGACTCAGCAAAATTGATAGTTTTATTTCAATTTACTCATCAGGATTTTGCTAAAAGGCTTGATGAACAATTGCGATTGTTTCACTGGTCCACTGCATCTCACATTTATTCACAGGTAACTTCTGAATTAAGCAGTTCGGACGATTTACTCAAATTAATCGTTCCAGCAATTGAGAAGAAGATTCCGGTATTGTTTGTCGCAGATCAATCATCTCATCTCGAAACTTTACTAAAAGCATTCCGTTACCTGAATCATCCTTTCATATATACGTCAATATCTGAAAAACCGGATGATATTAAATATTTATTTAATATATCAAATACCATACCAAACTTTGAAGACCCTTTGCTTTCAAATATTATGCGTTATGATGCAATTGGTTTTCAAATTCACCAAATGAATCCAACTTTATTGGATACTCTTGAAAATACCTCATCCAGGGTATATAGGTTGGGACAATTGAAAGAAAATATTAAAGAAACTGAACCTATATTAAGGGATTCTCATCTGACACATCTTCAATTGTCAGTATTGAAGCACAGTGAAGCACCGGCTCAATATTCTCCCAGCCAGAGTGGAATCAGTTCAGAAGAAGCATGTCAGCTGAGCAGATATGCAGGTATGAGTGACAAATTGCAATCACTTGCCATTACAGGATTTAATCCTGAAGCTGATCAGGATGGCAGAACCACTAATGTGATCGCTCAATTGATTTGGTACGCCATTGATGGTTTCATGAACAGACGAAAAGATCATCCGGATCAGGGCCCTTCTATGGCCCACTATACTATTGAGTCAGAAATTTTATCAGATGATCTAATCTTCATCAAAAGCGAGAAAACAGGAAGATGGTGGTTGAAAAACCCTTTCTCATCTGAGGAGGCCCCGGATATCCATCGTTTTTTCCCCTGCTCATATCAAGATTATTTACTGGCTTGTGAAGGAGAAATCAGCGATAATTTGTTGAAAGCGCAACATTGGTTTTCAAAAATGCTATTGAAATAGTTTTTCCAGACCATTTGAACGTGACCCTTTTACAAACACCATCAGGTCTGATGTGTTAATAGCTGTTAATTTTGACTTTATCTCCTCAAGTGAATTGAAATGTTCAAATTTAAAAGCCTGATTGGCAACATACATTTCATCGCCATAGAGATAAACTGCATACCAGTTTTTTTCGGAGATCCACCTCAATAATTCTTTATGTTCTGATTCACTGACTTCACCTAATTCCTTCATGCTCCCCAGGATGAGTATAATTTTAGAGGGATCTTTTCTTTCAAGTGCTTGAATGGAAGCTCTCATGCTGGTTGGATTAGCATTATAAGCATCCAAAATTACATTGTAATTCTTCCATTTGAGCTGTTGAGTACGATTATTGTCCGGTATATATGACAAAACTCCTGAAGCAATCCCGGAAAGTGGAATTTTAAAATATAGCCCCAAGGCAACTGCTGATAATATATTTCTGAAGTTATATATGCCAAACAGATTGCTTCTGACATTGACTTCTTTCTCATCACCGGATTGAATTGTAAATTCAATCTGCGGTTCTGTTGCTTTTATATTGAAACTGTAGGTTTTACCATTAATTTTTAAATCAGAATCATTGATAGTAATGATAGAATGATAATTTTCAAGATACGGGAGGAGGAGAGTGTCTATTGAATGATAAAAGATCAAACCGTTTTTGGACATTATGTATTGAAAAAGTTCTGATTTTCCTTTAGCCACCCCTGTAATACCTCCAAATCCTTCCAAATGGGCTTTGCCAATACTTGTAATCAATCCATAGTCCGGTTGCGCAATATTTGATAGGGAATTAATTTCACCCTGATGGTTGGCTCCCATCTCGATAACAGCAATTTCTGTATTCTGCGGCATCTGGAGTAAAGTGAGTGGAACACCGAAATGATTGTTATAGTTTCCACTGGTAGAGTGGACTTTAAACCTGGTAGACAGCACTCTGTGAATCAGCTCTTTAGTGGTTGTTTTACCGTTAGAGCCTGTAATACCAATTACGGGTATATTAAATAATTTTCTGTAATCAGAAGCCAGATTTTGGAGAGCGATTAAAGTATCAGGTACTACAACGCATTTTTCATGAATTGACCATGCTTCTCTGTCCGTAACCACCAGTTTTGAACTTAAGATCAAGGTTTCATCAATGAATTCATTGGCATCGAATCGTTCCCCCTTTATTGCAAAAAAAATAGTGTCCTGATCAACCAATCTGGAATCAAGAGTTACTTTTCGACTATTAAGAAATTGCTCCAGTAAATAGCTTTGTTTCATATCAAAAAAAAATCCTCACTACAGAATAGTGAGGATTTGAAATATTTTATACAATAAATTATTTGAATCTTCTTTTCGGTGCCTTTGTTTTGCGGCTGAATTCGTGACCTCCGGTATCTTCATTACCGGCAGAGCTTCCTACTCTTTGCATTGCGCAACGGAATCCGATAGTCTTATCTGCTTTATCTTCGTCCTTAAATCTACGGGTACCAGGAGACAACCAATAAAGTCTGTCTGCCCAACTGCCGCCTTTTATGACTCTGGACTTTTCGTTGATTAAACTAGTTTCTCCATACAAGTATTGAACCTCAGAATCGGAGTCACCATCTTTATAATTAGCAAGATCTACAGACTTATAGTTTTCTCTAAGCGCAACTATAGAATCCACTTCTGGTTCTCTTTGAAGCCTTCCTAAACTATCTTTTTCTATTGGATTTCCATCCTCATCTCTTTGTAACTGAGTAAATCTGTTACCTCTGAAAGGATTTAAGTCGTGGTTATCCGGATCTCTTAATGTTTCACTTGTCATTGGTCTGTAAATATCAAGTGTCCACTCATTTACATTCCCTGCCATATTATAGAGGCCAAAATCATTCGGCCATCCTTGTCGAACTGCCTGAGGAAATGATGCCTTATCGTTCAGCTTACCTGCGATACCCATGTAATCACCGCCGCTGATTTTATAATTAGCCAACATTTTACCCTGATGCTTGTCTCTTCTTTTATATCTTGGAGAAGCACCATTCCATGGGTAGATTCTTCTGTCAGAAATAATTTCATCCTTTTTAGAAACTTGATTTCCCTGAAGTGCAAGGGCTGCATATTCCCACTCTGCTTCAGTTGGAAGTCTGTAGGCAGGCAATAATATACCATCCTCAAAACGAACAGGTCTTTCACCGCCTGTAGTTTGATCTTTCAGATTCTTTTTAACATTTCCTTCATACTGACCAAAAAGGTAAGAACCAGTATTGAAGTTGTCAGCATCTTTTTCTTCTGCGTTCGGATTTAATATACCTCTTTCTACAAGTAGCATATTATTTACGCGGTCTGTTCTCCATTTGCAGTAATCTTCTGCTTGCTTCCAGTTTACTCCAACTACGGGGTAATCATCGTAGGACGGGTGACGGAAATAAGATTCAACCATAGGTTCATTGAAGGCTAATTCTTCTCTCCATACCAAAGTATCCGGAAGTGTTGCTCTCCAAACTGATGGATAAGATTCGCCGAAGACGCGATTAGTATAAAATACATATTCGCGGTAATCAATATTAGCTACTTCTGTTTCATCCATATAAAAAGATGAAACTGTCACTCTCCTTGAAACATTGTCCCATTCGAAAGTAACATCTTGTCCTGTAACTCCCATTGCAAAAGTTCCACCTTCAATCAATACAAGATTGGGTCCTGTAATTTGGCCTTCATAGTCCAATTTTTCAAAACCTCCCCATTTTTGATCATTGTAAGCCCACCCAGTCGTTGCAGAACGCTCAGATTTCTTACAGGCAGTGCCCAGTACAACCATCAAAACGGCCATCAGGCCTAATTTTACCGTATGCTTCATTCCAATTAGATTTTTTAGACGCACAAAGATAGATTTAATTCTCAAAAAATAATCTCTTATGATCTTAGTACATAATAAAAATATTTTTCCCTGATGATTTGATCATCCTGACTAGTTGCAAAAACCTTATATGCCAAATATTATTGTGTTGAATTCAGCATTTAACGAATCCCCGGATATATTATATGTTGTTCAATTACAAATGGGAGTAGTTATTCTTTTATCTTATTGATTTACAGGGAGTTTATTATCTATATAATTGAAAACAATCGCTAATATCAATTCCTTCTTTTCCCTGATTGAGTTGCATGACAAAACTGATTTCATGGGATCCGCCTGAGGCACTATATAATTTGGAGACCGTAAAATCGTAAGAATAAGTAATTTTAAATTGTTCATATCTGGTCCCCAGAGCAAAAATAATGGCATCCGGATTTCTTCCTGCCTGACGATACCAGAGTCCACCCATCACTGGTCCGAATGTTGCCATTGTTCCAATGTTAAGCTGTGTAAATGCACCTTGTTTGACAAAAAGAAATGCAGGTGATAAATATGATCTTGAATTTTTCTTTCCATAAAATTGTCTGTCCAGTGGAATTTCAGCCCCTCCATGAAGGGTTATTCTGAGTGGTAATCCTCTTTCGATGCCACTTGTTGGGTTTTCTATAAATCCCAAATCCGGGCCATTTACATGTTTTAGGGATACTCCACCATAAAATTGCCTTGAATATACAAGCAATCCTGCACCTATGTCCAAAGCTAAGGTTGTTAGCTGATCCGGCTCAATTTCATTGCTGGGAATAGGGACACCGCCCGGAGTTGTGTATCCAAACTCAGGATCTATCTGATCCAAAAATATTAGTTTAGACCAATCAAGGGTTGGACTAATAAAGCCGGCTTCCACTCCAAGCCTTGCATATAATTCTCTGCCCAATTGCACCCTGTAAGAATAAAGACCTGTTAAATTGTAGGTCCTGAATACACCCCGACCCGCATCATCTGCCAGTGCAAATACACCAAATCCACTATTCAGCGATGGCACATACTGATCATAAGATAAAGCATAAGTGACATATGCCTGATTTATGGAAGGCCATTGATTTCGGTAATTAATAGCCATCATCCCCCCATGGCTATTGCCGGTAAATGCCGGATTGATCTGCAGAGGTGCTGCATAAAACTGACTGAAAACAGGATCCTGCGCCGCAGTTTCCAATCCTAAAATGCTACAACCAAGAAATACCAACCATAAATATCTTTTCATGCAATGCAATTATTGAATGCGAAATTAAACTATATGTCACGTTATGACGTATTCTGATGACAATAAGATTTGAAAGCACTACGTTCACTGTTTCAATAAAGAAAATTATCGAAGTACCTTTGCAAAATACAAACATAACAAGCGAATGGTGAAATTATTATATTCATATTTGTTTATCCTATTTTTTGTTTCAATTTCTTCGGCCCAAAATTTTACAATCTCAAAGAGACTCAACTGGGCAGATACGCCGGACAGCATAAAAATTGATGAAGAAAATTTTATATACGTCTGGAGTTTTGAAAATGGAACCTATTCTTCTGATTTTCCGGATTTGCCTTCAGTTTCTGAGCGAATTGAAGTTGGAAGATATACCTATAAAGCTGAGTTAAGGTATTCGGAAACCTCAGCAATTGACCTGACCTTACAGCCAGAATCCGCCCAACAAATTGCAGATAGCATCAGCATCGATGTGATGTTGGTAAGAGATAAAGGTTTGTTTTTTTTAGCCTATCAATTCCTGCCCATCTTCAGGCAGGGTAATAGTTTTGTAAAACTTGATTCTTTTACAATTGACTTTATTGCTACCGGAGAATGGGAAGGGAATAATGGGACTCCCAAAAAAGTCAACTCAGTTCTCAGAACCGGTACTTTTTTCAAAATGGCAGTATCAGGGTATGGAATACACAAAATCGACTTTGATCAACTTAAGAAAATTGGTATAGACCCTGAGCGAATTGATCCCAGACATATCAAGATTTATAGTAATGGGGGGGGGATGCTTCCTGAAGCGAACAGTATAGAAAGGGTGGATGACCTCGAGGAAATAGCCATAATAATAACAGGTGAAGCAGATGGAAAATTTGACCGTAGTGATTTTATCCTATTTTTTGCTGAAGGCCCCGATGAGCTCCAGGCATTGAATTTGGAAAAGAGGATGAGCTACGTGAAAAACCTTTACGATGTCAAAAATCACTATTTCATAAATGCGGAAGGAAGTAACGGGCGGCGGGTCTCCCCTGCAATGCAAGCTCAATCCGGCACTTATACTTCGCAGGCATTTGATGATGTCATCAGACTTGAAGAAGAAAAAGTCAATCTCGGGCATATTTCACAATATACAAGTGGCTCAGGCAAGAATTGGTACGGAGACTTCTTCAGAAATCAAAGAGAAAAGGATTACAATGATATTTTTAACTTTCCGGGATTACTTACTACTGACACTGTAAGAATATATTCACAATTTGTCGCCAGGAGTGAGAGTTCGTCAAGATACAGACTAATTATAAATGGGAATATTACTTTACAGAGCAACATTATTTCTTCCACTTCTCTGGGAGGATCAGAATCCAATTACGGCCATGTAGGTACCATTAATAATCGATTTCTTTCCAATCAGGACAAGATTTCTGTTAAATTAGAATATCCGTCCATCGGAAGTTTTTATAGTGAAGGCTGGCTTGATTTTATTGAAATATGTGCAAGAAGAAGACTTCAATTTAATGGAAATCAGGTATTGTTCAGAGATTTTAAATCTTTGGAGGCGCCGTTTACTACATACTCCATTGCAGGAATCAACAATAATACAGAAGTCTGGGATATCAGCAATCCATTAATGCCGCAGGCAATCACGTTAGACATTCAGGGTGCAGCAGGTACATTTCACTACGAAAGTGAAGAACTCAAACAATTTGTAATGTTTGACAGAAGTAATATTACTATGGTTCCGGAACCCGCAGGACCTGTACTTAATCAAAATTTGCATTCAATCTTAAGTACTGATTTGTTGATTATATATCACTCAGATCTTGAATCTGAAGCATTCAGACTGGCGGATTTTAGAAGAAATCATTCAGGGCTGGAGGTAACCACTGCTGAAATATCTCAGGTGTATAATGAATTTTCCGGTGGGAGTCAGGATATAACGGCTATCCGGGATTTTGCAAAAATGATATATGACAGAGATGTCTCCTTCAACTATCTGTTATTGTTTGGTGATGCTACATTTGACTATAAGGGTATTCTTGAATATTCAGGTCCAAAAAACTGGATACCTACCTGGCAGTCTGAGACATCCAGAGATCCGGTCAATTCTTTTCCTTCCGATGACTATTTTGCCTTGTTGGATAATAATGAAGGAGCAGTTTTAAGGGGAGCTATAGATATTGCAGTGGGCAGGCTTCCGGTAAATTCATTAAGCTTAGCTTCGACAGTAGTCAATAAAATTATAAAATATGAGACTGATCCTGAAACCTTAGGGGATTGGAGACTCAATGTTACTATGATAGCTGATGATGAAGACAATAATCGTCACATCAATGATGCTGACAAAATAGCAACGGAAATCGCTCAAAAATACCCGGTATTTAATACAGATAAGATTTATTTCGATGCTTACCCACAGGTTTTCACTCCTGGTGGACAAAGATATCCTGCTGCCAAAGCAGCTATTAATCAAAATATATTCAAAGGTCAGTTGGTTCTGAATTATTTAGGACATGGCGGAGCTACAGGATTGGCACAGGAGAGAGTTGTGGAAGTGAGCGATATCAATAACTGGAGGAACCCCGTTAAGATGCCACTTATTGTGACAGCCACCTGTACCTTTTCATCCTTTGATGACCAAAGCCGCGTCTCAGCCGGAGAGTTATCACTTTTTAATCCGAATGGAGGCGCAATTGCCCTGTTTACTACCACGAGGGCGGTGTATGCCCATCATAATGCACGCCTTACATCTTCTGTATTCAACACTATTTTTGAAAGAAGAAATGGAAAGTTTGACAGGATCGGAGAAGTGATGAGGAAGGCGAAAAATGCCAACAGTACTGACACAAGTGATACTAATGCCAGGAAATTTACGCTTTTGGGTGACCCAACATTGCAATTGGCGATTCCTTTCTATGATGTAAGAACTACAAGGATAAATGGAAAAAATATCAATCCTGCACAATTGGATACTATTAAGGCATTGGGAAAATATACTATAGAAGGCGAAATCGTAGATGCGAACGGACAACTGCTGGAATGGTTTAATGGAAAAGTTATCCCTACCATATATGATAAAGAAGTGACACTGCAGACCCTGGGCCAGGATTCAGGCAGCGGAGTTCGGAACTTTAATATTCAGCAGAATGTCATTTTTAAAGGCGCAGCGAGTGTGGTTAATGGAAGATTTAGTTTCACATTTATTGTGCCCAAAGATATAAACTACGCTTTTGGTAAGGGTAAAATCAGCTACTATGCATCCAACGAAAATCTCCAGGATGCAGGAGGGTTCTTCAAGGATTTTATTGTAGGAGGCACTTCTGACAATTCAGAGCTTTCAAGTGAAAGACCTACTGTACAACTGTTCATGAATGATGAAAATTTTGTATTCGGAGGGATCACCAATGCCTCACCTATATTATTAGCGAAGTTGCAAGCACCGAATGGTATTAATGTTACAGGTACATCAATCGGGCATGATCTTTCCGGCATATTGAACGAGGACGAAAAGAATGCATTCGTGCTCAATAATTTTTATGAAGGAGAATTAGATGATTACACACGCGGAACTGTCAGATATCCATTGTCAAAATTGACTCCTGGTCTTTATAAAATTAAAGTTAAAGCCTGGGACGCAGTCAATAAATCAGGAGAAGGCTACCTGGAATTCACTGTAGTCAATGATGATGAGTTTGTTATCAAGAACTTATTGAATTATCCAAATCCCTTTAACCGGAATACCCGCATAGAATTTGAACATAATCATCCTTTTAGCCCTATTGATGTTCAGGTACAGATTTTCTCTGTATCAGGTCAATTAGTTAAAAGTATTGAACAGAATATAATTCCTGAGGGATACCTCGTTAGAGACATTCATTGGGATGGCAGGGATGAGTATGGGCAGAAACTGGCAAACGGCGTTTATATATATAAAATGAAGGTAAGCATGCTGGGGCTCGATGGTAGTCGAAAAACTACAGAGTCGGAATTTCAAAAGATGGTTATCCTAAACTAAGATCAACAGGCAATAAAAAATATAAATTGTCATTATATTTGCGAATCAAATTTCAGTACGAGTATAAAATTCCAAAATGAACAAGATTTCCACACTGTATTTATCAGTATTTTTATTTTCCGCTTTCAGCTCATTTGCTCAGTCCACACCTTGTCTTTTAGACGCAAATGGCAGATATAGATTACCTGATGGTTCTCCATGTCCCAATGCAATTGTGACAACAGTGAGTTTTCTGACTATCGCACCGGATGCACGTGCCGGCGGTATGGGTGATGCCGGTATGGCTACTTCTGCCGATGCTAATTCATTAGCATACAATGATTCAAAAATTGTATTTGCTGAAGAAAAAATGGCACTAACATTGAGTTATGTTCCATGGTTGAGAGCATTAGGACTGCAGGATATAGGAATGAGTTATGCAGGTTTCTACACAAAACTGGATGACAGGCAGGCTATTGGTGCCAGCTTAAGATATTTTACGCTGGGCTCTATTGAGTTTCTTGATATTGAAGGCCAGTCGCTTGGTATGGGCAAACCCAATGAATTTGAAGTAAAAGTTGCCTATGCAAGAAAGCTTTCCGAAAATTTCAGTGCAGCCATTGCTCCAAAATTTATATTTTCTGATTTGGCATCAGGTCAGCGTACGGTAGATGGCGGATCCGGGGATCTGATTAAAGTGGGGTTAGCTTTTGCAGCAGATATCTCAGTTACTTATCAGAAAACCATTCAGTCCAGCTTTAAAAGAGATGTAACCTTCGCTGCTGTATTATCAAACATAGGTAGTAAGATTGCTTACACCAGCACTGTTGCTGATATGTTGCCTGCAAATATCGGAATCGGATACGGATGGAGAGCACATCTGGATGAAGCCAATACCTTTTTATTGACTTTAGATGTAAGAAAATTACTGGTTCCAACTCCCAAGCACAATTCTGATCCGGAGTTTGACGCAAATGGTGATGGAATCGCAGATTACAGACAGTTAGGTACTTTTGAAGCTATATTTGGATCTTTTTCTGATGCTCCGGATGGATTTGCTGAAGAGCTGAGAGAAATCACATATTCAATAGGTGCGGAATACTGGTATGATAATCAATTCGCAGTAAGATTGGGATATTTCTATGAGAATCCTTTGAAAGGTAACAGAAAATTTATCACAGCAGGAATAGGTTTGAAATATAATATTTTTGGTATTAATCTATCCTATTTAGTGCCTACAAATAACCTCAGAAATCCGTTGGATAATACATTGAGATTTACCCTGACCTTTGATTTTAGTAAAATGGGTGCTGACACAGCACCGGCAGGAGACATTTAAATCCAGGGTTTAAAGAAATAAAAAAGCTCCGGCAACTCAATGAGATGCCGGAGCTTTTTAAATTGTGCAGAGCTATAAGCCGGATTCTGTCACCATTCATAGAATGGGTCCTATCATTTATCTGGTTCCGCCATCACTGACGAAATCTATCTGCCTACCCCTTCAAACTGATGAATCATCAACCAGGCGAGCAACCCGGAATTTGTTCCCAAAATCTGGGAACAAAGATTTGAATGTACATGGCATTTCAACCCACAAGGTTTACCTCAAGAGACAATTACTTGTCTCAGGCGTGAGCTCTTACCTCCCGTTTTCACCTTTACCCTGACAAGTCAGGGAAGTTTGTTTTCTGTTGCACTTTCTGTATCCCGCTAGTAGCGGAATCCCATCCGTTAGATGGTGTGGCGCTCTGCGTTGTCCGGACTTTCCTCCCTCTTTTAGGAGAGCGATAGGACACTCTGCAATGCAAAGAAACAGTTTTTATGTCAGCTTGAGTTCCATGCATTCTTATTTTATATGATAGAAAAGGTTTGAAACCTTATTATTCACGCTCTTCACAATGTTGGTGGAAGTTGTTTGGAAGTGATGATATTGGAGTTAATTAAGATTGTGGGGGAAGTATAAACACATTTATCTTATTAATATACCAATTATTTCCCATATATTTCGGCTTGAAAATGCCCGCCGATAGGGGTATTTGGCAATATTAATATGCTCTCTCTGATTTTTTTTATTGTAAAGTGCCTACACATATATAAAAACGTATATTTGCACCACTTTTTTAAAGTCTGGTATAATTAAATCACTTTTGACGATGCAAGGAAAAAATATTATTAAGTTCTTTTTGGTTCTACTGGTGGCTGTATGCCTGATCCAGTATTTGTTGATCATACCGACAAACCGTGAGGAGAAAAGAGCAAATGCTTATGCAAAAGCACAGGCAGCAACAGCAACATCTGAAGATGAAGCATATAATCTTGAAAAAGCTGCAAGAACAGCTTATCTGGATTCAATTAGTAGTGAGGTTGTACTTCGTATCCCACTGATCAAGGAGTATACTTATGAGGAGTTAAAAGGACAACAGCTGGCATTAGGTCTCGACCTTAAAGGTGGATACAGTGTAATTCTCCAGGTAGATTTAAAGGATTTTCTCTTAGCTCTTTCTGAGAATTCAAAAAATATAAATTTTCAGACAGCATTGGATGCTGCAGCTGAAAGACAAAAGAAATCACCCACAGATTTTATTACTTTATTCGGAGAAGAATACCGTAAGCTGGATGGTGCAGAGCCTCTGGCTAATATTTTTATCCGAAATGCTTCATTGAAGGAGAAAATCAACTACGAGTCTACTGATGCAGAGGTATTGCGTAATATTCGTGAAATTGCTAATGAAACAGTTGATTTGACATTCAAAAGACTGAAAGACAGGATTGATAAATTTGGTGTTACTCAGCCAAATGTTTCTTTGGATGCTAATCGTGACCTGATCATTGTAGAGCTTCCCGGGATTGACAATCAGGAAAGAGCCAAAAGATTCCTTCAGGCAAGTGCGAAATTGGAGTTTTGGGAAACATACCGCGTAAGCGACGCCGGTGTTCTTACGGCTTTTCAGGAGGCAGACAGATTGCTGGCAAGTACAAATACTCAGGATACTACTGCTGTCACTGAGGAAAAGCAAGTAAGAATTGACACCATATATAAACCGGTGACGGATTCTCTTGGAAACGTTGTTGACTCCACAATGGAGTTTGTAGAAGTTCCGGTTGGCGAAGACCCTTTAGTAAGTGCCGGTGGTCCATTATTAAGCAATTTAGTGTTAAACAGTGGAGGACAGGCAGGTTTAATGGCGCCTCCAGCTGTTATGGGTTTTGCAGAACGCAATAGAATGAAGCTGATTAATGATTATCTGGCAAAGCCGGAAATTCAGAGACTATTCCCTAATGATTTGGTATTCAGATGGTCCGCTAAACCTACAAAGGATATTGAGACTGGCAAGTTCACAAGTCAATATGAATTGTATGCACTCAGAAAGAAAAGAGGTGGAGATGGCCCCTCACTGGAAGGTGACCGTGTAACAAATGCATCAGCACAACCGGATCCGATATCTAATCAGGTTACTGTTTCTTTGAAAATGGATAATGCTGGTGCAAGAATTTGGAATGACCTTACCACCAGAGCTGCTAATGATAATAATCGTGAAGTAGCAATTGTGTTGGATGATGAGGTGGTTTCTGCTCCCAGAGTAAATAGCCCAATTCCTTCAGGAGACTCTCAAATACAGGGTACATTCACTATTCAGGAGGCAAAAGATTTAGCTAATATCCTGCAAATTGGTAAACTTCCTGCAAAAACAGTAATCAAGCAATCAGCATTCGTTGGACCTTCTCTTGGTCAGGAAAACATTAACAAATCTGTAATGGCCCTGGGTGTAGGATTTGTGCTGTTGTTAATTTTCATGATTATTTACTATAGTTCAGGAGGTATTATCTCTATAATAGCTTTGCTTGCAAACGTATTCTTTATATTCGGTGTACTGGCTTCTTATGGAACAGTACTGACATTGCCTGGTATTGCAGGTATTGTACTGACAATTGGTATGGCTGTAGATGCCAATGTAATTATATTTGAACGGATCAAAGAAGAATTGCAGGAAGGTAAGAGTTTGATAAATGCCATAACGGATGGATTTAAACACTCTTATTCAGCCATTATAGATGCCAACGTTACTACCTTACTTACTGCCATAGTTCTGGCTTATTTTGGACTGGGGCCTATTAAAGGATTTGCCGTTGTTTTGATCATCGGTATTTTATGTACACTTTTCACAGCAGTATTGATTTCAAGATTGATTCTGGAGTGGTGGACAGTAACTAAAGGTAAGAGCATCAGTTTCTCTACAAATTTTTCCGAGAAATTATTCAAGAATGGCCACATCGATTTCTTGTCAAAAAGAAAAACATTTTACATTGTTTCATGTGTAATTATTTTGATGGGCGTTGTTTCATTCTTCACAAGAGGATTTGAGTTGGGTGTAGATTTCAAAGGAGGTTATTCATACAATGTCACTTTTGATCCTTCTGCCAATGTGAACCCTCAGGAATTGAGGACTGCTTTAGCAGGAACATTTGGTTCTGAACCTGTGGTGAAAGCCGTAGATACCCGAAATACATTCAATGTAACTACCAGTTATTTGATTAATCAGGAAGGAGATGAAATAGAAGAGCAGGTTTTAGGCAAACTATATGATGGCGTTAAAACTGTATCAGAATCAGGTTTGACATTGGAAGCCTTTAAACAACCAGATTCAAATGGTACAAAAGTTACATCTTCTTCAAAAGTAGGAGCGACAATTGCTGAGGATATCAAATCCAGTTCAGTTTATGCAACTATATTCTCAATATTGCTGATTTTCATTTACATCTTTATCCGATTCAGTAAATGGCAGTATAGTCTTGGTTCCGTTGTGGGACTGGTGCATGATGTGCTTATATTAATGTCCATATTCACTCTACTGCATGGAATCATGCCATTTACCATGGAAATAGACCAGGCATTTATTGCTGCTTTATTGACAGTGGTAGGTTATTCCATGAATGATACTGTAATTGTATTTGACAGGATCAGGGAATATCTGGGAACTTATTCCAACAGGAACAGAAAGGAAGTGGTTAATCTGGCCCTGAATATGACGCTGAATCGTACGATTATAACATCCGCAACTACTATTCTTGTAATTTTGGTACTCTTGATTTTCGGAGGATCATCGATCAAAGGATTTGCATTTGCCCTATTCATTGGTATCATAGTAGGTACATATTCATCCATTTTCGTGGCAACACCAATCATGTATGATTTTTCCAAAAATGATGATGTGAAACCACTCGCAAAAGAGACAAAAGCAAAAGTTACAACAGCTTAAGAAAATACTTCCTATATTTTTTGAGAATCCCCGCCAAACAAAAGCGGGGATTTTCTATTTATTGTAGTATTCCAATATTCTTGCTACAATCAGGTTCTATACGAGAACGCAGGTAATTTCGTTTTTCTTGTTAAATGAGTTGGTATGCTATTTAGATTCCTTTTTTTCATTATCCTGGCAGGTCTTTTATTTCAATCATGTTCCTATACTGAAAAAATCAGGGATGGTCGTACAGCATTTGAAAGGAGACAATTTTATGTAGCAACCCAAATGTTGGAGCAGGAAATTGAAAGCGCTTCTGACAGATTAGAAAAAGCTGAATTGTCTTTATTACTTGCCGAAAGTCATCAGCGGCTGGGCAATTTAGAGAAAGGTGTGAATTGGTACAAACAAGCATATACCTGGAATGAGTCTGAACAAAATGCAGTGCTTTATGCCCGGGCATTAAAGCAGATTGAAAAGTATTCTGACGCTGTCCGATATTTTGAAGAGGCCGGAAAGCTATCCAATGAACCTAATAAATACCGGGGAGAAGCAAATAGCAGCAGAATTGCAGCTGACTGGCTCTCAAAAACTACCGAAAGCGAGTATGTTATAAAGCGTATTTCCATTAATTCCAACTCGAGAGACTATTTCCCTTTTCCAATGGATGCCGGGAAAATATTATTTACTTCTGATCGTACCCAAAGTATGGGCACCAATTTTTATAAAACCACGGGAGATAAATTCTCGAGCCTTTTCATTGGTAATATTTATACCGGAGAAGTCACCCGATTTGACAGTGGATTTAGTTCTGAGGATAATGATGGGGCAATGGTAGTGACAAAGGATCGCAGCATGGGTGTTTTCGTTCGATGCGACGACTCAGGTGGAGGTGATCAGTTTTGTAAATTGTATTATGCGATATTGGATGGCACGATCTGGACAACACCTATACTGGTGGAATTTACCAGTTCTGATGTAAATTACAGCACTCCTGCATTTTTTGATAATGGGAGGTTAATGATTTTCTCTGCTAATTATGAAGGTGGACAAGGTGGATATGATTTATATGTATCCGAATTCAATAATGGAGGATGGCAGGATCCTACACCTGCCGGCAATCTGATCAATTCACAGTATGACGAAATGGCACCATTTATGGACGCTGATACTTTATATTTTGCCTCCAATCAACCGGGAGGTATGGGTGGATATGATATTTATAGAACCTATCTGGATGCGAATGGAAAATGGACACCTGCCCAAAACCTCAAAGCTCCCATCAATTCCGGAGCGGATGATTTTGGCTGGGTAACAGATCCATTCGGACCTAACGCGGATACAGTCATTCAAAAAGGATATTTTACTTCCAATAGAAAAGATGGAGTAGGCCTCGATGATATTTATTATTTTGAAAAGGTATTGAGAAAAACTCCTGAAATTAAAGATACCATAGATGGTACTAAACCCTTATTCGCTATTCGCCTCAATCTCGTGACACAGGAAAAAGAATTCAATACCCCGGATGATCCGAATAGTGGGATAAGGTTTAGAAAACCAATTGGTATGGTGGATGTACAGTTCATTTCCGGAACCGACACTATGCTGCTAAAATCCGATCGGACAGGTACCATCCGATTAGATCTTGAATTGGATAAAAAGTATGAATTTATTGGAAGCTTTAAAGATTATATCAGTTCAAAAATCGATATTAATACCATGGATTTTCCGGAAAGGGAGCAAGATACTTTAATTGAAGCTCGCCTTATTTTAGAAAAGATCTATTACAATAAAGAAATAGTACTGGACAATATTTATTATGATCTGGATCAAGCAGTCATTAGAGAAGATGCTAAACCTACACTGGATACGCTGGCAGAATTACTTTTAATCAATAAAAACCTGAACATCCAACTAGGCTCTCACACTGATTGCCGGGGAGAGCTGGCTTATAATCAGGATCTTAGTTTGCGAAGAGCTAAGTCCGCTGTAGAGTATTTAATATCAAAGGGAGTAGACAGACAAAGACTCACTGCCAGAGGATTTGGAGAGTCACAGCCAGCAGCTCCCTGCGTTTGTGCCCGCTGCACAGAAGATGAGCATCAGTTAAACAGAAGGACTACTTTTGCAATCTTGCAATAAATTAATATATGTTTTGCGTTAATAGAGTGTTAATTAAAGAAATTGGCATCAAAACTTTTTGGACTTTCTTTTGCTAATTTTTACTTTTGTGAGCAACTCAACATGTAGCGAAGTAGCATTCATTACTTAGTTATTAAAATCAATTTATATGCAATTTTTACATTCCTATAAATGGGCTATACTTTTTTGTTTTGTTCTGACCAGGCTTCAACTTTATGGTCAGATTGACAAGGAATATAATTTTGACCGGATCGCAGACAGTATCTATATTTCAGAGACTGAAGAGATCAAAGGCCGGGACAAAGTATTACATGCAGAGCCGCTTTATATAGATTTGATAAGGGATCTGGGAGCACGAAAGGGTGAAAAGGAATGGAATGTAGGATTTGGTCTCATCGATAATCAACAATACGATAGTTATGAGACACTTGTAGAATATGAATGGGCACCAATTGACCGGCTGGGGTTGGAAATTGAATTACCCTTTACTTTTTACTACGCCAATAAAGAGAATGGTACAGGGGATGTTCCTTCCAGTAAATTGAACGGACTAAAGCTGGCTGCTCAATGGTCCTTCTTCGTGTCTGAAAAAATGAGCACTTCCATGGCAATTGGATACCTTCATGAATTTGAATTAATACCTTTTAGCAACTATGGTAAAGAAAGGCTTTTTTCCGGGAATATTTATAATCCGTTCTTTGTAGCAGCCAAACGCTGGGGCCAAAACTGGCACACCTTGCTTTATACAGGTCCTCAAATAGAGCAACATTTTGGATCAGAATCCATGCATACCAACTGGCAGATTAATTCTAATGTACATTATATGATTCCCGGCACACGCAATTTCATTGGTGTAGAACTCAATAAGGAATTTCAGGCGCAGGATTTTGATATGACAATAAGACCTCAGATGCGGCTTGGCATCTCCGACAATCTATTAATTGGTATTGTCGTAGGCATTCCGGTCAAAAGAGAGAAAGAGCGCTTCAGCAGCTTCCTTAGAGTCATATATGAGCCGGGGCACAAAAAGTGATAGTACCCCAATATTAATTTGCACCAAATCGATACCTGATTCCCCATAAGTGCCGTAATAATGGCTCAGATTCCTCAAACCCCGGACTTAGCTCGATAATGAATGACAATTTTTTGAAATCTTGCAAGGGAAATATTTCAAGTTGCACAGGGAGGCTGACGTAAAATAAATCTCTATACAAATTAAAATTGAAACCCACGCCAGCTGCAAATCTGTGGTATGGGTGTTCTTTAAATCTGTAAAAAAGGGTCGGTTCTATTTGAGTTTCATAGAGATCATCATTTCGGTTGGCAAATATTTTACATTCAAATGCAAATTGACTACCAATAGGGGCCTGAATTCCCAATGCATAAATAGAGTAGCTGCTCACTGAAATTTGTGCATTGAGCGTTTTAATGCTGGAAAGCATCAGCATAAGTGTAAAGAGTAGTATGTGTTTTTTCATAGCGCGTATTATTTTGACCGATAATTTAATTTCTGTTCAAAGTAAATGATTTTCTAAAAATATTAGCATTTTTTTGATGGAATTAACTTATGCCTCTAAATAGTTTCAATATTAATTCTGCAATAATTTTTATGAGCTGTAAATGGTCAGCATTCAGATTCGTTTGAAATTCATGCTCCTTCACTTTTTCCAGGGAATGCGTATATTAAATGAAATCATAGCCTTGTTTCAATCGTTACTATATTGCAGGCTTGTAGTCAATTCTTTTTGAACCGAGAATCAAAATAGACTGCTCAATTTCGGGTTTAAATAATTATTTAGTTGGAGTATCCATTGCATGATGTTGGAATCTCTTTTTAAAAGTATAACATGAAAAAATGGTTAAAAGGAATAGGAATAACACTTGTAGTCTTGTTGATTATTTTGGTGTCATTACCATTTATTTTTGAAAAGAAAATTGTCAGAATTGTAAAATCAAAGATGAATGAACAGCTGAATGCAGTAGTTGATTTTAAAGATTATTCATTTGGGATATTCAGAACCTTTCCTGATTTCAATCTTCAGCTGGACAGCCTCACTGTTGATGGAACCGGAATATTCTATGGTGTACAACTGGCAAAGATTGAGACGTTTGCAATCGAGCTGGATATTATGAGTGTGATCAACGGTGAAGAGATTCAAATAATTGACTTTTCCCTTGTAAATCCTGTGTTCAATGTTAGGGTCCTGGAAGATGGAACTGCAAACTGGGATATCGTTAAAACTTCGGAAGAAGTTGCAGCAGACACGCTGACGGAGGAGTCCGTTGCTCTTGCCAACCTGCAATCCTATAGTATTGAAAATGGTTTTATTGACTACAAGGATGCCAGTACAGGAATAAATTTTAAAATTCAGGGTCTGGGCCATAAAGGGAAAGGCGATTTTTCTTCAGATCAATTCCTCCTGGCTACCCAAACTTCAATTGATACACTGGATCTTTGGATGGATGGAATAAGATATTTGAATAGAGCCAATCTGGATGCGAAAATAGACCTGGATGTAAATCTCCCCACTTTTACATTTACTATGAAAGAAAATGAATTCAAATTGAATGAGCTGGGACTAAAATTGGATGGATGGTTATCCATGCCTGAAGATGATATCAATATGGATTTCACTTTTGCAGCAGATAAGGCTGAATTCAAATCTATTTTGTCCCTGATTCCGGCAGTTTATCAGAAGGATTTCGCAAGCGTACGCACTTCCGGTACAGCCCTTATAAATGGAAAGTTGAAAGGAACTTATTCTGCGCTTTCGAAACTTTATCCGGGTATGGATATCAATATTAATGTGCAGAATGGCCGGTTCCAGTATCCATCACTTCCTGCTGCTGTGGAGGATGTTTTCTTTGATTTGAATATTCAATCTGAAGGCAAACGTGAATATGATGATATGGTGGTTCAAATGAAGAAAGGCTCTCTAAAGCTGGCCGGAAATCCTGTACAAGCCAGCTTTATTCTGAAAACTCCGCTATCTGATCCTGACATAGATGCATCCATCAATGGGAAATTGCAATTATCAGATATAGGCAAAGTTATTCCTCTTGATGAGGGAGAATCTTACAAAGGTCTGGTCACAGGAGATGTTACATTAAAAGGGCGGATGTCTGCTATTGAGCAAAAAAAGTATGAAAATTTTGATGCCAGCGGTGAGATGAAAATCACTGATATGGAATATAAAACATCCACTTTGAGTGAAACTGTTGCCATCAAAACCATGGATATGACATTTACCCCGCAAGCTTTGAGATTAAATTCCTTGGACAGCAAATTTGGTCGCAATGATTTCAAAGCCTCAGGAAATGTAAATAATTATCTCAATTATTTTTTCAGAGACGAACCGGTCAGGGGAGATTTTACATTCCAGTCAGATTATCTCAATCTTAATGATTTGATGTCGCAATTGCCTGCTGATGAAGTGGGCAGTACAGCCGCCTCTGACAGTATTCAGGTTATCGATTTGCCTAAAAACGTGGATATCAGCTTGTCAGGAGGAGTGAAAAAAATGATTTATGAGAATGTAGAAATCAATAATGTTTATGGAAATGTTCGGCTCGCGGATAAAACCGCAAAACTTTCTGATCTCACAATGGAGATGATGGGTGGCTCACTGGGATTGGATGGGACTTATGATGTATCAAATCTGGCCAAACCGAATGTTAACTTTAAATTGAATATTAATAATTGGGATATCAAATCTGCCGCAGATAAGTTTCTTACCATTGCCACTTTTGCACCCATTGCAAAGTTTTGTTCAGGGCTGTTTTCTACTCAGGTAAATTTCAAATCTGATCTGGATGAGAGCATGACTCCGGTTTTTTCCAGTGTATTTGCAGGAGGAAATTTATTGACTGATAATTTGGATATAAAAGGTTTTGACGGCTTGATTAAGCTTGCTTCTGAGATGAAGCTTACTAAACTCGCCGCCCAGAAACTATCGGATATTGCCATGTATTTTAAAATCGAAGATGGCAGAATGAATGTCAATCCATACACATTGAAGCTTGGAAACAGCAAAGCCACTATTGCCGGGTATACAGGACTGTCACAGGATATTTTCTTTAAAATCAATATGGAAGTGCCCCGCTCTGAATTTGGACCGGATGCCAATCAATTTATTGATAAGTTGTCTGCTCAGGCACTGAAGTTGGGACTGAAAGTAGATCCCCTTAAAACGGTTTTGCTGGATATTACTGCTGAAGGGACAGTATTGGCACCTAAATTCTCTTTCAAATGGTCGGATAAAAATGAGGATTTGTTGAAAAGTCTGCAGGATCAGGTGGAATCAAAAGTAAAAGAGAAAGTGGAGGAAGTGAAGGCAATAGTTCAGGAAAAAGTTGATTCTGCAAAAGTAGTTGTAAAGGAGAAAATAGATGAAGCAAAGCTTAAAGCTCAGGCAGAATGGAATAAAAAAGCAGATCAAATAATTGCAACTGCTGAAGATCAGGCGGCAAAAATTAAGCTGGAAGCAGCCAATCTGGCCACTAAAGTACGTGAAGAATCTGCTGCAAATGCCAAAAAATTGGAGGATGAAGCGCAGGGTTTTATTCAAAAGCAAGGTGCTAAATTGGCAGCTGACAGATTGCGAAAAGAAGGAAATGACAGAGCCACACAACTGGAAAATGAAGCTAACAATCGGGCTGACAAACTTTTAGCAGAGGCCAAATTGCAGGCTGACAGAGTGAGGGCTGGTGAAGGGGCGAAGGAGGGAGGGTAAGAGTAGTAGTAAGTAGTAAGTGGTAAGTAGTAAGTAGTAAGTAGTAGTTGTGATGAGTATAAAAATCCACCCGTCCCATAGTTGCTCAGAGTAGCTTTCAGCTACGACCTTAGAAGTTCCTTTCTGCCCAATAATGTGTGAGTGAGCGTTCTGTAGCAGAATGATAAGGGAAGCATCGGGTGTGAGAAACAGCCAATTAACCCACCGGATGGCAGTACCATTTAGATCAGATTCATCACTGTCAAAAGTAAATCTCCTGAGCCATGCGGAAAGTGTTGGCATGTGCTTCAATGATATCCCATAAGCGAACTGAATAGCCTCCGCCCATGCTTACTGCAATCGGAATCTTAGCATCTTTGCTGGTTTGTAGAACGAACCTGTCTCTTTCTCTGCAACCATTTAGTGTCAGAGACAAACGGCCGAGTTTGTCAGTGTGTAATACATCTACCCCTGACAGATAGAATATAAAATCCGGATTAACCTGATCGATGAGTATGGGGAGTGTCCTTTTGAGTATTCGAAGGTATTCATTATCCTCTATTTTATCAGCAAGGCCGATATCCAGCGAGGATTTTTCTTTATGGAGTGGAAAGTTTTTTTCTCCATGCATACTGAATGTAAATACACGATCCTCCTTTTCAAAAATGGATGCTGTTCCATTACCCTGATGGACATCCAGATCAACTATAAGGATAGAACCAGCAAGTTGTTTTTTTAATAGATAATTGGACGCAATGGCAATGTCGTTCAATATACAAAACCCTTCTCCCCGATCTGCAAAAGAATGGTGAGTCCCTCCTGCAATGTTCATAGATATACCATATTCCAAAGCGAATTCTGCGCACATGGTCGTTCCCATTGAGATATGTCTGCTCCTTTGAATCAGCTTTTCACTCATTGGAAATCCAATTCTGGTGATCTCTTTGCGACTGAGTGTTTGGTTCCGGAGTTTGGACCAATATCCTTCCTCATGTGTCCAAAGCAAAATTTCTTCAGGTAATAAATCGGGGTGAAAAAAATTGCTTTCTCCCAATGTCCCTTCATGAATCAATTGCTCAGGTAGCAATTCATACTTGTCCATCGGGAATCTGTGTCCTTCAGGTAATTGATATTTATAAACAGGAGAATATGCGACTTTAAGCATTAATAAATGATTCTTCAGATTTACCTGAATAAAGTCACTTCGCCTGCAAATAGTTTTTTATCGCCATTCAAAAATTGAATTTCGGAGACATAGATGTAGACGCCGGGATTCAGTTCTTTTCCTTTAAAGTTTCCGTCCCAACCGATTCTTTCACCCGGAGGAAAATCTTCCAGAACGAATATTTCTTCACCCCATCTGTCAAACATCTTCAGGTAATTCACCCGGCTGACATTCTGTCCTCCAAAAGCAGTAAAATAATCATTAATTCCATCTCCATTAGGAGAGAACCCTGTGGGGAAGAAGACATTGATATTCACCTGAATTGTAATTCTGAATTGAGTTGTTATGCTGCAGCCTGAATCATCTTCCAGCTGAATGACCAGCACCCCACTTTCGGTAGGCTCAAAAACAAAGTCCAGACAATCTGTGCACAGAAGATTGCCATTGTATCTCATTTCTGCAATGATGAGCTGCTGTAATGTTCGGTTGGTCTGAACAATAACCTCCATAGAATTGCCGGCTTCGATAGTAGTATCTGCAATAGCAGCAATTGTGATATTGTCAGATGGTGGTATGACAAATTGTAAACTAACATTACAACCATTTGCATCCCTGATGACTCCACTGTAAGATCCGGGGGGAATATCATTAACAGTAAAGGGAGTAGGACCAATTAATATATTCAGCGGATCGGCGTCAATTGTAAAAGGCGCGGTTCCGCCGTTTATTTGTGTAATGATAAGTCTTCCTGAATCGCCGTTACATCCCGGACCGAAAGAGGAATAGTTAGCAATAATTGGTGGGGGGTCAGTAAGTGTAACAGTACCCTCAGCTGTACAATTATTAACATCGGTGACGGTGAATGAATACGCACCTGCAGCAAGGTTAGATCTTTGATTCTGGTCACTTTGACCATCACTCCATGCGAAAGTAAATGGTCCTGTTCCTGCTGAAGGAGTCAATAAAACAGAACCGCTACTGGTACCTGTACAAATGATGCTCTGCGTGATGTCTGCATCCACCTGAAGATTACAAATGATTTCAAAGCCCAGTGTGAGTGAACAAGTATCTCTGCAACCGTCAGGAGAAGTGATGTAGAATGTATAATTACCCGGAACAGCATTAGATAAGGTATAAGTATCTGAAGCAGTCGTGTTGATTGGGTTCCCAAAAGGCCTGATGATATTGAGCGCTACGGGGCCGACATGTATCCAGGCAATCCCGATAGTTCCGTCAGGGTTTGCCGGCCCAGAGGCAGGCTGAATGACTGAACAATCAATCATTAGATCGTCCGTACAGTCCACATCCGGCCCGATTGTAAACTGACAAGTGGATATACAACCATTAGCATCTTCTACTTCAATGTCATAAATACCATTACGGATGTTAATGATGGTAAAATTACCGGGATCTGCACTGGGCAAAGTTCCGGATTCAGGACCGGACCATCTGATGATATAAGGAGCAGTTCCTCCAGAGATACTTACTCTTCCGCTGCCATCAGAGACGCCATTTTGGCTGGCAGGACTGAGTTCAGAGCAATTTAAAACTAATTCATTGGGTTCAGTCACTATCATGGAAGAAGTAGCGGAGCACCCGCTATCGTCCGTTACGGTAACATTGTATGTTCCTGCCGGGCCTAGTGTGACGCCCGGAACGACTGTTACAGGGGCATCAAAATTGTATGTAATATTACCGACAAAACCGGTGACATTGGCAATGATTCTGACGTTGGAATCTCCAAAACACAGATTACTGCCTTGCTGAACGAGCTGGACTGCTATTGAACAGGCAGGTTCTTCGATTGTAAAGCTGCATTCGGCACTGCAGCCATCATCATTTGTAACTGTTACAGTATAAGTACCCACTGCCAAACCGGTAAAATCAAAACTTTGATTAGACGTAGATCCACTGATTGGATTGCCGGGGATATCAATGGTGTACATAAAAGGTCCGGTAGTATTGGACCAGCTTACTCTTCCTATTCCATCAGAAGCACCAATGACACTAACATCTGCAATGGTTGCACAATTGATTACAAATGCAGGCGGATCGGTTAAAGTCACAATTCCGGTATTACTGCACAAAAACTGGTCAGTTACAGTGAAACTGTATGAACCTGCGCTCAATCCGGAGGGATTGGCGATATTACCAATAGAAGAAGGATTCCATGTGTAGGTATTATTGCCCAGTGAACCATTGACAAAAAGAAGAATACTTCCATCGTCTGCACCGGCACATGAAATATTCTGTACCTGAGGGTCAATAGTAAGCATACATACACCTGCCTCAATGGTAGTGTTGCAAGAAATAGTACAGCCATTAGCATCTGTAATGATGATATTGTAATCCCCATCCAAAAGATTGGCAATTGGAATAGTGCCTATATTGAACATCATTTCCTGACCATTCTGAGGTCCTGTATAATTAACAGTAAATGGTAAGGTACCACCAGAAACTGTAATCAATAAAATTCCATCCGGAATTCCGGTCAAAGTCGTAGGTTCAGAAGCGCAGTTTATAACCAGAGGAGCAGGATTAGCTAATGTGACACTGGCCACGGTCGCACAATTCAAAACTACATCATTTACCGTCACAGTGTAGGTGCCTGTGCCGAGACTCAGCGGGTTTTCAACCGGAAGGATCGATCCCGGCGACCACGAATAAGTGTAATTGCCGGAGCCCCCAGTCACTTGCACAAACAAAGCGCCATCCATATCTCCTGCGCAACGAATGTTTTGCACAATATTAATAGAAGCTGTGACATTACAATCAGGGTCCAGCACTGTTGATTGACAAGACTGGGTACATCCATTGGCATCAGTGATGACAATAGAATAAGTACCAGCCGGAAGATTAGTAAGATTATAGGGACTGCCGGCAGACATGATATTTCCCATTACAGGACCGGTGTAGTTAAGGTTAAATGGAGCCAGTCCACCACTAAATGTCAGCATGATCATTCCATCTGTATTACCTGAGGTGATTGCTGTAGCAGTGCAGGTAAGATTGATGGCAGACGGATTTACCAAAACGACAGAAGTACTGGCAGAACATCCATCTGCATCTGTTACTGTCACCTGATAAGTTCCTGCCGCCAGCATATTAACAGAAGCAGTTGCGGGATCAGGTATTATATCCCAGCTATAAGTCGTATTGCCATTATTTCCACTGGGTAAAATGGTAATAGATCCATTTGAATTGCCGGTACAGGCAGGCTGCACGATCTGTGTCGAAAGTGTGATATTGCAGGCATCAGAATTGATGGTAAAATCGCAACTGACCTGGCAATCATTAGCATCTGTGAGGACGATTACATAATTTCCCTGAGAAAGCTGGTTGGTAATGGAGACAGAATTTCCGGGTATATTATTAGATGAAGTATTGACAGGACCTGTAATCTGCACATTAAAGGGAGCTGTTCCGCCGCTCCAGGTAAGATTAACTCCCCCATCTGTCGCAACTGCATTAGAAGCATTGATAGTAGAGTTACAATTGAGGGTCAATTCATTGGGTTCTGTGATGACAAAAGTTTCAATCAATTCACAATTATTGGAATCCGTAATAGTGACAGTGTAACTTCCGCCTGTCAGGTTATTAGCGGAAGGAGAATTGCCAATTCCTGCATTTGACCAGGCATAAGAATAATTACCGGTTCCACCTGTGACAAGGACTTCAATAAATCCATCATTACCTGCGAAGCAGCTGACAGGGATTACGGTGCTTTGCTGTAAACTCAAATTACAATTCTGGAAAGTGATGATAAAGCTGCATGTAGCGGGACAACCATTTGCATCTGTTATATTGAGGGTGTAAGAGCCGGGTATTAAGCCAAAAAGGTCAAAATTTCCAAGATTAACATTATTAAAATTTCCATTAACCGGGCCGTTCATGATGACAGTAAAGGGCGCATTGCCATCAGTAAAGAAAATCGTTCCTATTCCATCTGCGTTCCCTGGTCCGGAGGCAGGCAATTCCTCAAAACAAGAAAATTGAGTTTCAGCAGGATCTGTTAAGGTGGTGCTGACGATAGCAGAACAATCGGCGTCATCAGTCACTGTAATGATATAAGTGCCTGCCGCCAAAGAGGTTCCTGAAGGTGTATTCCCAACAGGTGTGTTCCCACTCCAGGTATATGTCAAGGGTGGCGAACCGGAGGATGCAGAGATAGTTATACTACCGGTATCAGAGCCGAAGCAATCAGGGTTTTCAGCATTGTCAATATTGGCTATCAGATCACAACCGGCAGATTGAACCACGAATGCACAAGTATTAGCGCAATTATTTTCATCCGTTACGGTAATAATATAAGCACCGGGAGGAAGCATACTGAAAGAATTAGTGCCGGCAATAACATTATTGAGGTTTACATTAATGGGTCCGGTCAGGGCAATATCATAGTTGGGCGTCCCACCTGAGACTGTAACTTGACCTGATCCGTCTGATGCTCCTGGAGAAGACTCATTAGCGAGAACCATGCATGAAACTACCAGAGGAGTCGGTTCTGTAATTGTCAGTGAAGCCGTTCCTGTACAACCGTTATTATCTGTGATAGTGATCGCATATAAACCGGATGGAAGATTGAGATTGTTACCCAATACGATAGTGACTCCGGGTGGAGCAGTCCATTCTATATTTTGAAGTGGAAGTGCCGGAAGTCCGTTTAAACCCACTGAAATCGCGCCGTTTTGATCACCGGCGCATGAAACATTGTTGAGCACACTCGTATTCAAGCTCCAGGCCGGAAACAAAGTGACCGTAGTAGTGGCGGTATTGCTACAACCATTCACATCAGTGACAGTAACTGTGTAAGTACCGGCGGCATTGGCCATCGGATTAACGAGTGTGGGATTTTGGGTGGAAGACATGAAACCTGCCGGTCCTGCCCATTCATATGAATTCCCTCCTCCTGCATTCAACTGAATATTACCCTGTCCTGAACAGGCTGCTCCGGAATTGGATGCTGTAGCATTGGGAAGTGCATTGATGACTACCTGTAATGTAGTAGTTGATGCACATTGACCTGCGGCAGGGGTGAACGTATATGTTGTAGTCATCGCAGGGTTAAAGGCCGGAGACCATGTGCCTGAAAATCCATTATTCGAAGTAGCAGGCAGGGTAAAGTTTGTTCCGGTACAAAAAGGACCAATGGATGAAAAAGTAGGGGTAGCTGGTTGATTAATGGTCACAGTCATTGAAACAAGTGAAGCACATTGACCGGGAGTAGGGCTGAAAAAATAAGTTTGCGTGGCATTAGGATTGATAGCAGGAGACCAGGTACCTGTTAAACCATTATTTGATACAGATGGAAGTGTAAAATTTTCACCAGCGCAGAAGGGACCAATTTGAGTAAAAGTTGGAGCAATTAAAGGTATAATGGTCACATTCATGGTGGTTGTGGATGCACATTGGCCTGCTGTGGGTGTAAAAGTATATAATGTGGTAGACATATTGTTAATGGCAGGAGACCAGCTGCCATTGATACCATTATTGGAAGTATTGGGTAATGTAAAGTTTTCTAAGGAACAAAAGGGCCCTAATTGGGTAAAAGTCGGAGTAGTACCAGGGGTGATGACAACACTCATGGTTGTTGTCGTAGCACATTGTCCTGCCGTAGGTGTGAATGTATATAAGGTAGTGGACATATTATTAATGGCCGGAGACCAGGTACCATTAATTCCATTATCAGATACATTTAATAGAGTGAAATCCACTCCCGCGCAAAATGGTCCAATCTGTGTATGAACCGGCGTTACCTCCATATTTATGACCACATTCATGGTAGTGGTTGTAGCACATTGTCCGGCAGTAGGGGTGAATGTGTATAAGGTTGTGCCTGTATTATTGATAGCCGGTGACCAGGTTCCATCGATGCCATTATTGGATGTACCGGGTAAGCTAAAGTTGGTTCCAGTGCAAAAAGGTCCAAGTTGGGTGAAAGTTGGAGTAACCTGAGGAATTATATTCAGCTGAACAGGTTCCGGAATGGAAGGGCAGGGGCCGCCGTGATTAATAACTGCATAGACTGTGGTGGATCCTCCTGTTACAACAAAAGCATTATTGGGAGCTGCCGGAGTAGTTAACCCGGGATTTTGAAACCATGATACAGTTCCGCCCAAACCTCCGGTAATGGTGTTATTGAGTGCTGTTAGATTAAAAGTAGCTTGTCCGGGAGCTGTCTCGCAAGCTTCGAGTGGACCTGCCGGGAATGTGGCAGGCTGGGGAGTGATCGTAACTACAAAACTTACTTCAATTGCACAGGGTACAGTTGGATCGTAGATATAAATTGTTTGAGTGGAAGTTATTTGATCACCTGGATCATAGGATGTTCCTGTGCCCATTGGACCCGAATAATAAGCTTCATTTCCGGTAAGGTTTGTTCCTGTTATTGCAGGAAGTGTAAATGGTCCGCATGATGGAGGAGGCATAATTGTATTGAATACCGGAGGGACCGGAGTTGCTGCGGGTATAGGTGGAACTACACATCCTGCATTTCCAAAGGTTGCAGGTGGAATGAAATACGCGCCGTTACCTCCAACCAATAAACCAGTATTATACACATAGCTAAAAAAACATCCCGGTGGATCACCATTCGTATCAATTATTGTAGTTCTTGGTGCACCAGGTCCCCCATTGGTAAAACCGCCGGCAGATCTTTCACAGCTATTGGACATAATATAAACGCAGGCTCCGTTTCCACAAAAAGTTGTAAAATCATATGTTTGGTTAGCATTATTACTTGTAGACAAAATAACATAGGAGTTGGGTGGGACATTATAGTTAAGTCCAATTGGGGTCACATTTGGACAACCAACGACAATTGCCGGATTACCGGGAACAATACTACACATGGTCGGTCCTATATTGTTGATATTGATATTAATATCATTATTTTCCGGACCAACAATATTATTGTTTACATCAAAGCTGAGCTGAAAATTAGATGTATTAAATCCGCCTCCTGAGAAGATAATCACAAACTCATTTCTTTGTTCTACTCCACACGCATCTATCATGATAGCAGCGATTGTGGGGCATTGTGCAGATAAGTTTTTTACGTTGAGTACAACAAATAAAATGGAAATAATCCATATACTTCTAAATATAAATCCCATGCGTCTGTAGTAATAAGGGTGCAAAATTAGACCTATTTTCCGAACAATGCTTATTCAATCTGTTAAGAAATTGAGAATTCAGGTTCAGCATAAGGTCTGCCGGATGAATAGATACGAAAAAAGGGGAGGATGTGGCCGTCTGAAGGTAGAATTCAGAAATTAGAAGTTATAACAGCCAGCTTCTGGCTGCTGGCTGCTAGCTACTGGCTCAACAGCCGGGAAGAGCCTCAAGCCACGAGCTACGAGAAAACAGCCGGAAGAAGAAGCATGAGCCACGAGCTACGAGCTACGAGAAAACAGCCGCAAGAAGAAGCATGAGCCACGAGCTACGAGAAAACAGCCGGAAGAAGAAGCATGAGCCACGAGCTACGAGAAAACAGCCAGTGTGGGTGGAGAGTGTGCTCGTAACTGGAAGCTACTTCGAGCAGTGGGTGAAGCAGTCGCATCCTGGCTCAACAGCTGGGGGAAGGTGCTACTTTTAACTCAGAAGCTCTATAAACACTTGCGATGGTGCGGGTCTCCGACCCGGATTAAAAATTCGCACTCAACACCCGCACTCACCACATTCTGGCGTCTCCAGACGCTTACAAATATAACTTCTCAAAACTTCAATGCCGGTGAGAGTTTATCGTGTACGGAAATCAGACGGTGAGAAGTTGGTTTAATACACTTTCACTCAAAACTTCTAAGCTCACACTCACACCGGCTCAGCGATAGGAGCGGGCACGAAGGACGCAGGACTGAGTAAAGCGGATAGCGCGACCCCGGGTACTCTGAAATTGCATGTTTTTAATATGTAATTTCAGAGTACCCGGGGGGAGCCCCAAATCGATTATATTTTTTTGTTTATTTTTGATCAATTAGTTATGAGCGGCTGATTGGCTGTTTATCTTATCTCTTATCTCTTATCTCTTATCTCTTATCTCTCATCTCTCCCAGCTTTCACGTGCCTGCCCGGGCAAATTGCCATTTGCCCCTACCCAAGACTATAACGCGGCTGTTCACTCATCATTCAACATTCATAATTCATAACTCTGTTTGTTCCGCCATCGCGCTTCCAGCCATCCATCCACCCGTCCAGGCAGCCTGAAAATTGAAACCGCCCGTAATCCCGTCAATATTCAGAATCTCACCGGCCATGAATAAGGTGGGGTGTGTCTTGACTGAGAAGGTCCTGAAATCGATTGCTTTCAAATCTACTCCTCCGGCAGTTACAAATTCCTCTTTAAAGGTGCTTTTCCCTTTGACGGTGAAGCTGGCTTCTGTGATTTCCCTGATTAAAGCTGCGATTTGAACTTTATTGAGATCGGCCCATTTAACGGTATCCGCAATACCCGATGCCTGAACAATTTTTTTCCAGAACCGCGCAGGAAAAGTTTCAACAGGACTTTTGGAGGATGGAAAGCCGGATCCTTTGGTTTGACGGATGGTTTCAATCAATTTTTTTAATGAATCAACAGAATGTGTTGGAAGCCAATTGATTATGATGCCGAAATGATATAGTTTTTCATGCAGCACATTTGCTCCCCATGCGGAGAGTCTTAAGATTCCCGGACCACTGAGTCCCCAGTGAGTGATGAGGACCGGACCTCTTTCTGACAATTTTGTTCCGGGTATTCTGATCTCTGCATCAGCTATGACAATTCCGGGTATGTCTGAGAGGCGCTCATCCCTGATATTAAATGTGAACAAGGAAGGAACGGGGTCGATGACCGGTATGGACAGTTTCTTCAGAATCCCCCAAATCCTGCTGCTGCTCCCGGCGCCAATAAATAATTGCCTGCAGGTGAATGCACTATCTGCACAATGTAGCTTCCATCCTGCTTCCTCTTTCTCTATGTCCAGAACATTGGTATGCAGTCTGATTTCAATATTCAATTTTTCTGCCTCTGAAATCAGACAATTCAATATACTCTCCGACTTATTGGATACCGGAAACATCCGCCCGTCTGCCTCTTTTTTTATTTTTACACCTCTCTCCTCAAACCATGCGACGGTATCTGAAGAAGTAAATTTACTGAACGGGCCAATTAATGTTTTTCCTCCTCTGGGATAATATGTGGATAGTTCTTTCGGCTCTGAAATTGCATTCGTCACATTACAACGTCCTCCCCCGGATATCCTGACTTTTTGAAGCACTTCCTTCCCTTTTTCGACGATCAAAAGTCTCAGGTCTGGCCTTAGCTCCGCAAGTTTGATAGCTGCGAAGAAGCTAGCGGCGCCGCCTCCTATGAATATTGCGTCGTAGTTCATTGGTTTGTTGGTATGAGCGTTGGCAGAGTGTGAGTTTGAGCTGGGAGTGGGTGTTTGGTTCGTTAAAGCGTTAAAATGCGTAATCGTTGAAGGGGAGTGTGGGTGTTGGGTGGAGGTATGGAGTGTGTTTCGTTGAGACGTTGAGGCGTGTATGCGTTGAGGCGGTGTGTTGGTATGTGTTTGCGGTGTGGTGTGTGGTTCGTTAAAGCGTTAAAGCGTGTAAGCGTTGAAGCGGTGTGTGGTGTAGTGAGAATTTCATGAGTGTGTGATCTGTGTGTGGTTCGTAAAGGCGTTAAGACGTGTAGGCGTTACGGCGGCGTTTGGGTGTGAGAAATGGGGTGCGATGTGCGGTTAAAGTGGAGTATGTGTGCCCTTTTCAGTCATTTTTAAATTTTCCCTTCAAATCCTGGTTATGGTTGATTTGGAACTTATAAAAAGCATTGAGCATGTTGCATAGCCTGTCCATTTTTATTCTAAATTCAGTATAAGTATCTTCATTAATATATTCTAAATCATAAGCGGTAATTAACTGATTAATTACTTCAAGGCAACTTGCATAAGATATATTTATGAAGTATGCTTTATCACTATTTGTGGATCGTCCAGTGCCTTCAGCAATGTTATCTGAAATACTATTTACAGAACGTCTTATCTGGTTCGTTAATCCAAATTTTTCTTCTGTTGGAAATTGGACAGTCATTTTATATATTTCAAGTCTTACCTGCCTGGCAAGCTGCCACACTTCCAGTTTTTCAAATCCTTGGGTACGGAATTCATTACTCATCTCCTATTTAAATTATTATAATTCCTGGTTGGTGATTTTTATTCCAAAATACCACTTTTTCTGACACAAAAAGCAAAGTAACACTGACCATTGTTTAAATTGTCTTGCCAACCTTGATTTTTAGTAAAAATATATTGGATAAATTTGAACCAACTTTTACAAGGGTTGTTCGCCTCAACGCCTCAACGCCTCAACGCCTCAACGCCTCAACGCCTCAACGCCTCAACGCCTCAACGCCTCAACGCCTCAACGCCTCAACGCCTCAACGCCTCAACGCC
>JALHRR010000047.1 GCA_022841345.1 Saprospiraceae bacterium
CCTCCAGCGGAACTTATGAATTCGAACTGGATAATGGACAGGGCTGTGCGACTTCGGTAACACTGCATTTGGAGGTGCTTCCAATTGATACAACTTTGCTTCAGATCTCCATTTGTCAGGGTGATTCAGTCTCCATCGGAAATCAGCAGTTCCATAATTCAGGCACTTTTGAAATTCTGCTTCAGCAAGAAAATGGATGCGACAGTTTAGTCATTCTAAATCTCATAGTTCTAACCGGAGGAACTCAGGAAATTCACGATACCATTTGTCAGGGAGATATTTTTGAAATTGGAGATGTACAATTTACAAATTCAGGAACATATGAGATTCAAGTTGGATCAACCGGGGATTGTGAAACCATACTGATCTTACATCTTGAAGTCATACCTATTATAGAAACCGACAGACAAGTTTCAATCTGTTTAGGTGATAGCCTTGTCATTCAAAATCAAGTGCTCTTTGAGCCGGGAATTTATACTTTCAATTACCAAAACGCAAAGGGATGCGATAGCATAGAAACACTGGAATTAAATGTTATTGAGACAGGAATCGAAGTATTACACTTTGAATTGTGTGCAGGTGAAATCCTGACTTTATATAATATTGAGTTTGCTAACTCAGGAACTTACACTATCTATCATGAAGAACCCGTAGGTTGTATTGACAGTACCATTCTTCACCTGTCTTTCAATACAACAGCCACAACAGAAATGTTTGCAGATATCTGCTCAAATTCTGAATTTATAATTGGCGACACATCATTTCATGAATCAGGAACTCATGTTTTATATTTCTTAAATCAAAATGGATGTGATAGTATTGTTAACCTTCACTTAAATGTCTTTGATTATATCGCTTACAGTTCGGAAGTAAATATATGCGAAGGTGATACATACAGCTTTTTTGGAGAAGTATACAGTGAATCCGGGAATTATGAATTTATAGTGCCAGGGCATGAAGACTGTGATACTATCTATTCACTTGAGCTGAATGTTATTGAAAATCCAGGTGGAAATATTGAGGGAAAGGATTTTATTTGCAGTGGCGGCAGTTTAGTGTTGACTGGTCCACCGGGATATAGTTATGTATGGAACACAGGAAATCTTCAAAGCACACTCTCTGTTTTCACAGCGGGTGAATACTCACTCACAATCACTGACAATAATTCATGTCAGTCAGTACTATATAAGAATATTACATTAATCGAATTTCCGGAAATAAGCGATATTCAAATTATCGATTTGGGTGATTGTATTGCTTCCAATGGATCTTTTAATATCATACATCCTTACAATGAACATTTCATTTTCAGCATAGATGGTGGACAAAACTGGCAATCTACACCAACTTTCAATAATTTAGAAACCGGAACATATGAGTTGTATGTTGCCTGGAGAGATCAATTATGTGTAATTACAACTCCGTTGACAATTCAAATAGTTGCAAGTGGAGTTTATTCAATTAGTGATTTAATAATTTCCCCTGATTCCAAATGTAATGATCTGGGTGGCACGATTGATGTTAGCAACTCTGGTTTTCCGGAGGGAACATTGTACAGCATCGATAATGGCCAAAACTGGACTAATTCTACAATTTTCAACGGTTTAAATGCCGGAGAATTCCTTTTACAAATCAAACCGATTGATTGTGAATCCACCATAGACAGTGTTATACATGTTCCATTGGCAGAAAAGTTAGTAATAGATTTCACAATTCTTCAAGAGCCATTATGCTGGAATTCAGAAGATGCAGAAATCTTAATAAATATAATAAATCCCGGCAACAATCCTCAGGTAAGTTGGTCGAATGGATTGAATGTATCTGGTCATGTTTCGGGATTAATTGAAGGCACATATAACATCACCGTATCTGATGATTTTGGATGCTTGGAGGAATTGAGTTTTGAATTAAAATCAGCTCCCTTCGATATCCCGGAACATGTATTTAAGGATACCACTATTTGTAAAGGAGACATAATATTCTTCAAAACTTCAGATACAGATCTTATTTATAACTGGCAAATTGATAGTATTGCGGAGGCTTTTGATCAGGCTGCATTTTATATAAATAAAGGTGGGAAGTATGATATTGACATCTTTAATAGTCTTGGCTGTATAAAATCAAGGACACTTTTTGTGCATGAAACAGACCTGGATGACAACTACATTAACTTTCTTTTAAGCGATACCGGATATGTAAATGAGCCTATTGTGGCAGTCGAAATCTCGGCTGATCCTCCACAGTTGGAATGGATGTTCCCGGATGAAAGTATTTCTGAAGTCTCAATTTTGGAAAATCAGGCTTCACTAGTATTCAGTAAGGAAGGTCAATTCAAAATTGGTTTGTTAGCAACTTTGGATGATTGTACTTTCCTCAAAGAAAAAATTATTCTGATACTTCCTGAACGTGAACTAAACGGACCGGGCCCTTACAATTATTTCACAGAAATAGAAATCTTCAGATTATTCCCTAATCCCAACAATGGAAACTTTTCTGTTGAAATTCAACTGAGTCAAACTGCAAATATTACACTGAGTATAATGGATATGATGGGGAATGAACTCTATCAGCGATATCTGTTTGGGAAGTCTTACTATCTCGAGCCATTTGATAATATTTCTTTTGCTCCCGGAGTCTACCATATGGCGATGCTACTCAATGGCAAATATCATCGTATCACATTCGTCACATATTGATTAATTATAATATATTAAAATGATCAGTATGCTAAAATCTCTACTTCAAAAACTAAACATAAGTATTTATCTCATTTGCATGATGATCAATCTTAGTCTGGTTGCTCAGGATGTTGAGCAGAAATATGATGAAATCAAAAATCGCTTAAACGATAAGCCCATCAAGTGGAATGGAATATTGACCGCCGATGGCTCTGCTTATCATTCATATGGCATAACAGGCAGAGCAGTGCCATATGTGGGGAGATTGTCAGCTTTAATTAATCTGGATATTTATGGGATAAATATAGGAGGCTCCGCAAATCTAAGCTCGGGAGGGACGGTTTTTAATACAGTGCTACCTGCATACACTTTTATTGGTATTAGTCCCAGCTACAAATGGGCTACACTGCATCTGGGAACCAGAACAATGTCACTTGGAAAATACACTTTCAACAATCATTCATTCAATGGAATTGGATTTGAATTGAAACCCGGGAACTGGAGATTTGCTTCCTTCTATGGTAACTTAAGAAGAGCCAGACCGGAAGATTTTCTTAGTATTCAACGACTGGAACCGATATTCAGGAGAACTGGATTTGGAATGAAAGGTGGATTTGATAATGGTAAAGATGCCTTTCTGGTTTCTCTCTTTAAAGCCTGGGACAATCCCGGTTCTATTCCGGCTCCAGACAGCAGCTTTCAGATATTTCCATCAGAAAATGTGATCATTTCACTGGAAACAGTAAAAGCTATAAGCTCTAAAATAAACTTAAAAGCAGAATATGCTCAAAGTGGATTCACGGAAAACCGAAGCATAAATACATCAACCAACACTTCATTTATCAGAAATTATGCAGGACTATTAGAAACAAATGAAAGCACCAGATGGAATCAGGCATTCGATATCGGACTGCATCTGACACTCAAAAAAGCTTCTTTCAGTATTCAGTATGAGCGCATAGATCCGGGATTCCGGACATTGGGAGCCTTGTTTTTCCTGAATGATCTGGAGAATGTACACATGGGTCTCAAGCTCCGGCTTTTGCAAAATAAATTACAGATTTCCGGCAAGGCAGGCGTCCAAAAAAATAACCTGGATGGAACTCAGGTCAATAAATACAATCGCTTCGTTGGATCCGCAATGTGGAATTTGAATGTGACAGAACGACTCAGGGTGTTTGGTTCAGCATCCAGTTTTAATAATGTGGTATTCCGCTCATCTGTTCAGGATGTGAATGCTCCATTGACAGTTACTGAACTTGTTTTGAACAATGAGGACTATAACCTCGGGGCATCTTACCTGGTTCAGAAATCACAAAAACTACAAGGCAATTTGCAGCTCATTTTCAATTACTCAAAAGGACTTTCCATAGAAAATGACATCATCCAACCTGATGCAAACACGCAGGCATCCAATCTGATGGCGTACTATACATTACAGTTTGTCCCCTCTAAATGGGGCTTAACAATCATAGTTGGAAGACAATATATCTCATTTGGTTCAACAAAAAATCAAAATGTGATCACAGGAATCGGGATAAATAAAACCTTACTCCGTGACCTGATAAGCATAGGATTTAATTCTAACATTTCCTTCAACAAACAATGGATCGAAGAATCGCTTTATGCGAGTGGTCAGCTGCTCAATACGGGAATTTCAGTATCATACAAAATCAATGAATCCATGCAGCTAATTTTCAATTCCATGTTTTTGTCAAATAATACAACAGACATACAGAATATCCAAAGACGATTCGGAGAGTTGCGATCCAGTCTGGTTTTCACCTATAGATTCAAAAGCTGAAATATGAAATATACATTCATAATAGTTCGAAATCTGATATTTTATTTGATTATCCTGGTACCAGTCCGTCATGTTCATGCTACCAAACTCTTAATCGATGGGAGCATCCCTAAAGATACCATTACGAGAACATCAAATTCTGACAAATCGGATCCACATTCGGAAATACCATCTGGAAAGAACAAAGAATTAAGCACATCCTACTTTTCATTTGGAGACCTGGACAAGGAAATTGAGTCAAATAAAATCAGAAATATAAACAGCATTGATTTTTCTGAAGAGGATGATTTAGCAGGAAGTATAAAAAACACCAATGTAGATTATGCTGGAAACCCGGCAGTCAAAAGAGCCGATTCAGCCTTTGCAGTGTTGCATGAAAGCAAACTGATTGACAAACTGACCGGTATGGAACTCGTAGAACTGCCGGTCGGGTTACAGAAAACTTTCGGCGGCAACACATATACTGTTCTTATCAACAGAGTTATTCTTCGACCGGAATACGCACAATTGGAAGTCTTCTGTAAGATAAAATTGTCAGATGGCCGGATTCTTTATTTTGGGTCGGACAACATAAAGTATTCTTCTGAGGGAGGCTTGATCGGGGAAACGACTCTGGGACTTTTTGCAGATTATGCTATTACAAAAGAGTCCAGCAATATGGCAATCTTCCTGAATGGATTCAAGCGTAATCCAGATGGAATACACGATGGTTGCTATGTCACCATCGATTGTGAAGGGTTTGTGGAGATGAGAGTGGATGCGACATTGCACCTGTCCAGAAAATGGGTTCTTCCAGCCGATCAGGATGGAAACCCCCTCCCGGGAAACGAACGTGTCAAATCACATTTTGCTTTGACTGTTATGAATTGGGATGATTTACTTATTGAAGCATCCATGCCATCATTTGTTTTGACTAAGGCTCCGGATGTGGCATTCATTCTGTCAGGTATTGTGATTGATATGAGCGAGTCCAGAAATGCTGCCGGCTTTATGCCACCCCCTGATTTTGAATATCTTAATATGAATCCTGACGGAAGTGTCAGCACTGTGGGAGCGGAAGTATCCTCACTCCCAGATCCTGATGGTCATACGGATAGAGAAAACAACAACACTAGTAATAACAATTCATCTTCCGGGAATCCCGGCGCTGAAACATGGAAGGGGGTATTCATTCAGCATCTCGAAATCATCCTTCCAAAAGAATTCAACAACAGAAAAGACAATGATCGATTTTCATTTGGAGCTCAAAATCTGTATATTGATAGCAGAGGGGTCACAGGTAGTTTCTTCGCGGAAAACATCATTTCAATGGGTAAAGTGAAGGCAGGAAAGTGGGATATGTCGCTGGACATTTTAGTCGTAGATGTCGTGTATAATCAGGTAATAAAATTTAGGTTTGAAGGAGGATTAGTGTTGCCGGTCACTGCATTGGAGAAGCCCCTGATCTACAGAGGGTCTGCAAATCTTCAAAAAAGGCATTATCATTTTGGTGTAGAATTGGGTCAGGAAACAAGCTTTCCACTTTTCAAAACTGGAAAAGTTACCCTACATCCTTCCTGCAAATTGGATATACATCTGAAAGAAGGAAAGTTCACCGCTGCTGCCATGCTCAGTGGTGTATTTGGATCAGAAGCTGAGGATGAGCAGGAACAGGAGAAAGCATTGATCAAATTACCCACCGTTAGGTTTACCAAATTGCTGATACAGTCTGAAGCTCCCTATTTGACACTATCTTCTCATGGCGGGGCATTAACACTGGAAGACGGAGGATTTCTGAATAACGCCTATATCAATGTCAGTCATGCGCATCTTGTAATACCAGAGCCTGGCAAAATCATGCTGAGTCTTACAATGGAATCTGATCTCATGAGTGATGCAGATGGCGGCGGAAAAACAGGAGGTACATTTGGAATTAGAGCGAGACTGGAAGAATCTGAGGACTCACAGAGGTGGGTGTATGATGGAATAAAACTGACATCGCTAACTATAGATATATCAATTGGCAGGCATGTGCGGGTGAACGGTACTATAAATGCCTTTAGCGGACATCCTGTATATGGCAGCGGATTCAAAGGAAGTCTGGCAGGAGGAATGATAGCCAACGATGGCGATGATCCAGGTTACAAATTTACGCTTGTGGTGAATACCATTTTTGGAGAAACTAGTGCTGGTCAGGATGCTCCTTATAAATATTGGTTTTTTGATGTGTTCATGTCCGCTGAAAAATGGGCGGTTCCACTCTTCGCAGGTATCGAAGCTAATGGTTTTGGAGGTGGAGCTTATCACCATATGAAAATGGCAGGGTATAAACCAATTCCAGGTGGAGATGTGCAAAATCCTTCTTCAGGAGTCATTTATGAACCTGATAAAAATGTAGCCTTTGGAATCAAGGCTTCTATGGCCATCAGAGATAATAGCGGATCATTCAAAGGAGTTGTTACATTTCAGATGGAATTTGGTACTGGACTGAGTTTGCAAAAAATTATGTTCTATGGACAGGGAGAATTTGTGTCGGATGACTTGTTCCCGGGTATCAGTGACAGACTTGACAAATTATCTCAGATTAAAGAAGTTGTAGATGCTGATGATCTTAATGCTGCACAAGAAAATCAGGCTGACAAAATTACAGCGGCTGTATATCTGGAATTGAATTTCCTTGATGGATTTGTGATGCAGGGAAGTTTTGGTGCATTCATGGATGCCTCACAAGGCCGGATCGTCGGTCAGGGAAATATCGATCTCCTTATAGATCCGGGAAAGAATAAATGGCACCTGTACATTGGAGGGTATACTGATGGATCAGTGGTAGACTCTAAAGGAAAAAAGCTTCCTCCAATTAATGCCACAATCAGTTGTGGAAGTTTCAACATTACGGCAAATGTATATTTTCTGACGGGTAATGATATCCCGGGTGCGCCTCCGATAAGTCAACAAGTCGCGGCATTTTTTAATATTTCTACAGATGTCAATAACAGAGATATCCTCAAGACTGGAGGAAGAAGTCCTGCTACAGGAACAGGATTTGCACTGGGGGCTTCAGCATTTTTTGATATCAATACAGGAGATGGAACCTGTAAAACAGCAGACTGGAGTGCAGCAAGATGGTGGAGACCCTGGCCCAATTTCTATAATAATCCAACATTTGTAAGAGTAAGCGGTGGTGTCGGATTTGATATCTCACTTCTTAAATATACTCCACAAACTATGTGTGAGATTAGCAGGACCTCCCCGCATGGAGTCAAATACTGGCGGGCAGGTGGCAGACTGTGGGCATATCTGGATATCCAGCAAGGTCGTTGGAGATTGCTTGGATGTTGTGCTCCCATCCCAAGATTTTCTGCGGGAATTTTGCTGGACGGTGATGTGCCAAATCCATCTTACTTCCGGGCTATTGTAAAGTTTTCTATTGTGGGAATCAATGTGAATCTTAATGCCGAAATCGGAAATCAATGTGGAAGAGTAATGAATTGATATAGTGGCCTGAAACAAACAAACATGCGTGAAAAAGTGAATAATAATTCTACCATTACCAAAGATATCCAAGGCAACAGAAGGAGGAATACAGCTTCACTGAACCTGCCTGCCGCGCAAGCTGCCTGGAGGGAGCGACCACAGGGAGCTGTCCCGTGCCAGACCAAAGGACTGGGCGGGACGGAGCGAGCCCCCAGCGAGCGAACCCCGGAAGGGAGCGGCCCGCAACGCAGTGGAGGGATGCGCCCAAATCCGCCTTTCTCATATTTACTTCTGCTGCTCCTGCACACTTGTACACTATCCAATCTGTCTGCTCAGGAAAGTCCGCGGTTGATCACTTTTCACAAATATCAGCAGGATAGTCTGTACTTCAGGTGGTCGCCTCGGGAAGCCAGTGACTGGCAAAAGCATCTGAAGACAGGGTATGTCGTGCAAAAATTCGAGGGCTCGAAGCTGGTCAGAGAGTCGGAGCCAATAGTGCCAACGTATGTGTATAATCAGCCCTATTTCCAGCCGGATGTGGAGTATTACAGTATCATCAACAGCTTGTTCAATATCGATCAGGTCGAGGAAGAATATGTGAAGGAGACTTTTCCCCCGGAACAATTCACGGAGGAGGAAGTGCTGGTTTCGAGACTGGTGCTGATCAATTTTTATATAACGAGGAATTTTGAGTTCATCCTGCGGGCAGGAATGGGCTTTGCTGATGACAGTATCCGTCAGAGTGTGAATTATAAATATGTCATCAAAGCTGCTGCAGATCCGGAGCTCCGCAGCGATACTATTTTCTTCAATACAGCGAGTTACGTGCCGGCACCGGCTGTACCGATGGAGGCGGAGTGGGGAAACCGAAGGGTGAAACTGAGGTGGAGTTCCAGGCAGTTCAAACCGTATTACTATGCCTATACAATCGAGCGATCGGATGATGGTGTAAAGTTCCTGCCTCTGGAGGATGACATCATTATCAATCCAATGGACACTTCAGCTCTGGAGATTTTTCATCATATGGAATGGTCTGATGATTTTGAAAACAATACCGACTTGAAATACTACCGGCTGTATGGACACGATTATTTTGGGCACATATCTGAGTTGTATTCTGAAGTGAAGGGGCAGGGGCGGGATGAGATCGGCCTCTCTCCTACTATCGACAGATCTGATCAATTATCAGGAAATCTTGTGCATCTGAAGTGGAGCATCCCGGAGAAATTTGAGAATCTGGTGCAATCATGGAGAATCTATGTGGGGACCGGATGGGATGGTCCTTATGTGCCCGATACGCTGGGATTACCTTCTAATACCCGTGAGATGAAATGCAGCATTCCATTTGATGCTGCTTACTTCAGGGTGGTGGCGGTGGATGAGTACGAGCGGGAGTACAGTTCCTTCCCGAGACTGGTGATGTCGCTGGATACGATCCCACCGGCAGTGCCTGCAGAAATCGAATATGAAATAGACAGCATGGGGGTCCTGAATCTTAAATGGAAAACAAATGATGAAACAGACTTCCTTGGGTATAAGGTATTCTCCAGCTATGATACGAGTGCAAATTTTATATTGAGGCATGAGTATTTCATTCCGGAGGCAAAATTCACAGACTCGATTGCACTGAATACTGAGAAGAAGTATGTGTATTACAAACTGATATCTGTGGACGAACGGAATAATCGATCGGCGTTTTCGGAGTTGATTCGGGTGCGGATTCCGGATAAGATCGCGCCAACGGAACCACAATTTCATGAGTTTTTGCCGGGCAAAGGGGTGATCTATCTCAAGTGGCATCCTTCGCCCAGTGATGATGTGGTGAAGCAGACATTGTACCGTAGGGCAATCGATTCAGAGCCTGGCTGGAGGCTAATCAGTGAATGGAGCGGAGATGAGATCGTGTATGAATACCTGGATAAAGGGCTTGAAGCATTCGTGGACTATGCATATATCCTTAATGTGACAGATGAAGGCGGGCTGGTTTCGGAGCCGAGTACTCCTGTGATACTGCATGCATTTCCTGATTATTCCGCTTTTCCACTGGATGATTTCAGGGTTGAAAGGGGGGATAGGGATTCAGTGAGAGTGCTGTTTGATTTTCCTGCAAAAGATGTCTTTAGGGTGGATGTGTATAAAAATCAATTGGGTGAAAAGCCTTACCTGTGGAGAGCGGTGGATGATGGAAGAAAGGAACTCCGGGATGATGATATCAAGGCTGAAAACCAGTATCAATATCAGATCAAAGTGGTGTTTAAGGATGGGACACAGACGGGATATTCGGGGGTGAAGAGTCTGGTTGAGAGATAATAAATGTAGATGAGCATAACTAATACCATGATGAATGGAGGATAAAATACAAAATCTACATGACCGGTTTTTCAAAAGTATCATGGAAGACAGGGAGATTGCCATTGCATTTTTGGAGGAGTTTCTTCCGGAAAACGTCAAAGAATTGCTTGTCCTTGAGAAATTGACACATGCTCCCACGACATTTATTTCCCCGGACCTGGGAGAGTATCTGGCTGATATGGTATTCAATGTACCACTGAGGTCAGAGTCTACTGAAAGAGAGTCTTGCTATGTTTCCATTTTACTGGAACATAAATCATATGTAGATCACCATATAGATTTCCAGATACTTCAATATCTGGCTCAGTCATACAGACAACAAATACAAAACCGGCAAAAACTGAAGCTTGTCATACCGTTCCTATATTATCATGGAGAAACAAAGTAGAGGGTCAGATCACTTTCTGAATTTTTTCAGGGACTGCCTGAACATATGTTAAGGTATCTTCCATCCTTTTCCAGGGTCTTTATTGATTTGAATGAACTTGATATTGGGCAAATAGAAGGCTTAAGAAATGCATTTATCAGGGCAGTGCTTTTGGTTCAGAAACTTGCGCAAGATGAAGATCAATTATTGGATAAAGTATTCAGGATTTTGAATACTTTAGAGCCGGGCATCCAAAGGAACTTAAGGCAAGTGCTGCTTGTTTATTCACTTAAGATTACAAGAGCCACAAAAGAAATATTAAAATCAAAAATAAGACATATGACACCTCAGCTCAAATCAGAAATTCTCTCAACATATGATCAGATAAAATTAGAAGGTAAGTTAGAGGGTAAGTTAGAAGGTAAAATAGAAAGGAATATTGAAGTTATTTCTAATCTCCACGATGCCGGAATGGACATCGATTTTATTATGAAGGTTACCGAATTGACCAGAGAAGTAGTAGAAAAAATAATCAAAGAAAAAGAGTAAAATAAGAGTGAAATCTCATAGCCCGAATAATAAATAATCTGGCAAAAATTAAACATATGTCACCTCAAATTAAATCAGAAATTCTCTCAACTTATGATCAGATTAAGATAGAAGGGAAATTAGAAGGTATCATTGAAGGGAAGTTAGAAGGGAAAATTGAAGGAAAAATTGAAGCAAAATCTGAAGTTGTTATAAATCTTTATGATGCCGGAATGGACGTAGATTTTATTGTCAAAGTAACCGAATTGTCCAGAGAATTAGTAGAGAAAATAATCAGAGAAAAAGAGTAAATAAGAGTGAAAGCTCCTATCTGGAATTAATTAATAATGTGACAATGATTAACCTTATGGCACCTCATATCAAATTAGAGAACCTCTCAACTTATGATCAGATTAAGTTAGAAGGGAAATTAGAAGGTATCATTGAAGGGGAATTAAAAAGGAAGCTAGAAGGGAAAATGGAAGCAAAATCTGAAGTTGTTATAAATCTTCATGATATGGGAATGGATATTGAGTTCATAGTTCAGGTTTCAGTTTTCAGTCCCCGCGACAAGAATGTAGCTATTCGATGAAGGCTAACACGGCGGGGCCTGAATTTCAGGTTTCAGCTTTCAGTCCCCAAAGCTTTGGGGATCAGATTTGGAATAGCCATAAAGATGTCGAGTTTTTGTAAATAATTATTCTAAAAGCTTAAATTTCACTTGTTGTAAGGAATTGAAAATCAGCGCTCTGCGGAAGTGTTATATAGGAGTTTTCAGTTCCTAAAACTTTTGGGATTAGATTTGAAACAGCTATAAAGAGTGATTTACTTACAGCATATCTTTCTGAGATAATAAGCTTGCCCTTCTGAGCGCGTTGATTTGATTAACCATTACCGGATTTTCTCGTCCACTAATTTCATGAAGTCATATAAACTGATTGCCTGAATATCATTCTTCATCGGGAAGTTATCAGACATCGCATGAACAAGAAACTTTCGGCCGGGATTCAGATCCGAACATGCTTCATAAAACCCTCTCTTTACCCCTGAAGATGGACTGCGTTTAATCTCAATCGCCCATAAATCAGCAGGAATTCCACCAAAGTCAATGATCAGATCAATTTCTGCTCCTCCGACTGTCAGATAATAATATGCTTGTGCACTTTGAGGAAGGAATGATAAAATATTTTCTATGACAAAGCCTTCCCAACTTTTTCCAACAATGGGATTTCCTAAGAGATCATTGTATGTCCCGATGTTTAAAAGAGCATGCACAATACCGCTATCACGAAGATAAATTCTGGGTGATTTTACGAGACGCTTTTTGATATTGATTGTGTATGGCTGCAATTTGCGAATAAGCAATAAATCAACCAAAAGGTCAATGTAACGTCCTACTGTCGTACCCGAAACTTCAAGAGCTGCAGCCAGTTTTGATGCGTTGGGATTTGTTCCCTGGATGTGAGCCAGCATCATCCAGAATCGCTCAAATGTCACAGAAGGAATGCGGGGACCAAATTGGGGAATATCTCTTTCTAAATAAGTTTTTATAAAATCTTTCCTCCAGTCCATACTTATAAAATCATCCCCAGCCAGCAGACTTTCCGGGAAGCCACCACGTAACCAAAGTCGGTTTAGCTTATCGTGGTCATTCGGATTATTAGTGAATTCAATTGCATTCACAGGACCGAGTTCCATATAAGCAATCCTGCCAGCCAAACTTTCACTTGATTGCCGGATCAATTCAATGGAGGCCGATCCCAAAAATAAAAAATGTCCCGTTTTGTTGCCTTTGCGTCGTTCAGAGTCTATCAGTCCCCGTATTGGTGCAAAAACCTCCGGCAATCTTTGCACTTCATCAAGAATGATCAACTTGTCAGCGTTGGCCTTGTGAAAAGCTTCAATATCCTGTACTTTTAACCAGTCAGTTCTATTTTCCAGATCCAGATAGACTGAAGGGATTCGCTTCAGGATATTAAAGGCCAGCGTAGTCTTTCCTACTTGCCGGGGTCCAAGCAGTGCTACAGAAGAGCTGTTTTTTAACCTTTCCAGAATTTTTGACTCCAGATTTCGATTTATCATTGCTTTTCAATTATTAACTATGCAAATATAACATTAAATATTATAATTACATACTTATTCCAATCAACAACTTCTTCCCCCAGCTGTTCGATAAAGGCTAAAGGCCTCCCTTCTCAACTCGTGAAAGCTGATGAAATTTTGGAACGGCATTCACAAAGTAGCCCCATAAAAAAAGCCGGAACATCTCTGATCCGGCTATTAAAAAATTGCATTTTCATGCATTTCAGGGTTTTCCGTTTTATTGCTGAAACAGCTTAAGAAACATATGTTGACTGTCTATTAAGTGAATTACTTTTTTAAATGATCACCAGGCTCATTTCCTAAAACTAAATCCTATTCCATCTGGTGTCTCTACTACCATTTTGTAACCTTCTCCTCCCTGCAACTTCTCAATGGTAATATTTTCAATACTGATTTCCTCACTTTGATACCTTTCTACATCAGTGGCAAATCGCTGCACCAAAATATTCGCTTCCGTTTCGGTTAATTCTTCGTTGGCTGATCTGCGGCCTTCCAAAGCCTCATTATTCAGCCATAGGTTGATTTTATCCTGTAAGGATTGCATATAATTCTTCTTGATCGGATTAAGCAAAATTAGCTCGTTTTCAAAGTGCAGAGATTATTAAAATCAGAGCCCTTTGACAGGTTGAAATTAAACAAAGCTTCACAATCCTTTGCAAGTAGAATTACCGTAAAAAAACAGGTAGAAATACCTGTTATTAATAATTAAAATTTAATTATCGCGCAACACAAAATCATGAATTCCCGGTCTTTCCAAATTTCCATTTTCCACTATCCGGAGAATTTGCATGATCCGTTTTTTGAGAATTGAAAATTCAACAGGCTTACAAATATAGTAGTGCGCTCCATGATTATAAAGCTCTTCAGCCATGTGTTCATCCAGAGAGGTTGAAAATATTACTACGAACAATGACTTTAGTTGTTCATCCCTTTTGATGGCTGAAAGACAATCAAAACCTGCTTTCTTAGGAAAATTAAGATCAAGAAAGAGTATATCGGGAAGATTTGATACATTTTCTGACAGAAGCCTCATTAATTGTTCGCCATCATTAACGATCAGGAGAGATGTGGCTATGGATAATTCTGATAGTGCTTCCGAGAATAAATCACAATCATCAAAATCATCATCTGCCAGTAAAAGACTAATGGGTGCTCCCTGCATCACTCAAATTTTAATTAATAAATGATAAGCCTGTTTCGTTGAAACGCCACTTTCCCTTTATTTCGTGCCTCTGGTAGTAAAAGCAAACATCCAGACTATCTGCATTCACTGAATTTTCTGAATTAACTCATTCTTCGATAATGGATAAAATGTTGCCTGCCGGATCTTTAAACCATGCGATATAAGGCTTATTACCTGCAGATTTACAAATACCTTTTGTATCTGTCTGGATATCCCCATCATATTGCTCAAATCTGATTCCCCGATTTGTAAGGTAATCAACAGCCTTCTCAATATCCTCTACCAGAAAATTCAGAATAGTAAAAGTAGCTGCCAAATGATCACTTTTAGGATAAATTACAATCCCCTTATTGCCTTTCAAATGCAGTTCAAGAATTCCCATTAGGTTTTTCTGTACATTCAAACCTAAGGTATCTGCATAAAAGGAATGCGCATTTTCTAAACTGTCCACTGAAAACCCGCTGAATGCGCGACTATTTTTTAACATAATCATTGTGCTAAAATGGGAAAAACGTATGAATAATACGCTCACTGATCGATATACGAAGTTGAGAAAGGAATCTGCAAACCGGAAGGTAAAAGAATACTTAATGGGATATTATTTTCAGAACAGTCCCTAAAGTGTCAGGCATCGATTGCAGGTTTTAGGTGCATTTCTATTTGAGAAGAAAAGGACCCTAAACCAGAGTAAAAATAAAAATGAGTTTTATCAACATGTACAGAAATGCAAACTGCTCCGGGCAGCAGTTAGTCCGGTCTCAAATTATACCTGCAGTTAGGCTTACTGTGTTCTCCAATAGCCGGACCATCAATCGAAACTAAGATTCCGGATTCAAAGCTTTTTCCTTTAATCACAAGATTGAATTGATTTCCCTGCATCCCTCCTTAACTGCTTAAACAGTTGCCAGGCTTACCCTCCCTTTTGGAACACTCTCACATAATCCACAATCAAATGTTGTGGAAATCTGGTCGTTGCATCCGGGTTTCCAGGCCATTGACCTCCTACAGCAATATTAAATATGAAGAAAAATTCATTGTTGAAAGGATAATCAAAGCCGTTCATATCTGCTGAAGTGACAGTATGAAATTTGACATCATCGATGTACCATTCAATTTTGTTTTCTTCCCAAATGATCGTGTACACATGAAAACGTTCATGAAAATCTCCTGCCGGACTTGAAAAAGTGCTCGCAGACTTCTGTTGTCTTTGATTTGAATTAGGGCCCCAATGAACTGTACCGTGCGCTTTATTAGGCTCATGTCCCAGAATCTCGAGGATATCTATTTCACCGCAAGCCGGCCATCCTACTTGCTGGAAATTCTCACCCAACATCCAGAGTGCCGGCCAAATTCCCTGCGTTTTGGGAGAGGCGGCTCTGATATCGATTCTGCCAAATTTAAATTCCTTTTTATCTTTTGTAATCATTCTGGAGGAAGTGTATTGATGCCCTCCAAAAATTTCATTGCGGGCCTCAATTACAAGATATTCATTGTTATGAACGAAAGTGTTTTCCGCTCTGTAATATTGAAGCTCATTATTTCCCCAACCATTTTGACCGTTTCCAATTTCAAATGTCCAGTCACTCAGATTCACTGCAGAACCTTTAAATTCATCGGCCCAGGCTAGCTGATATCCAGGATATGACAGGGGAGAGGAGAATCCGGCGGGTGGTATTCTTAGTCCGCCGGGTGTAGCGTCATCATCATTTAATAATGTTATTCTGGCAGTATTTCTCAGGACATCCGCATTTAATGCACTCAAAATTACAACCTCAAAGGCCTTATCAGCTTCGAAATAATCATTACCTTTAATAGCTATAGGTATAGTCGTTTCTGTGCCACCCGGAGCAATAGTAATTGTCTCATTAGTCAATCCTGTAAAATCAAATCCACTTTTTGCAGTTAAATCTTTGGTGCTGTATCGTATAACTACATTAGTAGCAGCAGCTTTGTCCAGGAACAATCTTACCTGTATCACAGAATTTCCATCGCCTTCCGGAAGACTTAGATCTTCAATGCTCAGCTTCGGAAGCACTACCTTAGGATCCTCTTTTGTTTTCTCACATGCAAATGCCATGGAGATAATCAAAATAAACAAGGATGCGACTTTAAAATTCTTAAAATTTACCTGATTCATTTAATTATTGTTTTTGATAAATACGAACATATTCAATCTCCATCTTTTGAGGCCAAATCTCCAAATCAACACCATGTTTGCCGCCCCAATTGCCCCCTACAGCTACATTAAGGATCAAATAAAATTCCTGATCAAATGGCCATTCAGCATATTTATCAGCAGTTTTATGAAAAGTAAAAAAGGGTACACCATCCACCAAAAAATCTATTTTATCTTCTTCCCATTCAATACCATATACGTGATATTGTTCACTAAGTTTGTTCTTAAATGTTTGTCCTCCCTTCTGTGTGCCCTGAATATGGTTAAATGCCTCAGTATGAACTGTGCCATATATGGAGTCCTTCATATAACCTACATGCTCCATAATGTCAATTTCCCCACTTTTTGGCCAGGAGCCATAAACTGTATTTGTTGGCATCATCCAAATAGCAGGCCAAACACCTCTCCCTTTTGGAAGTTTGGCTTTCACTTCCACTTTTCCATATTTCCATGAACCTGAAGGTTTGCTGACCAATTTTGCAGAGGTAAAATCTGAATTATCCCATTTTTCTTTATGAGCTTCAATGATAAGCTTACCGTCCTCCACCCTTACATTTTCACGCCGGGAATTGGTATAATTTTGCATTTCATTATTGCCAAAGCCACAAAGTTTTGGACATCCATCACCCACTTCATATGACCATTTGGAAACATCAGGCATTCCTCCATCATCGAATTCATCTGACCAGACAAGCTTCCAATCTTTATTTGCATCCATCTGTGCATTCGAAAAAACCGGCAGCATCAGGTATGCTAAAAGTCCTATAATAAAATTTCTAAAAAGCATGATTGGGATTTGGTTAATCGGCAACAAAATAAAATTCAAACCAACCTTCAGCTGCCGGCACTCCGGCCTGATTAACGATTCTGGCTCTCACCACAAGTTGATCTTCGGTTAATAATGCAACATGCAATTCATTGCTGCTGTCCCAGGTCCCCATAAACTGACCGGGTGTCAGGATAATCTGGTCAAGACCATTTTGTCCTGTGCCGGGGCTAAAAGTCCAGGGTCCGGCTGTAGGCGTATGTGGCACCGCTACATAACCGGCCCAAGGACTGATGGTCACACCATTATTACGAAAGTCGAATTCAAAATCTTCAAATTTGAAACACCATCTGCTGGCCTTTTGCTCAGGGACCAACCCATTAACAGGTGATCGATACCAGTCCCCGGAACCAAAAGTAGGACCAACTGTAATCGCACCGGCCACTGTGGAAAATTTCCAGCATTTTCCTGCGGCCTCACAGCCCCCTGTTAAAAGTGAAATCTTAGGATCACATGCTACGGTAGCATCATTTTCAATAATAACTTCTTTGGTCGCGAATGCCGTTCCGCTTCCGCCTTCTTTTGAAGCGTATAATGTAATTTCATAGGTGCCTGCCTTACTGAAAAATATAGTATCAATCTCTTTGGTTGATTGTGCAGGAGCTCCACCCTGAGCCACCCATAGCCTGCTAAAATAACCGTTGGACTGATCTTTTACAATCACCCGATTCGCATTACCCGGATCTGTCTCCACAATGAAAGTAGGAGGTGTAGGTAATGGACCCAAATCAATGTCCTTTGCCTGCTCGGGATCACATGATGCAAAGATCAATGTGGCGATGAATATATATAGTAATTTTTTCATATTTATTTAAAATTAATATCCAGGATTTTGTGTCAGAACTCCGTTGGAAAGTTGAATCTGGGAATTGGGAATTGGGAAAACATTATGTACATTTTGATTATAGCCCAATGGCCCCAGCACCTGAGCAGCTCTGCCAGTACGAACCAGATCAAAAAATCTATGACCTTCCAGTCCGAGCTCGATTCTTCTCTCTCTGTATATTGCGTCCAGCAAAGCTTGCCCACTTAAAGAAAGCTGAGGAATTCCTACTCTGGAACGAACAACATTTAAGGAATTAAGTGCTCCGCTGGTATTTCCATTATGATAGGCGGCTTCAGCGTGCATTAATAATACATCAGAATATCTGATGACTCTGTCATTCGATCCACCGTTGGGAGCAGGATCGCCAAAAGGAGCATCCTCACTCAGATTGCTGAAGTATTTCTTAGGATAAAAGTCATAATCCAATCCTCCGGCAGCCTCTTTGGTGAATATTCCTCTGTCACCCATAGCTTCTCCCTCTCTGAATACAGTAGATTTCAATCTTGGATCTTCAAATCCTTCAACAAAAAATTCATCTACAAAATTCTGGGTTGGAATATTGAACCCGAATCCGGCAAATTGACCTCTTGGGCGCTGAAATACATTAGTAAAAGTGCCTTCATTGGCAGCATTCTTGCCCCAGTTTCCTCCGGATGCATTCATGTATTGGATTTCAAAAACAGATTCACTGTTATTTTCTCCTGCCTGAGTAAAGATACTTGAGTAATCAGGGACTAAAGTATATTGACCTGAGGACATAACATCAGCTGCCGCTTGTTCTGCTTGTGCAAATTTATTCTGGAATAAATAAGCTTTAGCTAGTAAAGCCTGCGCTGCACCTTTGGTAATTCGTCCTATGTCAGATGGGGCATAACCATTTTTATTGGGTAAATGCACAATGGCTTCATTTAAATCTCTTTCAATAAATGCCCAAATTTCAGCTTTAGGGGCCCGTGGTTGATTATATTCCGAAGGCGCCAGAACTTTATCGACCAATGGAACATCACCGAAGACGGTAACAAGCAGAAAATTAAACCATGCTCTGATAAATTTTGCTTCAGACAAGATTCTGTCTTTCAGATTTTGATCCATTTCTATGGCAGGTACTTTTTCCAGAACCACATTGGCTCTATAGATTCCCTCATAATTTGCGGACCATTCAGCTTCCAGCATATCTGTGTTGGACTGACCTCTGAAAGTCTCCAGAAGCAATAATTCGAAAACATCATTGTCTCCCGAACCACCTTTCTCTGAATCATCTGACATGATGTCGCCCCAGAACCATCTAAAATGACCAGCCGGACTTATTTCAAATTGCAGGGCTGCATAAGCTGCATTGACAGCTGAAATAGCATCATCTGCAGTTTTGTAAAAATTCTCTTCAGTAGTTCCCACCAAAGGTTTTCTCTCCAGAAAGTCTTTTTGGCAGGCTACGATCAGTCCCATTCCAAGAATAAAGAAGCTGATTTTTATTATTTTATTGAATTTCATTTTAAGTAATTTATTTTTCAAAAATTAACATTCAGACCTGCAAGAAAAACCCTTGCCTGAGGATAAAATCCTTTGTCGATCCCAAGCTCCAGACTAGATCCAATTTGACCGATTTCAGGGTCGAGTCCGGAATACCTGGTGAAAGTCAATACATTTTGTCCTGAAACATAAAATCTGCAGGAACCGAGGCCCAGCCTTGAGGTTAGACCTGATGGAAGTGTATATCCAATTTGAAGATTTTTTAAACGGATAAAAGAACCGTCTTCAATGAATCTGTCCGATACTCTTGCATTCTGGTTGGGATCCAATAGATTGACACGAGGTTCAAAATTGGAAGTACCTTCTCCGGTCCATCTTTCGAGTACAGAAACAGGTCTGTTTACATAAGTGAAATCATATCTTACAGTTGCGTTATAAATATCATTTCCCTGAGTTCCCTGCCAGAACATTTGCAAGTCAAACCCCATGAAACTTATTTCACCTGTAATACCATAAACTGCTGTTGGAATAGGTGATCCAAGGTAAGTTTGGTCTTGCAGATTAATCACTCCGTCTCCATTTAGATCTTTGAACCGGATATCACCGGGAGCCGTAGTTTCACTTTGGAATGCATGGTTATTTACTTCACTTTGATTTTGAAATAACCCGTCAGTCACAAATCCATAGAAAGACCCAATAGGCTGCCCTACTTCTGTACGGCTTACGCTTGCATTGGCACTTTGAACTCTACCGGCAATTATGGGTATTCCCCCTACACCCAAATCTGTTACTTCATTCTTGATAAATGTGATATTTCCACCGATACTGTACTTCACAGCTCCCTTAAACTGCCTGTAATTTAATGCAAATTCCCATCCCCGATTAACAGCACTAGCAACATTTTGGACCGGAGGTTCTGTTCCTGCAGTCAGTAAAACAGGAATGGCATAAAGCATGTCTGTCGTGGTTTTGACATAGTAATCAGCTACGAAATTGAATTGTCCATCCCAAAATTCTACATCTACTCCTACATCTGTCTGGGTGCTTGTTTCCCACTTGAGATCAGGATTGGCAGCACGGAGTGCAACGCTTCCACTGGTAATAGTGCGATCCGGACCAAAAACATAATTCTGACCAGGAAGAACGACAGTTGTAAAACTGTAATTCCCAATTCTGTCATTACCGTTTTGGCCCCAGCTGGCTCTTAATTTCAGGAAGCTAACAAAAGAGTTGTCCCAAAAATCTTCCCTTGACACGATCCAACCTGCAGAAACAGAAGGGAAATAGCCATATCTGTTGTTGGCACCAAACCTCGAGCTTCCATCTCTTCTCATCGTAACTGAGGCAAGATATTTGCCTTCAAAATCATAATTTATTCTTCCGAACACTGAGAGCAATGCAGCTTCATCTGCCCCACTGTATGCACTTTGAGCTTCAATAGGGTCAATTGTATTAGCAATGTATGCATCATTAGGATCATTCGAAGGCAAATTTGTATTTGCTCCTCCGGAGTACTCTGCTCTGTTATAGAGAGCAGTAGTACCCAAAACAAATGAGGTATTATGTCTGCTGGCAAATGTGCGCTGATAGCTTGCTACATTTTCCCATTGCCAGTTTTTCCATGTGTTACTTCCGATTGCAACCGAGTTTATCAATCGCTTTTCACCCACAGGGGCATCGCTGATAACTGGATCTACACTGAGATCATAACGGGGAAAAAATGTATTTCTGTTGGCAAATGTGTAATCCAAACTGAATGCTGAGCGAATTGTTAATCCAGCAATAGGGGCAAGTTCTGCGAAGACTGAGCCCACCACGCGATCAGAATTCCATCTGTCATGTGTTTGATCGATTTGATTTAGAGGATTCACTATATCCGTATCTGAATATGGTGAATATGCATAAGTACCATCAAGTTTTCTCACAGGAGTAACAGGGTCCATATTCATTGCCCGAACCAATGGAGTGGTGAACTCATTGTTTTCAGGTAAAAAGCGACGTTTCAGATTAGTGTAGTTAAAAGTATTTCCAATGGTTAGCCATGGTTTTACCTGATGTCTGGTGTTGATTCTGGCTGTGACTCTTTCGAAGCCGGACTTAGATCCACCCACAATCCCATCCTGAGAAAAATAATTTCCGGAAACCGCATAACTGGAACGGTCTGAGCCTCCCTGAATGCTTAACTGATGGCTTGACATGGGAGCAGGTTGAAATAATTCATCCATCCAGTCTGTTCCATCTCCTAATGCATCCGGGTTTTCAAATTCTAGAAGTGGAGCCCTTCCTGCAGCAATATGTGCTTCATTTGATAAAATTGCATACTCTCTGGCACTTAACAGATTTGCAGTCTTCCATGGACTTTGACTCCCGAAGTATGCATGGTAATTAATTTGCCCATCTCTTCCTTTAGAGCCGCTGAAAGTCTTAATCAAAACAACACCATTGGCGCCTCTCGCTCCATAAATTGCAGAAGAAGCAGCATCCTTCAAAACATTGATTGACTCAATATCATTAGTATTGAGAAAATCAAGACCATCAACCGGTACACCATCCACAATATAGAGCGGATCACTGTTATTGATAGTACCGGTACCTCTAATTCTTACTGATAAGGGACTTCCCGGAGAGCCTGAATTCTGAGTTACAATCACACCGGCTGTACGACCTTGCAAGGCTTGTTCGACTCTCAGAATCGGTGTGGCTGAAATTTCATCGGATGTAATAGTAGAAACAGCTCCGCTGATTTCACTTCTTTTTTGTGTGCCATAACCTACGACTACAACTTCATCAATCAAAGATGCTGTCTCAGCCATTGTGACATCGATGTTGCTTCTGTCAGACACCAATTCTTCAATTGTAGTCATTCCTAAAAAGGAAAATACAAGTATGGACTCCCCTGAAGAGACTTCAATAGAATATTTCCCATCGAAATCCGTAATTACTCCCAGTGTGGTTCCTTTAATAGTAACTGCGGCTCCTATGACCGGTTGTTGGTCGACAGCTGAAATGACAGTTCCTGTGACTTGCTTCTGTGCGTAAGAGCTCTGAAAACTGAGCATTAACACCGAACAGCAGGTCAATAAGTATAATAAATTCTTTTTCATTTAGGTAATGGATTTTCCTTTGGTTGAAGCAAATTACATTTTGACAAATTTCAATGATTTGAAGCCTCCATCTGCTTTCATAGAAAGAAGATACATCCCACTCTTCAGCATTGAAAAATCCAATTCTTTGCGTTGCTCAAAAGCAGTCATAATTTGCTGTTGAACTATACGTCCCTGAAGATCACTTACACGTAACACAACTTCACCTGCAAATAAAGAACCCCTGACAAGGTTTACTTTATCATTCACAATAGTAGGGTGTAAATCAAACCCTTCTAAAAGTTGTGCCTGTTCTGAAGTAGAGGTGGTACACTCAACGTTGTCAGAACAAACAGCAAAACAAGTGTTGATAACAAGGTCACCTTGTACAGGGCTCATTAAACGATCGTTAAAATTGTCAGGATTGGCGCAATCCTGGCCTGAAATATTTTCTTTACAACTATAGTCAGGGCAATTTCCATTTGCAAAAGCATAGTAAGAGGTAAAACCAATTCCTCTTTCAAAGGAAATAGAATAAACTCCATCTCCATCAGGATCAGTCATTAAGAAGCGTCCACCGGGTGCACCAAATGCCAGTCCTCCGGCAAGATATACACCTGACTCTGCTGGCTCTACACTACTGAACCCCAGGTTTACAGTGATTTGTACAGCTTCGCCACAATTATAACAACTATTGAAGCAAACCACATCCAGCTCTTCATCACCTGATACAATCAGGCGTCTGTTTGTAAATTCTCCATCAGAGGTTGTAACAGTGCATTCATCGAGTCCAGAAAATTCTTCAGCTTGATCACCGATTAAATACTTGTATTCATAAACACCATTTTCCAGTTCCATGTCCATTGTATATATCCCATTTCCGGCATCAGTCATTTGAGCGGGAGTCCAGTCATTGAAAGTTCCCATCAGAAATACATCTCCTGCACCTGCACCTGCATTGACAGAGAATTGTATATTTGCAGCAGATGAGCCAGCAGCTCTAAGCACTACATCATCCAAATAATATGTTTTTTCAACTCCCCCACCTGCTGTGCCAAAATCGAAAAATAGTACTACTGTTGCATAAATTCCGGCAGCAGGTTCAAATGGACCTTCGATAGAAGGTAATGTCAAGTCATAACAAACCTCCGTCCATTCATTTGTGGCTGTAAAAGTCTGAGTTTGAATCCAGTTGGCCCCGGTAGGTGAATTTTCTAATTTCAGCGCCAAATTTCCGGGAGTAGCGGACCATACCTTAATGCAAACCTGACCGCCATTTGTAGCATTCACCGGAATTGTTGGAGGAGGATTGGAAAATGCGCCGGCCCAAACCTGTGCATCACCCGGTTTTTTAAATTCAAGTACAGTTGCACTTGGATTTATTCCACTTGCATCCGGATTGCTTATGATACTAGCCAATTGACCATCAATTGCACTTCCAAAATATTGAAAATTTGTTGTGGTGGCAGCAGCTTCAAAGTCAAGAATAACTGTTTCGGAAACATTTGGTTCCAGAATAAAATCATCCAGATAAACTTCTTCATCTGCAGCACCACCTGCTTCCCCAAAATATGCGAAGATCACTACTCTGGTATATACAAATCCTGCAGCTGCGGTAAATGGGCCTTCAATAGAAGGAAGTGAAGGATCATAACAAAGTTCAACCCATGAATTGCTTACATCAGTTGTTACCGTCTGAATCCAATTGGCTCCTCCATTTACAGAGTTTTCAAATTTTAAAGAAATATTTCCCGGTCTTGGCATCCAGGCCTTGATACAGATTCTGCCATTTACTGAAAAATCAATTAGTTGGTCAGGATCCGGATTTGAGAAAGCGCCTGCCCAGACCTGTGCTCCGGCTGGTTTCACAAATCTTAATACCTGATTACTTGTATTGGCCCCTGTCGGATCAGGATTATCAATAAGGGTAGATAAGCTCCCATCAATAGAACTTCCGAAGTATTGAAAGGTAGTAGATGTTTCAGGAGTTTCAAAATCCAGCACAGTTGTTTGTGCCATAACCGGAATTGCAATGATCAACAATACACAGGTTAGAAAAAGGTGTACAATTAGTTTCATAAGCTTTGTTTAATGAGGAAGAGAATTGATTTCAAGTTTTATGTCAGACCAAATTTGCCGGCAATCAAAATAATATTGCCCAATTAGTCTTTAACTCAGGCAAATATATTTTTAATTACTCACTAAGAAGCATTTTAATCTACTACATGACTACGACACTAGTTATTTATTTTGCTACATTTGAGACCTGAAAGCACCAAAAACACTACAACATTACTACGACATTATGATTTTGTCACCCACATACTTCTACTATAGAGTACTTTTTTGGATCTCCCTTATTTTATGTGGAATGTATAACCTGTCTATTTCACAAACTATTCCTTCAGGCATTCCTCCTATCAGAAATTTTACTAAAAAAGTATATCAGGCTGCCCCTCAAAACTGGGACATTGCCAGGTCCAGAAACCAAGTCATGTATTTTGCCAATAACATAGGCCTTTTAACTTTCGATGGCACATTCTGGCAAACTCATCCAATAGGCAATAAAACTATTTTAAGATCCGTCTGTGTTCTGGATGATGGTAGAATTATGGCAGGTGGACAGGGAGAAATCGGTTGGTTTAAATCAAACAATTCGGGTATTCTTGAGTATAGTTCACTGACTGCTCAAATGCCGGAGGCTTATAAAAACTTTGAAGATGTTTGGCAAATCTTTTCTCTGGGAAAACAAATATTTTTAAATACATCTAGGGAAGTATTTATCTGGGATGATGTTAAAATGCAGGTTCATCCATTCAACGGGCGTATTGAGAAAATTGAAAAAGTCAACAATGTAATATTACTGTACGAAGAGAATGGAGGGTTATACCTATGGAAAAATAATAGGTTTGAGAAAATTGCTCCTTCACTCCCTACAGCAAGTCCGGTCACCGGAATTATTTCGGGACAAAAGAGTGACACCCTCATTGTAAGTACAATGAAAGACGGATTATTTTACTTTGCAGGAGGAAAGTGGGGAAAGATGGATACTCCCTGGAATACTTTTTTCATGGAAAGCTGGGTTAATCAGATCATAGTACTTGCAGATGGCAATATTGCCGTGGGTACTGCACAAAATGGTTTACTTGTCTTTCATCCTGACAAGAAGAGTTCAATGTATATTTCCTTATCTCAGGGAATTCAAAGCAATAATGTGCTTTCTTTATATCAGGATCCCATTGGAGATCTCTGGGTTTGTACTGAGCAGGGGATTGACCTCATCCAATATCATGCACCTTACAGAATGGTGTTTCCTGACGGGGCACTCAAGGGTGCAGGCTATGCAGCCGCCGTACATCAAAATAAACTTTATTTAGGCACAACCAATGGATTATTCCGTCATGATCATTCACATTCCCGGAGTGGATTTTATCAGGTATCAGGCACTAAAGGACAGGTTTGGAAATTAGATACATTATTTGGCAAGTTGTTTCTGGGCCATCATGAAGGTGCATTTGAAGTCAGTAATGAAGGATTGAAAACTATCCTCAAAGGAACCGGAGCCTGGAAATTTACCGGTTTAGGCGACAGGGATTTGCTTATAGGAACTTACGAGGGAGTTGGATTATATCAGAAAGATGCAAGCGGTTATCGCGGCAAAATTCTGGCAGGCTTTGAGGAATCTTCCCGCATTATGGTAAAAGACCAACAAAATGAACTCTGGATGTCTCATCCCTACAGAGGAGTGTTTAAATTAAAAATAGATATCGGCCAACAAAGGCTTGAAGCTGTTAAGATGGGGAAAGATCAGGGCCTTGTCACTGACCTTGGGCATTATATTTACCAAATACACAACGAGACTTATTTGAGCTCCGAGGATGGAATTTATGTGTATTCCCGTGAAAGAAAAAAATTTGAATCGGATAGCCTTCTCGAATCGCAGATCGGAAGAGGATCCAGAATTCAGCTGCTATATGAAGATCCTACCGGAAACATTTGGTTTCACACCCCGGAAGAGACGGGACTTCTTGAAATTATTGATAAAGGCCTGGAAAAGGAGGTCAGAAAGAGAATATTGCCGGCAATGCCTGAAAAAATGTTAGGAGGGTTTGAATTCATATTTGCATTGGACAACAGCCATTATCTCTTCGGATGTGAACAAGGATTCACTCTGTTGGACATGGAAGCACTAAAACAGAATAATCAGTATGAGACACTTATAAGTGCAGTATATCTGGCCACCGGCTCGGATTCCATTCTTTACAAAGGGCACATGATAGGCGAAATTGAAAACAAAGCTGGTCCTCTGTTTCTAAGTCCGAGTCAAAATGCCATCAGATTCAATTTTACAAGCACAAGTTTTGGTGAAGAACTCAGAGAATTCAGATACCAACTGGAAGGGTTAGATAATTCATTTTCAGAATGGACTACGAATCCGGAAATCCAGTTTAATAATCTTCAGCCCGGTGAATATAAATTCATCGTTCAATCCCGGGTAGGTGGACAAGTTCAACAATCTGAAGCGCAGTATGAGTTTATGATTATTACTCCATGGTATCGGCTCAAAATGGTTCAGGGACTCGGAATCCTGGGAATCGTGCTTCTAATTTTACTGTTTTTCTTCCTGCAACGCAAAAAATTCGAATCAGAAAAACAGGAAATGGAGAGCCTGCACATGGAACAAGTAGAACAAAAAACCCAACTTGTAGAAAAAACAGAGCAGGAAATTACTTTGCTAAAGAACGAAAAACTACAAGCTGAAATTCAACATAAGAACAACGAGCTGGCTTCTACCACCATGCACCTTGTCCAAAAACAAGAATTGCTGTCAACGATTGAAAATGAATTAAAAAAACTCTTGAAGCACAAAGAATATCCATCTATGCTGAGGCATGATATTCAATCTGTAGCTCAAATGTTACAGGAAGATGCAAGAATAGATGAGGATTGGGAGAAATTCAGCTCATATTTTGATGAAGTCCATGGTTTTTTTCTGCAAAAACTAAGAGAAAAATATCCGCATTTGACCGCAAATGACCATAAACTATGTGCTTATCTCAGAATGAATTTAAGTACAAAAGAAATCGCTTCCCTGATGAATATATCTGTACGGGGTGTGGAAGGCAGCAGATATCGTCTTCGTAAAAAGCTTGATCTCGATGCAGATGCCAATCTCCAGGAATTCATGCTAAATGTGACAAAAGAAGTTGATAGGATTGAAGGTTGAGATGATTGTGGTGAAGATTGAGAGTATTTAGCAGAAAATAAGGGAAACTCCAGGAGATTGGGGGTTTGCAAGGATCGGGCTGAAATTGATTTAGATCAATTATACCGTATATTTTATTCCTTATGCCTTTTTCCTTATTCCTTATTCCTTATATCTTATTCCTTATGCCTTCTGACTTCTGAAATCAAAAAGGGTAAGGCCAATGACCCTACCCCTCCAAATTAAAATTGATCAAAGAGACTAGTTTAGTCCGCTTTGATAAATTTATAGTTCATGATTTGATTTTTATCCTTAATGATTAATATATACGGACCAGAAAGCATTGGTTTCACAGGTAAGGACATAAGATTTTCGCCTAACTGAGATGTGAAAGTTTGTTCCATTTGTAGTCTGCCCAGTAAATCCAATACCTGAACATGGATTTCTCCCTCTGCACCGGCAACAAAAGAAATATTCAAATCTTCATTTACCGGATTCGGAAACAACTTAATATCCGTCATTGCAAGCTCAGATCCACCTTCTCCCGGCAAGCCTGCCGTATTTGTAATATTAACAGTATAGTCTTCCACTTCTCCATACGGGAAGGTTTCACAGGAAGTAGGATATGCTGCCCATTTTACTTGTACCCGAATCCTGGTAGTTCCTAATGTGGCAGATGAAGGAATTGTAAAACTGGATGACAAATTACTGGAACTGCTTGAAGTCCTGCTTACAATAAGTTCACCTGTATCTGTGAAATCTCCATCACCATTGAGATCGAGATAAACTCTCCAGTATCTGGTTCCAGAACCATTAAATCCGGCTCTATAAGTAATGGTATGGCTGAAACCTCTTCTAAGATTCGTGCTCAGAGCGGTACCATTATAATACCCTCCATCGCTGTTCGAAGATCGGTCAATCGTTCCAACAGCCACTCTCCTGATCCACTCATATGTTGCTTCCTGACCTGCTGAAGCGCAGTAAGAAACACTTGAGGACTGAGTAGTGAATGTGATAGTAGCACTGTAGGCACCAGTATTGCTGCCACACAATGCCTGAACTCTCCAGTTATAACTTGTGCCGGGGGTCAAACTTGTAAAATTCACAGCTGTGCCTGTCACATTTATCTGAGACCATGTTCCCGATGATGCCAGTTTGTATTGGAAATTATATGATGTAGCACCTGTCACAGCATTCCAGCCGGCACTTGCTGTTGTTGTAGTAATACTTGAGGTTACCAGACCTGAAGCTACTCCACAAGTACCTCCTCCACCACCTGTTGTACAGGAAGTACTCAGGCAAGTGACGGCGCTTACTCTGCTTCTGATCAAATTACCCGGCTGGGTACCGAAACCATTTGCAAGATTTATTCCATAACTTGTCAGGTGGCAATAACTCATTACTGTCCCTCCGCCCACGGGTGCAGGGCCCGGCGCACATCCGCCTTCTGTTGTATAGCAATTGTCCAGAGCGCCTCCTGACCATCCACACCACTGTGTGTGATTGGAGCCCAGGTTGTGACCCATCTCGTGCGTCATCACCATTACTGTCCAGGAATAAGTCGGTACATTCTGGTATGTGGAGGCGATATTACTATAGGCATACTTATAGGTTGTACACATTGCATTCACCCAGGCCACTCCTCCCAGATTGTTTCCTCCCAGGGCAGCCAAATGGGCCAAATCACCATTAAAAGTGGTTCTTAAATTTCGGAATTGAGTTAATGCAGTACTTGCATTTGTTTTGCTGTAACTATCAGCTGAAGTCCAAACAAACACCTCGGAAATGGCTGTATTGATGCTTTCATTTGCATATAAAGTTGCCACATTATTATAGACCGCAGTGATCCAATTTACAACATTTGTAACATTAGAGCCTTTGTTTTGATATAAAGAATAATCGCATTCAATATAGACTCTGACGCAATCTGATAAAGCTCTGTTGTTAAATCCATCATCATTGCTGTGACTTTCACCTACCCAATCTAACTCATCAGCTTTACATTCGAATGGGATGTTGGAAGTAAGATCCACATCGTTGTAAAACACAAATGAGCCTTCCTCATCTTCCAAAGGATGAAGAACCATATTTCCTTGTTCGGAAGAAATCATTCCAACAATATGGCCCTGGTAAACCGTAAAAGCGGCAACTGAGCTGTAATCTCCCTTCACGATACCACGATAGAAAACAGCTTCGTCAATGTACATGTCTTCATCTGAATCAGAAGTTCGCACTACAAAATCATTTGTGACTGATTTAGATTGAATCAGATCAACTTTCCAAATTTTTCCGGCAGCATCCTGCAACTGCAGTTCTACATACTCAGGTCTGTCTGAAAGAAAACTTTCCAGTGATTCACGCTGTATTTGCAAAATAGCAGACTGTTTCAGACCACCATCAAATGTCTCATTCACGCGGCTGACCCTGAAAGGAGTTTGGATTTGAAACTGACTTCGGGCACTTCGGGCATCAAATACCATTTGGGCGATTGGTTTCATCTCATCATTTAAAGCTTTGTGGCTGGCTATTCCAAAAACTTTGGCTGAATTTTTAACGGGATTTTCTGCAGCGGAGAGAACAGAAAGTGAGCTTGCTGCACAGAGGAGCAGCAAAAAATTGTACAATTTTTTCATGCGCTTAGATTTAGGGTTTTAAATAAGGTATAACCCTTTAAAGTTAAGGCACGTTGGATGTTTTAGTACAAAAAAGTTAAATTATTTTTTAACATATATATTAAATAATAATTACACTTATATAAGCTATAATTATAAATAATTATAAATTATAATTTAATGATATGTAATTTCTGAATACAAAAAATAATTGTATATATGCCTCTCAAAATGTGACTCTTAGGCATGAACAACCTATTAGCTGATTTACAATGGATATTATATTCTAGAAACATCTTAATAATTTGTATAAAAAAAGGGTAGGACAAATCATGTGCCCCACCCTTTTTTTTATGGTTATGAAATTTTATTCAGCTTTAATAAAGCGATAATTCCTGATCATTTTACCATTTTTCAAGATCAGAACATAGGGACCGGATATTAACTCTGAAACAGTTATTGCAAATCGGTTATCTCCTTCCTGAGCATAGAATTCATCCTCTTTTAATATTCTTCCAAATAAATCCACAATTTGAACACTTACTTCAGAATCATTTGCGGACAGAAATGAAATATTGAGATCTTCTACTACTGGATTCGGGAACATTTTGACATCACTTATTACCTGTATTTCCTGGTCCCCATCAGAGGATGGTAATCCAAAAAGATTGGTTACATTAATCGTAAAGTCTTCAACTTCACCATTTGCAAAAGTTTCACATGGATTTCCGTAGGCATTGTATTTCGCCTGAATACGCATTCTGGTGGGTCCTAGCAGCGCAGTTGTCGGGATGACAAATGTGGTGTATAAATCACTGTTGCTATTAGTAAATCTGCTTGCCAATAGTTCTCCCTGATCATCAAAGTCCCCATCCTGATTCAAATCAAGCCACATTCTCCAATACAATGTTCTTGCAGCTCCACTGAAACTTGCTCTGTGTATTAGGGTCTGACTGCGACTTCTCGGCACATCGCTGCTCATGGCTGTAGCATCAAAATACCCACCATCATTTCCTGAGTTTCTGTTTAATGTACCTACAGAAACTCTGCTTATCCATTCAATAGAAGCATTTTGACCAGAAGAGCTGCAGTATCCACTACTACCTTGCTCCTGCTCAGTTGTGAAGCTAAATGTAGAGCTAAACGCACTTGAATTGGTGGCACAGTTAGTTTTTACCCTGTAATTGTAAGTTGAGTTTGCCGTGAGCAAACTCAGATTGTGAAAGGTATTGGTGACACTCACAGGTATCCAAATTGAGGCGCTAGCCAGTTTATATTCCAAAGTATAAGAAACAGCCCCACTAACAGCTGTCCAGCTTAGCTGGGCCTGATTTGTGGTGATATTGGATGCAAAAAGACCGGTAGGTACATTGCATGCTGAGCTTGAATTAACAGTAGTGAAATTACTTGTTGCACTAAATGCACTGTTGCTACTATTGCACACTGTCTGAATTCTGACATTATAGGTGGAATTAGACAATAAAGAACTCAGATTAATACTTGTCACGGAAACATTTGATTGTGACCAGGTTCCTGAAGAAGCTAATTTATATTCCACATTGTAAGAAATAGCACCTGTAACCGCCACCCAGCTGACTGTAGCACTATTAGCAGAAATATTTGACACACTTATACCTGTAGGGGTATTGCAGGTTGAGCTTGAATTAAGTGTTGTAAAGTTCAAAACAGTGCCAAAAGCACCGCTGCCACTATTACATACCGCCTGGATTCTCACGTTATAAGTGGAATTTGAAGCAAGCGAGGTCAGGTTGGTATTGGTTCCTGTGACATTCACAAGTGTCCAGGTGCTTGCACTTGAAAGTTTATACTCAACATTATATGAGACAGCGCCACTAACAGGAGACCAGCTAAGAGTAGCAGCCGATGAGGTAATATTTGATGAATTTAAACCGGAGACAGTACCACATGACCCGCCACCTGATGATGTTCTGAAGGATGAAGTTATACTATATTGACTGGTACTCCCTCCGCAAACTGTCTGGACTCTCCAATTGTACTGAGCTCCACCTGTAAGTCCTGTGAGATTAACAGAATTTGTGTTGGTTGTCGCAACAGTCCAGTTACTTGCTGATGTGATTTTATATTCTACAATGTATGAGCTGGCCCCACTTACAGCTGCCCATGTAAGACTTGCTGTAGATGATGTTACATTCGAAGAATTCAGATTGGCAGGTGCATTGCAAGGACCTCCGTTCAATGTTGTGAATGTCGAGCTAAGGCTAAATTCACTTGAGCTTGCTGAACAGACTGTTTTAACTCTCCAGTCATAGGAAGAACCTGGCAATAAGGAAGACAAAACAGTATTGTTTCCTGCGACAGGAACCTGAGACCAGGTGCCGGCACCTGACAATTTATATTCAACAATATAAGAGTTGGCGTCACTCACAACATTCCAGCTTAAGCTAACTGAACTTGCCGTAATGTTTGAAGCATTGAGCCCGGATGGTGCGTTACAAGTGGGTGCGCCTAAAGTTGTAAAATTCACAGCGGAACTTAATACGCTGGAGTTTTGCCCACAGATTGTTTGAATTCTCCAGTTGTAAACAGAATTTGGAGTAAGAGAACTTAATGATGCATTGTTAGACGCAGCATTTTGTTGTGACCATGTACCGGAGGATGATAATTTATATTCAACAATATATCCGGTAGCCCCGCTTACAGCGGTCCAACTCAAATTCACTGAAGTAGAAGTAATATTTGAAGAATTTAATCCGGTCGGGGCCTCACAAGTTGGATTATTTAAAGTTGTAAAATTTAAAATTGAACTTTGCTGACTACTGTTCACCCCACAAATGGTTCTGACTCTCCAGTTGTAGGTTGAATTGGGAATAAGAGAAGATACAGTGGCATTATTGGATGCTGCATTTTGTTGAGACCATATACTGGCAGAGGAAAGTTTATATTCGACAACATAAGAAGAAGCCCCACTGACTGCTGACCAACTTAAGTTGACTGAATTTGTCGTAATGCCAGAAGACTGCAAACCGTCCGGAGCATTACAGCTTGGAACGCTTAAAGTTGTAAAGCTTAAAAAATTGCTGAATGCAGATGTACCATTTGAACATACAGTCTGAACTCTCCAGTTATAGATTGTATTTGCGAGAAGCGAACTTAAACTTACGCTGGTATTGGTGGTATTAAATTCAGTCCACACACTTGAAGATGCCAGTTTATACTGTACATTATAGGATAGGGCACCATTTACTGCTGTCCAGGAAACAGTGGAAGCATTTATTGAGATATTGGAGGTACTTAGTCCGGTTGGAGTGTTACAAACTGTTCCTCCTAATGTGGTAAATACGAAAGTGGGACTAAAGCTACTATTACTGCCCGCACATACTGCCTGAACCCTGCAATTATATGTAGTTGCTGGTGACAAAGATGAAAAATTAGCTATTGTACCATTCAAAGTAGTCTGCGACCAGACGCTGGATGAAGCTAATTTATACTGAAAAACATAAGAAGAAGCTCCACTAACAGCATTCCATGAGATAGTGGCTGTGCTGGTGGTTATATTGGAGCTGGAAAGGCCACCCGGAGTTTCACAAGTGCCTCCACCACCTCCACCGGTGCTTGTGCATGAAGGACTGAGACAGTTTACAGCAGAAACACGGGATCTGATTTTGTTTCCGGGTTGAGTTCCGAACCCATGATTAAGATTAATGCCATTACTGGTAAGATGGCAATAACTCATGATTGTACCGCCACCAACCGGGGCAGGACCTGGGCCACAAGAACCTTCGGTTGTATAACAATTATCCAATGCCCCACCTGACCAACCACACCATTGAGTGTGATTGGAACCAAGATTATGGCCCATTTCATGTGTCATTACCATTACTGTCCAGGAATAGGTAGGGACATTCTGATAATTTGACGAAATATTGCTATACGCATACTTGTATGTTGTACAAAGCGAGTTTAACCATGCAATACCGCCAAGGTTATTTCCGCCTAATGCTGCCAAATGAGCCAAATCTCCATTGAAGTTTGTTCGCAAGCTGCGAAATTGATTTAAAGCTGTGGAGGCACTTGTTTTGCTATAAGGATCTGCAGTATTCCAGACAAAAACCTCAGAGATGGCCGTATTGATGCTTTCATTAGCATATAAGGTAGCTACATTATTATATACAGCTGTTATCCAGTTTACAACATTGGTGACATTTGATCCTTTATTTTGAAAGAGTGAATAATCACATTCAATATAAACTCTTACACAGTCGGATAAAGCTCTGGATCCAATTCCATCATCTTCAGTATGTTCAGGGCCCGACCACTCAAGGTCATCCATTCCGCATGTGAAAGGATTCTCTCCGTTTAAATCCTCATCATTATAAAAAATAAATGAACCGGCTTCTGATTCCAATGGATGGAGTACCATATTTCCGTTATCAGAACTAATCATTCCTATAATATTTCCTTCAAATATGCTGAAAGCTGCTACTGAATTGTAATCACCTTTTATAACACCTCTGTAAAAGATACCACCATCAATGAAAACTGGTTCACCACCTGAGGAAGCAGTCGTGACAACGAAATCATTACTTACGCTCTGAGTACGGTATAGATCCAATGACCAGGTTTTACCGGAAGCATCTTCCAGCTGAAGCTCGATGAAATCAGACCGCTCTTGCAGCATGTTCTGGACTGCACCTTCTTTCAGTTGAAGAATAGAAGATTGCCTGACACCGCTCCTAAATGAATCATTATTACGTATAACATTTAAGGGCTTTTGAATAGTGAAGTTATTTCTGGAAGATCTGGCTTCATAAACCTGACGGGCAACTGGCTTTAAATCATCGTTTATTGCTTTTTTTGCCGAAATTCCAAACACTTTGGCTTGTTTGGAGCTGGGGTTAATATTGGAATAACCCTGAGAAAAACTAAATACTGCGAATACACACAGCAACCATTTAGAGAACTGGTTCATGCACTATGATTAAGGTTAATAAAGACTTGATAACTGGAAGTGGCTCCTTAACGTTGGTTTTATACCCTGATATTGTTAAATAAATATCAAAATATTCATATTAATTAATTATTAATACGTAAGTATTAGTTAATTAATATCATAACAAAGAGACAATCCGCTATCTTATTACGCGGTGTAAATATAGTAATCTTTATAACTCTGTGATAGCCAGATATGTATTTAGAATTAAATTAATAGCCAGGAGTCATCATTGGTTAGAATATCGATTTACGTCAACTTTACTTCTTTAATCTGAGGATTATCACAGCTAATGCCCCTCAGAAAAGGAATCAATAAAATACCAAGCTTACATAAAAGTCAACTGTCTGCTTTTGAAAGTATGCCATTAATTGATTTTTATGACAATGGCTTTTCCATCACGAATTTCTATTTTATATGTTGCATAATCCAGGAATGGAAAGGAGAAACCCTGGTCCATTCCATAGTCTGGCCATAATATCCGGTCGCTAATAATTGTTGGACGTCTACTCCCCCACCGGCGCATATTCCGATTAATTCCCATTTATTATTCTTTAACCTGAATAAAGGTCCTCCACTGTCTCCGCCCGAGGTAATATATTCAAGTGGTCTGGGATTTGCATCGCCCATTTTGTTACAATCGCTTCTATCAGGATGATCAAAATCGCTTAATAATATTGTCCTTTTACCCAAAATTTCCAAGCCTCCAATGCTGTCTATAACATTTTGGCCTGCAATTTTCTGATTTTTTTGACCCACCGATGCAATATCATCAGCAATCCCCGAAGCTCCATAGCCTACACCTGTTACATCCGCTCCAAGTTCATCAAATGCTCTATTGATGCTAACCGGGTTTATATTTTTTAATGAAGTTTTTAATTCAAGTATTGCAAGGTCGCAACTACCGGCGGTGGCAGAATCCAGGTAACCAGGATGCAAATAGATTTTTTTAACTCCCACTTTTTCACCATTGATTAAAATATATACTTTAGATGGATCTACCTCTCTTTCATTATATGGAACATTTGAGATCATATTGGTGCCATTATAATTAATGGTATCCTGCCGATAATCGCTTTCCATAAATACATGAGCAGCAGATAATACAAACTTGTCGTGAATCAATACGCATGACCCACTTGCGGAAGTGTCAATGCAGACCAGTCCTGCAGCATCAAATTGCTTTGATCTTGCCAACTTCAGGTATTCTTTTTCATCAACATCATGTCTTATGATACCTGAGAAAAAAATGATTAATGATCCAACTGCAATAAGGAAGCTAAAGGTTAGATTTTTATTCATAAGTGAATTGCAATGGTTTAATTTCATTAACTCTTAGTAAGCATTTTGCTTTCCAACCATATCAGAATACAAATGATAATCATTTCAAGCACAAAATAAGTCAATCCCACCAATGTCACAACTGGAAAATAATAAACAACTAATCCGGCTGTCAACATGCAATATAATGCATTTGCTGTCATGATGATTTTCAGAAAGGGTTTCCAATTCTGAATTGAAAAAAAATAACAAGTGAATGAGTAGAGAGCAAAAACAACAGCTATCAGAGCCAGGACATACAAGGTATGAAGAGGCATTCCGAATGAATCTTGAAAACTTGGAATGATGATTCCCAGACCTGTAGCACTGACTAATGCTCCGCATCCGTCCATTATAAAAATGCGTCCGGGGTCCTTTTTAAAAAATTTGCTGACAGTTGAAAACATCCGGAAAGTGATTTTTATATCTAATTGATTTGTAGTCTAAAGTAAAGACTTTAAATCAGCAATAACTTCATTTAAATTCTTTTCACTTATGTGCCCCAAAGTCTGCACAATTTTCCCTTCACGGTCGACGAGGAAGCTGGCGGGGTATCCGAAAGGATTTTGAAAACTTCCCCTCAGCAAATCCTTTCCATTTACCACGTGATCAAATTTCCATGGGTGATCCAGAAGGAATGACTCAATCTCCTCTTTTGAGTCTTTGCCAATTGTGAGAAAATAGAAATCATTTGTACCAAGGGAATCTACTAATTGATTCAAATGAGGAATTTCCTCAACACAAGGCGGACATGCTTCAAACCAAAAATTGATTAGTCCGGGTTTTCCTGAGAAATAGCTTCTATCAACTTTGTTTCCAGAGGTTGTGAAGGTTTTAATCTCCGGAATACTGCATCCGATAACACAGTCTTTGGGTATAAAACCAATTAATGTAGTATCCTTTTGAATTTCTTTTTTGACTGCTTCTATGCAATTATCTATTGCAGTTTGATAAGTCACTGGAGCTTTCCTTGAACAAGCAGCAGAAAGCAAAACGAGAATGACCAGAGTAAAATGATTTTCCATAACTGGAATTGTGTGAGCTTAAATTGAAGCTGAATATACTTAAGCATTCAAATTGTTACTCATTCCGATTGTCTGAATTTTAATTATTTTTAAAATAAAATCCGTCTTTATAATTGTAAAACCAGGACCCTGCTGTTTAAAAGCTACAATTTTTAAATAAAAAAAGCCCCCCATTTCTGAGAGGCTTCTTTCTTGTGATCCCGCTGGTCCCCAAAGCTTTGGGGAGAACCCAGGACCCTCCCGATAAATCGGGATGCTCTACCAACTGAGCTACGTCATTCAATAAAAAAACTCCAATCAAAAAATGATTGGAGTTTTTTAAGTGATCCCGCTGGTCCCCAAAGCTTTGGGGAGAACCCAGGACCCTCCCGATAAATCGGGATGCTCTACCAACTGAGCTACGCGATTAAGCTTTCGATATATTTCCGGGATTTCTTCTTCTTTATTTCTTGCTCCCTTTTCTTGGCCAATGGTAGAGTATCATAAAATTCCGTATGTTTCAATACCCAGGGCATTCCAATGGATGTGAATTTTGAATGACCTATATTATGTTCATATAACCTTCGATCCAGGTCAATACATGCTCCTACATAATACTTGTTGAGCTTCTCAGAATATAAAATATAACAATTTGCCATATACAGTAAAACTCAAATTCTCTGATTGGAATTCATTCTTTTGATCCTGCAAGGTCTCGAACCCAGGACCCTCCCGATAAATCGGGATGCTCTACCAACTGAGCTACGTCATTCAATAAAAAAACTCCAACCAAAAAATGATTGGAGTTTTTCAAGTGATCCCGCTGGTCCCCAAAGCTTTGGGGAGAACCCAGGACCCTCCCGATAAATCGGGATGCTCTACCAACTGAGCTACGTCATTCAATAAAAAAACTCCAACCAAAAAATGATTGGAGTTTTTCAAGTGATCCCGCTGGTCCCCAAAGCTTTGGGGAGAACCCAGGACCCTCCCGATAAATCGGGATGCTCTACCAACTGAGCTACGTCATTCAATAAAAAAACTCCAACCAAAAAATGATTGGAGTTTTTCAAGTGATCCCGCTGGTCCCCAAAG
>JALHRR010000048.1 GCA_022841345.1 Saprospiraceae bacterium
GAATATTTTCAAAAAATGGAATACTCTCTTTTTTTATGTCCTGATTAAAGTCGGATACTTTAGAGTCCTGATGAATTTTTACATTGATTTCATTGAAGTGTACAGATGCCAATGCATCTGAAAAGGGATTATTTTTAGAAGCCTGTAAATGATCTTCAATCAGTTTATGTTGTTGATTTAACAAATGGAGAACACGGCTCAACAGACTTCTCTGCTGTTGATTGAACCATATTTTTTCAGCATTTTTATTTCTTAATGTATCCGCCATTTGAATATACAGATTTCCGGTATCTTCCAGATGCAGGCAGATCTGATTCAAAGCATTCATCTTACTGGTCGTGGCAAGACTTACCTCATCTGACAAAGCTTTATTAAGATACTGAGACAGTGAAGCCTGAAAAGCATTAATTATCAACTCATGTCTTACAAGTCTTTCATAATAATTGTCCTGCTTGTCAAATTCGACTTCATTGAACAATTGTATAAAATACAGATTCATTTTTTTGGTAATCCCGGCAAATTTGGCCACCTCTTTTTGAGCACCCAGAATTGTCAGTTCCGGCAAATTAAATGGATCGTCAATTGGTTTAAATGTATCTGTCTCATCCGTATCTGATTTTTTTTTAACAGTTTTAATAGCAGTCCTGATTAAAAATCCCGGAATGAGTAAGAAAAGCAATGTATTCAATACATTGAATAAGGTATGAAAAATGGAAAGTGCCAGCGGAATGGACTGATCATCCGTAAAAGCACTGCCTGTATAGAACAATTTTAAGCCTAGCCAGTCGACTGCTTCGAGGACTAAACCCATCAGGGGAAGCATCCATATAACCCCAAAAATATTGAATAAGCTGTGAACACGGGCAACTTGTTTTGCAGCTACATTGCCTATTAAAGCCGCTATCTCAGCAGTACTCGTAGTTCCGATGTTTGCACCCAGAACCATTGCAGCTGCAATGTCAAATGTGAGCCAGCCTTTATTGCAAAATACTAAGGTTAAAGCAATGGTTGCCGAGGAAGACTGAAGCAGGATGGTGAAAATCAATCCAAAAAAAACGAAAATTAAAGCAGAGAGAAATCCATATTTGGAAGCACTTTCTATGAAAGTTAAACTTTCGCCAAATTTATCTATGTCCGGAATATTATCACGCATGAAAAAAATCCCAATGATCAAAAGCACAAATCCTACAAGAAAATCGCCCCAGGCATTCCATTTCTTATTGCGGCTCAGGAGCAAGGGTACTATTAAAATTAAAACTGGCAGTATCGTCTTATAAGAGCTCATTTGAACACCCAGTACTGAAATGATCCAGGAAGTGACAGTGGTGCCAATATTGATTCCCATAATCACGCCCAGACTTTGGGCGACTGTCATAAGACCTGCATTCACAAATCCTACTGTTAGTACAGTAGATGCAGAGGAAGATTGGATGATAGAGGTAATGAAAAATCCGGATAACAAACCTTTCAGCTTGCTGCTTGTCATTCTGTTGAGGAAATTTCTCAATTGCTTCCCGGCTGCCCGCTGTATACCTTCACTCATGACTTTCAGGCCATAAATGAAAAGTCCCAGAGCTCCGAGGACATTGATGATATTCCAGACGCTGAATTCCAAAATAGAGAGGTAGCCTTTAATTCAGCGTGAAAATACCATTGTATTTATCAATTACGAATTCAGAAGGGAGATTTGATGCTATTTATTGATTGTTCTTTAGTTGGTAGTATGGCTCCATTACATCCTCCAAATCGGATATCCACCTTCTGTTTGTTGTATCAAACCGGGTATTTTCATCGGGAAATTCGATCCATTCTTCTTCGCCTGAGTTTTGAGGATAATATTTTGCCAAATCTTTTCCTATCACATATAGATCAAATAGCTCCCTTCCCTTTAAGGTAAGCAGATCTAATGGCATTTTCCAGGTTCTGAATGATTCTTCATAGTATAAGATACTATCGTTTTCATTAACAACTAATTTAACCCCAATCCCTACAAATTTTTCACTAATACTGGGTGCAATGCGGTACACCAGCAGAAAATTGGTATCATTGACTTCATAGCAATATAGAATATGATGTTCAGATGCTTTATTCAGATAGTGCTCATCAAAAATTGTATCAAACTTAGTTTCCTGATTGGATTTGCCCGGTAATTCAGCCATATATCTCATAAGCGGATAAAGAATATCTGATTCATTTTTTCCTGCATCTATGCAATTGGATGGAGAGAAATTCTTAGGTTTATCTTCACATGAGATGAAGCTGGCTAGCAAAACCAGAAAAAAAACGGCATAATTTGGAAACTTCATAAGGCTGAAATACTTGTGATTAGAAACAAATATAAATAAAAAAGGCTTGCTCATGTTATCATGAGCAAGCCAAAAGGAATCTTAGAAATATTAATACTTTTTATCAATAGGATCAAACTCAGCCCAACCAGCCGCCCAGTTAGTAGCTCCGAATGCTCCCCTGAAAGTTACATTTTTGTCAAAAAAGTTAGTTCTGTTAATCTCAGCAAATTTAGGATTACTAAATGAAGCACCAGATGCTGCAGTTCCTGTTGTAACTCTGAAATCAGCACCTGAAGGAAAATCTGTTGATTGTTTGCTTCCAAAGAAAAGGTCAAGATTCAGACCCAAAGCAGTGTGTTTGTCATCAGATGCTGGACCTGCAATGGTAACATTGTTGGCCTCCCAAATAGCTTTAACTGCATCTGTGGTCACACCGGTACCGGCTTGGTATTCGCCATTGGCTGCAGTTCCAACAAGAATATTGTTAGTAAGAATTCCTCTTCCTGCATTATACTGATCAACAACAGATGGTTGGTTCATACGCACACCTCTTGGAAATCCTACAAATATCGAGTTTGCAATAGAAACTGCTGTTCTTCTTCGAAGGTCAATACTATGTCCGTAGTTTGCATTGCTTGTGGAAGTACCGGTTTTTATTGGTCCAACTATAGTAATATTTGAGAATGTACCAGTTGTGTATGGTTCCACATCGTTGTCATTTGGACCGTTATCACATTCAAAACCATTTGATTGAGACTGATCAGCAAAACCCGGGTATCTAATAGCTAGACCAAACTGTACATTTCCTGAATATCCATAGTCAACATCGAAATCGTCATCCCAGGTAGCATGTGATATTATATATTTAGCATTTACAGTACCACCAAACCACTCATATCCATCGTCACCACCGAATGATACCATTAGGTTTTCCATAACAGTACCTCTTCCAACTCCTCCCATTGTAATGGAATTTGTTTCATTATTTGGTGTCAATTCAATACCTGCAAATTCTACTCTGACATATTTAAGAGATCCTGAACTTTCGTTGTCATTTGCAGTATTTTGGAATGTTCCAAAATTAACAGCTGGACTGATACCTTCGATTGCAGGTTGATTTTGATTGCAATTTGCATTTCCCAGAATCACCAGACCTCCCCAGTCTCCTCTGTCACGAATACCTTCTTCCAGGGCAGAAGTAAAAACAATTGGCTTATCAACTGTACCATTTGCAATTAGTTTGCCTCCTCTATCAATCACAAGAGTACCTTTTGTCCTTTTGTCACCAAATACAACCGTTCCAGCTTCAATTGTCAAAGTTTGGTTGTTACGTACGAATACCTGACCAACTAATAAGTATTTGTTGTTAGCAGTTAATGTTTGAGAAGACAAATCTCCTTTTAGTTCAATGAAATCGCTGTCATTGTCAATTGGATCGGGATCTTTTTTACATCCGGTCGTAAATGCCAGTATGGCAATTAATAGCAAGCTTAGTAAGTTCTTCATAAGTTAATTTGAATTTGAATTAATTATTTGTATAAATCATATGTGAATGTCAGATTCACTAATTGACCTCGTTTGAAAGTAAAAATTGCGTGATCCAGACTATCTATTTCGCCATTTCTGTTTGAATCCTGATAGAATCTGAATCGGGCATTGAGAAGATCCTGAACCCCTAATTTTATAGACATATGGGTTCCGATTTTTTTAGTGATTGAAAGATCAACACTGTTTCTCGGCAATTCATAAATGGTAGGGAAGAGGACATCACCTACAGAGAATATTCTTGTACCGAAAATATTATAAATACCGCTGATGGAAAGTCCTGATTCCAGGTCTTCATAGTAAATGGCGGCATTTACAATATAAGGTGACTGACCTTGTAGCGGTCTGATTCTGTCCTGTACTACCGCTGAAGAACCCAGATCTACTTCAGATCTGATAAATGAAGCATTTACATTAAAGGAAAACTGATCCAAAAATGGGCTGTTTGTTGCACCACGTAATGATTTTCTTAATTCAATTTCAATTCCATAATTCCTGGCAAAATCTGCATTTATATATGTAAATGATGGTTGCTCAGTAGAGATGATTGTTTTGTTTTCAATTGGATCATCGAAGTTTTTGTAGAACGCAGCTATCGAAATGATTTCACCACTCCTTGGATAAAATTCATATCGAAGATCTAAATTGTCAATTGTGGCAGTTCTTAAATCAGGGTTGCCAACTCGGGCAGCTTCCAGTTTATAGTCATAAAATAAGAACGGTGCCAATTCTCTGAATTCCGGTCTGTTAACTGTGCGACCATATCCTAATCTCAGAATTGAGGAAGAAGTAAAATTATAACTCAAATTAAGAAACGGTAAAGGTGAAAATATGGCATTGTCTACCCGTATAATGGAAGCATCATCGCGGCTATCCATTGTCTGAATATTATATTCTCCGCGGAAGCCTGCTATGATTGTAAGATCATTAAGTGGAATTTCAGCACTTGCATAAGCTGAACTCAATAAGTTCGAAGCACTATAAGAATCAATAGGTCTTGTGCCTTCTTCAATGGTAAATCCATCTACAGTCCTTATGTTATCAGGTGAGAATATCTCTGTTAATGGCAGTTTGTTCAATCTTTGAAGTGTATCGGAATTAAAGAAACCCGGGTACAAATAAGATATATATCTGGAGCTAAATTCTCTGTTTCTGTAATCAACATAATATCCTGCTTTGAAATCGATACCTTTTTCAGATATTTTATTCCATTTATTTTTCCAGTCCATTCCCTGATTGACAGTGAATTCCATCAAATCACCAAAGTAACGCCCCGTTTCAAATAGATTGGATGAAGGAGGTAATTGCATGGTGTAGTTTTCAGTCTCAGCATTATTCTGTGGTCTGAATGTTCTGAATCTTCGCAAATCCGGCTCTTTTTCATTCAACATGCTTCCACCCAGTACCCACATGAGATTATTATTCTCATTCAGGTCATGTGATCCTTCAAGTTGTCCTGAATATATCGTTCTGCTTCTGTAACCCAGAAGATAATTTCTCAGATCATCATTAGGTCTTTGTATATAATCAAATCCATTTCTAATGATAGTTTCGTTTTCACCAATTTGATTGAAGAGATTTTTAAATTTGATTTTGCTTTTATCATTCAATCTTAAAGTCCAGTTTGAAAGAATGCTAAGTCTCGTATCTTGCTGATAAGTATCATCTTCAAATTCAAATCGGCTTAAAATCGGAATGCTCTTATCTTCCCATTCAAGATATCTGTTGAAATCTCTCAAATAATATTGTGTATTCCTTGAATAGGATACGACATTGATCATTGTGAGTTTCTTATCATTATTCAATTCAAAATTTCTTCCCATTGCAAATCCGATAGAGATATCGGGAAGAGCAGTGCTTTCTGTTGGATTAAAGTTGTTTGGAAGACTATTGGCAGCATCCACTCTGATTTGTGAATTACGGTTTGACTCCTGAAGTTGTCTGCTGGATGGAAATGTAGATGGTAATTTACGGAATCCATTATCAAATCCGAGGAAATCAGTTCCTGATCCCTGGCTTTGAAAATATGGCTGGAATGTAGTACCCGAACGGATACCTGTTCCAATACTGATTTTAGTATATGGTTTATCTACACCGTCAATAGTAAATAATTTAATAACTCCACCGGAGAAGTCACCTGGCAATTCTGCGGATCCTGATTTGAATACCAGCATTCTGTCAAGGGAATTACTTGAGATCAGGTCAAAAGAAAAAGTACGCTTATCAACTTCAGTACTCGGAGCCACTACATTATTGATCATGACATTATTGTACCGCTCACTCAATCCGCGAATCATCACAAATCTGTTCTCTACAATGGTCACTCCCGGTACACGCTGCATCACCTGTGCAGCATTATTATCCTGTGATTTTGCAATTTGTTGACTGGAAATAGCGCTGACAACTTGTTTTGCTTGTTTTACTTCGAGCAAAACTGCAGCTTCTGTATTTGATACTCTATATTCTACTATTTGCACTTCATTAAGAAGGAGAGAGCTTGTACCCATGCTTACATTGAGTTCTGTCGTTTTGCCATCCGTCACGTTGACATCAGAAATATTTATTGTTTCGAATCCAAGACTCGTAACTTCAATCTGATAGGTACCGGGTTTAAGATTTCTGATTACAAAATATCCATCTAAATCAGTTGTTGCTCCTAATGCTGTTCCTACAACTGATACATTCGCACCGATGACGGTTTCCTGTGTTTCCTTATCAATAATGATTCCTGATATAGTGCCCCCCTGAGCATTTAAATCAGCAGACACAAGACTGGAGAACACAACAAATACAATACAAGAGAAGAATCTCATTTTTTTCTAATTTGCTGCAAAGAAACTCCCGTCATGTAAACTCATGTTTAATCCAATATTATCTTATTGTAAACTTTTGCATTTTTTCAACATTTATCTTTTTTTCAACTGCGTAAGTTACTGTCAATGAAATATTAATGCAATGTGAAATTATTAATAATGAATTATTGTGTAGTCTCTGTGTAAATATGTCTAACTTTACAGCCCGTAACGACAATACATCATTCAAAATCATTTTATGTCCAAGTTGATCTTTGTTACGGGAGGGGTGACCTCTTCTTTAGGAAAGGGTATTATATCTGCCTCGCTTGCCAAGCTTCTCCAGTCTCAGGGCTTTTCCGTCACGATTCAAAAGTTTGATCCTTATATAAATGTCGATCCCGGCACTCTCAATCCATATGAGCATGGTGAATGCTATGTAACAGATGATGGAGCGGAAACAGATCTTGACCTTGGTCATTATGAAAGATTTCTGGGTGTACCCACCTCTCAGGCAAATAATGTGACTACAGGTAAAGTGTATCAGACAGTAATTAATAAAGAAAGAGCAGGAGATTATTTAGGAAAAACGGTTCAGGTGGTACCTCATATCACTGATGAGATTAAAAGAAGGATGCTGCTATTGGATCAGACAGGAAATTTTGATTTTGTGATAACAGAATTAGGTGGCACTGTAGGTGATATTGAATCACTGCCATATTTGGAAGCACTCAGACAATTGCGGTGGGAGAGGGGGCCCCAGGATTGCCTGGTCATACACCTTACTCTGATACCTTATCTGAAGGCAGCCAAGGAATTAAAAACCAAGCCTACTCAACACTCAGTAAAAGAACTTCAGAATTCAGGAATACAGCCGGATATATTAGTTTGCAGAACGGAGTATCCGATATCTCAGGAAATCAGACAGAAGCTGGCACTGTTTTCAAATGTCCATATTGATTCTGTCATAGAAGCCATAGACGCTGATACCATTTATGATGTGCCGCTCTTAATGTTGAAGGAAAAGCTGCATGCTACTGTTTTGAATAAACTGAAAATGAAAACTTCAGTGAAACCTGATTTGACTGAATGGAAGAGCTTTCTGGGCAAATTAAAGAATCCACTTCATGAAGTTAGGATTGGACTTGTTGGGAAATATATAGAGTTGGCGGATGCTTATAAATCTATCAATGAATCTTTTGTACACGCCGGTGCTACCAATGAATGTGAAGTAAAAGTCATTACAATTCATTCCGAACGAATTGAGAGCCATGAAGATGCAGCTTCTCTATTTTCTGATTTAGATGGTATTTTGGTCGCTCCCGGATTTGGTAAAAGAGGAATCGAAGGGAAATTGATAGCTATCAAATATGCCAGAGAAAATAAAATCCCATTTTTTGGAATTTGTCTGGGTATGCAATGTGCTGTGGTAGAGTTTGCTCAAAATGTATTGAATCTGAAAGGCGCATCTTCTACAGAAGTGGATATGGAGACCCCTCATCCTGTGATTTCCATGATGGAAGATCAGAAGAAAGTTGTTAATCTGGGTGGTACAATGCGATTGGGAGCTTATCCGTGTAAGCTTAAAAAGGGCAGTAAGGCGATAAAAATCTATGGTAAAGAAAAAATAAGTGAGCGACACCGCCACAGATACGAGTTCAACAATAAATATCTTAAGCAATTCGAAGAAGCTGGTTTCATTGCTTCCGGACATAATACAGAACTGGATCTCGTGGAAATCATTGAATTACAGGATCATCCATTTTTCATAGGAGTACAATTTCATCCTGAATTGAAAAGTACTGTGGAGCATGCTCATCCGGTTTTTGTATCCTTTATTCAGGCGGCGATGCAGTTTAGAAAGTAGCTCTGACAGGATTGATCGAATACACTTTAAAAGACTCATTCTTTATCACGATCGGTAAATCCAGATTGTGACTGGCATATGTCAGCATATGAGTAACGCCATACGCCCGAAGCATTTTGACTTGCTCTGTAGACAGATTGGAATAATCATAGATGGCTTGTGGAATGACTCTGAAGCCTCCGGATTGTCCGCCGGCGCGAAGCCCATAGATCTGCCTTACTCTTTTATACCATTCATTCAGGTAGGACTTTTGATGCGCAATACTTTTGAAATCTACATACACGCTTCTCTGGGATGCATATCGGAAACTGTTGTTTTCCGGAGGGATGATAAATACGGCATTTAAAGGAGTGAGTTTTTCACAGGCTAGTGCAATATCTACTGCGGGATAATTAGTCCATCGATCACCAAAATCATAGGATTTTTCCTTAAATGGAGGAACATCCAGATACCATAATCCTGTAAGCATTATTAACAAAATTCCGAAGAAATACAGCATTTTGACTTTAATAACCAATCTGCGGTTCAACCAGGCAAGAAAGCTGATCACTGCAAACATCTCTATCCAGATCGTACTTTTGAACCATTGAGTCTGTACAGGCCATTCATGCCCCGCGCGAATGGCGATACCATACAACCCGCATCCTACCAGAATCCAGGCAATTAAATGAAAGACTCTCCGGTCATGCTTCCAAAACCAGATCATTGACATGAAGGATATGACTCCTGTAACGACATAAGATTGCCAGCTGAACCATTCCGGTAAATAGTGATGTGGCATCCTGAGACGGATTAAATCCAGATAGTTGACCACAGTGCTGACATTTTCCTGATTGTGGTATTTGAAGAGCAGAGTCAGCCAAATTAATGCCGGAAGGGACATCAAAAAGCCAATAAAATATGATTTAATATGAAGTTTTCTTTCTCTGACATCGTCCGCAATTAAGAGGATTCCTGCAATAAGTCCCATCTGAGCTCCAACAAGCGGTTGGAAAAATACAACAGGATTTATCAGGGCAAAGGCAATCCACCATTTTCTTTTCAGACAAAAGAACACCACCCAGATAGCAATAGACTTGGCCGCCAGACTGGGAACCAGATAATTGTAATAGAGCTCATTTCCACCAAGGCTGAATTGCTGCATGAGAATCAAAGTAAAAAACACAGCCATCCATCTGTAGAATCTGCTTGGAATGTAGATCGCCGCAACTTTATAAATTCCACAGATCAGAGAAAACGAAGCCAAAAAATGCAAAATCAGGGACCAGGTTGTGATCCATTTCAATCCCAGGACCAGCAAAAGCACAAATCCAATTCTCTCATTTATCCAATGGCTTGAGATTGTCTGGATATATAAATCTTTTGTGTAAAGCTCAGGATTATTGATTTTACTTGCATATGCCAGGCCTTCCACCATGTCATTGATACCAAATTGATAACCCAACATGAGTAATAATGCTACGTATGTGGCTATTGCTTTCAGGAAAAAGCCCAGATGTTTATTTAGTTGCGTGTTTCCTGAAGACATATGCAATGGTGCAAAGTTTTGATTTTGTATTTTAGCCGCTGAAAAATACATCGGATTTTGTCGCTAACCAAAGCATCGACCATATACCTTTTATCCGGCTTCATTGCAATCCTCCATTTTTGGATAGTCCGGGATATGCCTTTTTTTTGGGATTCCATTCAACTGAGCAGTAAACACGCTTCTTTTTTCTTTGAGAATCAACTACAATTTGGATTGCTTCCCGACAACATAGACAGTGGGCACCCGCCATTTGTTGGTTATTATCTCGCAATGTGCTGGGAACTATTTGGCAGGACATTGAGCGTATCTCACACTGCATTTTTACCTTTTATCTTTTGCATTCTCGCATGTTGCTTGAGATATGTACAGATACACAGCAAAGATTCACTCCTTATTTTACCCCTCAGTGTGTTTTTACTGTCAGATCCTTACTTATGGGCGCAATCTGCTATTATGTCTCCGGATATCATCCTTATGGCCGGATTCTTATTGATTTTGGTGTTTCGGAAAAATACACTCCCGGTGCTAATAGGTGCTCTGTTGCTGGCTGCTGTCAGCAGCAGAGGGGCGATGTTGTTGGCAGCTTGTATGACAGTTGAATGTATGAGAATCATTCGCCATTCGGGGTGGAATTTTCCCGCGATATTTAAATCTGTTTTACCATATTTTCCGGGAGCCCTTTTGTTTTTAATATTCAATATATGGCATTACTCGGAGAAAGGCTGGATAGGATATCATGCTGATTCACCATGGGCACCTTGTTTTGAAAGAGTGGATGTTCAGGGGTTCCTGAAGAATATACTCATCCTGGGTTGGAGAATGGCGGATTTTGGAAGAATTGTCCTGTTAGGTTTTGTTCTTATTTCTGGTGTTTATTTTGGAAAAAAATGGAGGATTTCACAGCAGGAATTGTTGATATTCCTGGGGATAATGTGTATTTTCCTGTTGCCCAGTTTCCTTATTTATGCCGGCTTAAATGCACACCGGTACGTATGGCCTATCATGATGATATTCAATTTTATGGCAGTAAAGACGCTGCTTGATTTCTCCGGTTACAAACAAATTCTTTGGGCTTCAATAGGAATGATTGCAGTAAATGTTAGTGCTCATTTATGGGTTTATCCGGATAGAATCTCCCAGGGTTGGGATGTTACACTTGCGCATGTTCCATATCAAAAACTGGTTGATAATTGTGTTAAGCATGCTGAGGATGCCGGAATTAATAGGGAAAGCATTGGCACTGCATTTCCTGCAATTAACAGCGAATACCATATTTGGTTGGGAGATGATACCAGGACCATGAAATCCAGAAGTCCGGATACTGATGCTTACATCCTGTATTCCAATGTGATGAATGACTTTAGTGATGAAGAGCTGGATAGATTAAAGTCAGATTTCGAAGCAATTTATTACACAGAGCGGAATAGAATTAAGGTTATTTTATACAAAAGAACAGAATGATTAATAAACTTTCCATGTCAGAACTACAGCGGCTGGAACCTGAGGATTTCCTGAATTCTGAGAAATTTCCCTTTGTTTTGGTATTGGATAATATCAGATCAGCTTTGAATGTAGGATCGGTATTCCGCACTGCCGATGCATTTGCAGCTGAAGGATTGATCTTATGTGGATTCACGGCAACTCCACCTCATAAAGAAATATTAAAGACCTCGCTTGGTGCATCTTCTACTGTTGCCTGGAAGCATTTTCAGGATACACCGGAGGCAATACAATATCTGAAAGGAGAGGGGTACACTATTGTTTGTCTGGAGCAGACAGATCAGTCAATACCTTTACAATCTTTCAGTGCTATAAAAGACAGTAAGTATGCATTTGTACTGGGTAATGAAGTAGAAGGTGTGAGTGATGTATTCCTGGAGCATTCAGATATGGCTATTGAAATCCCGCAATTCGGAACGAAGCATTCCATTAATGTGGCAGTGTGTGCTGGTATTATTGGCTGGCATTTTATAAGTCAGAGAGGCTTTAGATTATAAGATTTCCTTTAATGAGATAAATGTGGCCATAATTTTATGGGGATGGATTCTAAATACAATATAGGTCATGGAAATACCAGAAGATAATTCTCTCAAAAATTAACACTGGACGCTTAAAAGACAAAGCCGATGTGGAAGTTCTTCAAAAATTGACGCAATACAAAAAAGACATAAGTTAAATATAAAGGCCAATTGCTAAAGTGATATTTTACAAAATCTGTTGATTCTATTTACTCTACACTTATTCACGCTGTTGTATATATCTGATTTTGAAAAATTATTCCAGCTTTTGCAAAACTAATTCAAACGCATTTAATTGTTTCAAAAAATATGCGTGATGGTATGAATAACCATTACTGGAATATGAAACTTCAATAATTGAATCTTCACTAATTTTCCACTTGCCTTCAACTACTTCATAAGTTTGTTGAATGCTTTCCGGATATACACTTACACCGCGGGAAACAGCTAATGTTCCATCCTTTCTAAATGTAAAACCGTAATAATTACCAATTTCCTTCGATGACTTGTAAGTTGAAATGTAGCCACCCTTATCATATTTTAATTGCATCAAACTCCAGGATTGGTATAGAAAGGACAGATCCTGGCTTGTGTGCCTAAATCCGAAGCATAATGTGCAGCAAAGTAAAATGCTCAGGTATTTCATTGATGTCGTTTTTAAAGTTACTTAAAAACATCTAAAATATTAACTATTTGCCTGTTTTTCGATACATAAGAGCTTAATTTTCAACTCTTTTTCAACTTTCTATCTTTTCCCTATTCGCGAGGTGCCGCTTCGCTCTACTACGCGATCCTTCGGATTCCTTTTTCCTTGTATCTTTTTCCTTTTTCCTTTTCCCTTTTTCCTTTTTCCTTTTCCCTTTTTCCTAAAACCTAAACCCCACCCTCAATCCCGCCTGCACAGAAGTCATAGTACTTTTTTCTCTTGCACTTTCTGTTTCAATCTGCAAAGAAGAGGCTAATCCTTCCCAATGCGGCGTAATATGATACAGATAAGATACATAAGGAGTCAATGTAATCAGATCAATTATTCCTATATCAATTCCTGCGCCCAGCCCTGCCTGAAATATAATTTGTGAACTCCCGTCAGGAAAAGGTATGGATGAAGGGTAATTTTGCATAGCTGCGCCTGCAACAGCCATCAGGAAGAAACCTTTACTAAACCAGGGAGATTGATTGGAGAATGTGGGACATTTGCAATCTGCTTCAAAATCCAGGACATAGAAGTGAGTATTTACTCTTGCATAATAGCTGGAATATGTCAGATTTTGTGAAGACTGCTTAAAGGCTGTATGCGTGGTGTATCCGATTTCAGGAAAAAATTCTACTCTATAGTTTTCAAGCCGAAACCAATAATCCAAACCCACTCCAAATACTGAAGAAGAGTAAGCTGGATCATTAGGTGACATATCTGCCAGTGCTTCCCAGGAACGCGCATTTAAAGACTGATGATGTAATCGGATACCAATTTGTGCTGATAATTTACCAGCACCTATGAGCAAGATCGTTAGCAGCAACTTGTTGATATAGTTCATTTTCTACCAGTGGTTTATACTTCTTTATCTAATTATATTATAGAACGCAATTTAACATTTAATAGACATCATTTCAATCCTGATTGTTTTCAATTTATGTAATCGATTGTTCATGGTATCTGGTAACTATTTCTATATCAAACATTTGCATTCATGAACCTTCCGGAGTTAATTCATTTAATTTCTGTACATTTCCATGATTCAAAGATCTTTTTTGATATATTGAAACTTGATTGCGCAAGTTTCAATATTCATATTGAAAAGCATTCCAACGCCTGTAACAACAATTAAAATAGTTTTTCCATCAGCTCACTGTATCTTTGCAGCAAAATTATAGTACTTGAAGACTAAAACACAAAACAATTTTAAAGTGAATGTGGTCACTTTAGGTTGTTCCAAAAATCTTGTGGATAGTGAGAATCTCATCACTCAACTGGCTCACAATGAAATAAATGTGACACATATTGATGGTGAAACTGATGCTGATGTAATCATTGTTAATACTTGTGGCTTTATAGATCTGGCTAAAGAAGAATCTATCAATACCATCCTGCATTATGCGGACAAAAAGAACTCCGGAGAAATAGAGCGCTTATTTGTCACTGGATGCCTGTCTCAGCGCTACAAAGATCAGCTGGAAGAAGAGATTCCGGAAGTTGACGGATATTTTGGCACCATGGATATGCCGGCTTTGCTGGCCAGATTTGAAGCAGATTACAGGCATGAACTGATAGGAGAGCGGATGATAACTACTCCTCAACATTTTGCTTATTTGAAAATTTCCGAAGGTTGTAACCGTACTTGTTCATTTTGTGCTATTCCGCTGATGCGTGGCCCTCATGTTTCCAGAACAATGGAATCACTAGTTCAGGAAGCCAAATTTTTAGCGGCACAGGGAGTCAGAGAATTAATCCTTATTGCTCAGGAATTGACATACTATGGTCTTGATCTATATAAAAAAAGAGCACTTCCTGAATTGATGGATGCTTTGAATGAAGTGGACGGTATTCAATGGATCAGACTGCACTATGCTTATCCGAGCAAATTTCCACTTGAGATTTTCGACGCTATCAAGCGAAATGATAAAATATGCAACTACCTGGATATGCCATTGCAGCACGCTTCCAATAACATGCTCAAAGCTATGCGTCGTCAGACAACCCGTGAATATCAGGCAGAGTTAATTAACACTGCAAGAGCTATCGTGCCGGACATTGCCATTCGCACAACTATGCTGGTAGGATTTCCCGGTGAGTCTGAGGAAGACTTCAATGATATGTGTGATTTTGTAAGAGAAATGCGATTTGAGAGATTAGGTGTTTTCCAGTATTCTCATGAAGAAAGTACTTATGGATATGAAATGGAAGATGATGTTCCGGCAGAAACCAAAGAGTACAGGGCTAATACATTGATGGAAATTCAAAGAACCATTTCGTTGGAAAAGAATCAGGAGAAAATCGGAAAAACGCTGAAGATTCTGATTGACCGAAAGGAAGGAGAATATTTTGTGGGCCGCTCAGAATATGATTCTCCTGAAGTGGACAATGAGGTATTTGTCAATTGTGAAACCCATTATTTGAGAACCGGAGATTTTATAATGGCTACTATCACGGATGCGACAGAATATGATTTGTATGCAGCGTTAGCAGACATGTGATTGTATCATTAAGAGTAATATAAATTCTAATCTTTTTGACCTTTTCGCTGTTTAGTCCAAAACTTAGTATGCAAGGCATTTTTGCGAGATATTTCAATCCTTCACCTTCGCCCCCAATCCAGGCGATCACGATCTACGTATCTTTCATTATTGTTGTTTTATTGAGTACTTTATTGGGATATACAGGACTGATCTCAGCCGGGCAAAAGTTCCCGTGGGTATTGGCAGGTTCCTTTATTTTACTCTTTAGCATGTTCAATTCTGTATTGTTTTTATCTGCTGCATCGCCTGCGATATATTACAGGAATTCGATTTATAGTTTTGCAGGGCTGGCAGTGCTGTCAGGATTAAGTGCATATCTTATTTCAGGTTTGAGCTTAAATGAAGCAGGAAGTTTTAAATGGATATTTTTAGTACTGACGGTGGGATATATTGTTTTTCTGTCCATTGTTGGCGCCATGAAATTTATTATGGAACTGGCTAAACAGAAAGATACAAGGAATTTTGAAGGGAGGAGGCATCGGTTGAAGCGATAACAGCCAGCTGAGCAAGCAAACAGCCTCGTTAAAGCGTTAAAACGTTTAAGCGTTGAATCGTAAACAGCCGCTTGAGCAGCCGAACAGCCTCGTTAAAGCGAAAACAGACAGAGAAAGAGCCATTTACCAATGACTATTTACGATTTGAAAGACAAGTAATCAATCGGAAGAAGGCATAAAGATGTAGTGTATTTGACCTGTCAGTTAGTATTTTTCACTAGCTGTTAGCTCCGAAATTAATTGCTTGAGAAGCAGTCAATAAATTTCGGAGATGTCACCCGTTCTAAGAATAAAGCCCGTTAAAAAAACTTGACCTGCAAGCTGAAATCAAGATTGATTTATTGAATATATATAAACACAGAACATGAAAAATATAATAAATGTAGTAATGCTTTTTTCACTGATGATCATGACAAATATGGCATGTGCACAAAAAGAGAAATCAAGTTCGGCAACAGTCTCCAGTAAAACTGCTGTAGCAGGCAAAGTGAATCTCTCAGATACTGAATGGAAAAAGAAACTGAATTCGCAGGAATATGATGTACTTAGAAAGAAAGGTACTGAAAGAGCCTTCAGTGGAAAATACGACAAGCATAAGGCAAAAGGAGTTTATTGTTGTGCCGGTTGTGGCCAGGAACTCTTCGCATCAGAGACAAAATTCGACAGCGGGACAGGCTGGCCCAGTTTCTTCAAACCGATCAATAAAACTGCTGTTGCTGAAGAGTCTGACACAGAGTATGGAATGGTCAGAACCGAAGTTCTTTGTTCCCGTTGTGATGGCCATTTGGGTCATGTTTTCGATGATGGACCAAAGCCGACCGGACTTAGATATTGTATTAATTCAGTATCGCTAAGTTTTAAGCCGCAGTAGATATTCGACCTAATTCAATTTTAAATGTCAAAATGGGTGAATTCCTGTTTTGACATTTTTTTTTACTTAAACAGCGTAATAGTGCTTACTACCGTAATTCGACTTTAATTGCTACTCAATGAAATCTTCAAATGTCTGAAACTAACACATTTCAACAGAGACTAAAAATGCTGATTTTTTGCTCATTCGTTCTTTCAATCTTCAGTTGCAGTAAAACTGTGTATTCGCATCAGGATGATAAAGGTGAATCAAATTTTATAGTCTATTCAACTACTTATAAATACAAAGAGAAAACTAAACATTCAAGATTTAATACCTGGGGCAAGTATGTAGTAAAAGGTGACAGCATTTCATTTTTAATATTTAATTCAAAGAAAATTCCTTACACTTATTTTTCAGACAAGTATATTAAATTCAGGAGTAACAAAAACTCTGAAAATATGGTAATTAAAGTTCGGGACAAGTCTGAAGAGCCTCTCATATTTGCCAATGTTATATTAATGGACAGTTTACGAAGAATAATTTCCAATGCTCAAACAGATATAGATGGGAATGCTTATTTCAGAAAGTCTCCCGATCTATTTTATATTGATATAGTGTATTCCGGTTACTCAAAATTTAAGTTAAGATATCAGAGTATAATAGGTCATGATATTCAGATTGTAATGGAAGAGAATGAAGTAAATGATGGGCGAACTGATTCTAACCTTACTTTCCAAATCGCCACAGCGTTGAGCTATAAATTGATAGATAATTCAAAACAAAAAAGTCTGGAAAGAGATGGTGTAGTATATTATAATAAGATAAAGAATGATTGAGTCAATTTACTTAACCGTTTTCATGTTACCCTTACTTATGCCAGACTTTCAAATGACATCAATGTCAATCTGAAGGACATTGCTTTAGTCCTTTCGATTTTAATGAATCAAAGATTGCAATGGGATAAAATCGTATGTGGATAACACATCTAATCTTCAATCCGGAGAATAATATTTCGCACTTTTTTAAAAAATTCAGATTTCTGTCGATGAATAAATGCAGCTCATCCGATATTTCCATTTTTTTCAAAGACGGTGTAACTGTTTGACCCTCAGCTGCATCTTTGGGGATAATTGACAAAAATTATTTTTAAAATTTTCTGGTAACAAGCAAACTACAATAAAAATATTTTCGTCAGGGTTACTGTTGCTCTAACAAACAATGAAAACTATTTAACTCACTATTTAACAAACCCTTATAGGAACCCTACCCTATGAAAACAATGATTAAAACCCCGGATCAACGACTTCGAGTATTTGTCAGTTCAACGCTGCAGGAATTAGCAGATGAACGTATAGCAGTAAAAGAAGCGATTACTACCCTGAACCTCATCCCTGTGATGTTTGAATTAGGTGCCAGACCTTATACCCCCAGAGATCTGTACACTGCTTATTTACAACAAAGCCACATTTTCATTGGAATTTACTGGCAAAATTATGGATGGGTCGCTCCGGATATGAATATTTCTGGTCTGGAAGATGAATTCCAATTATCAGCAGATATGCCCCGTCTGATGTACATTAAGGAACCGGCAACTGAAAGATCTGAAGAGCTGAAAAGAATGATCAGAGAAATTGGACAATCAGGTGTTTCCTACAAAACATTTAAAACCCTGGAAGAATTAAAATCTCTGGTCATTAATGATTTGTCCATTCTATTTACGGAAAGATTTGAATCATCACTTGTCGAAAACAGATTCTCTCTGGAATCAGATGTGCTCGATGAGGAATTTCCAATTCCCCCTGTGCCGATGATCGGACGTGAAAAGGTAGTCACATCCATTCTCAGCCTCCTGCACAATGATAGTGTAAGGCTTTTGACACTTTCCGGTACCGGAGGAATGGGAAAAACACGTGTGGCGCTTGAAGTCATCCGCAGATATAAAAGTGCCGGATATGGTATGGTGTGCTTCATTCCGCTGGCGAATGTAGATCAGTCTGAAAATATGCCTGCAGCAATTCTTAGAAAAGCTTTTCCGGCTGCAAAAACTGAAGGTTCATCAATGGAGTTGCTCATTGATTTATTTAAGAATAAAAAGGTACTTCTTGTGCTGGACAATTTTGAGCATCTCATCGAAGCACGACTCAATGTCTCTGAGTTATTACAACATTGTCCGGATTTGCAAATTCTAGTGACTAGCCGGGAACTACTCCATATTTCCGGTGAGTTTGAATTTCCATTGCAACCACTGGAACTTGCTTCCAATGAGCAGGATTTCAATTCACTTACTAAAATCCCAACTGCTGTTGAGTTATTCATCCAGAGAAGCAAAAACATCAAATTCAACTTTGAATTAAATGAAGAAAATTATTTTGTTATTAAAGAGATTTGCTTCCTGTTGGATGGGATTCCTCTTGCTATTGAGCTGGCAGCAGCAAGAACAAGACTTCTGACACCCATTCAAATTTTGAATTTATTGAAGAAAAGTCTTAATGTTCTAAAAGCTGAAAATCATGACATGCCGGATCGCCATCAAACGCTGAAAGCGACGGTCGACTGGAGTTTTGCCTTATTAACACCAGCAGAGCAACGGACTATAAGTATGCTGTCAGTATTCTCCGGAGGAGGCTCTCTGGAAGCAGCATCTTTTGTTGGATCTGACTCTGAGTTTTCAGGTGATATTTGGTCTTTTCCCCGCAAAGGATTTTATTTATCGGAAAATATAGTAAATGTTCTGCGTGAGGATATAAGTGAAATTGAATTTCTTGAATCTGCTGAATCCCTTTTGACCAAAAGCCTGATGTTTACCTCAGTTGATCAGCAAGGCTTATTGAGAATGAATTTTTATCAGACAATCAGACATTATTGTTTGGAAAAGCTGAGAGAATTTGGTCTGGAGCAAGTGGCATTCAAAAAACATTTATTGTATTACCTGTATCTGGCTGAAAACGTGTGGCCCAGGCTGAGAAGCGAAGATGCTGAGACATCTTATATTACGCTGGATAATGATCTGAATAATATTGAATCTGCTTTGCAATGGAGTGTGACAAATGAACCATTGGCCGGATTGAGATTAGCTTTGGCTATGGCAGAGTATTGGGATACCAGGAATAGATCAGGCGATTCCCGTTTTTGGCTTGAAAAATTAATAGCAGCAAACAGCTCTCAGCACGAAAGAAATTTTGAAATTATTTGTCTTTCAAAGTTGGAGCTATCAAGAGCCTACTTTAGGTTGGGTGAATTTGAGAAATCATGGAATCTATCAGTAGAGTGTCTCATTCAATCCAGAGAAAAGAAGAATACTTACTTAATGACGGATGCAATGTTGATTCAGTCCCTGTTGAATGTTTATGCGCATCGTAGTGAAAATAAAGATGAAATTCTGGAGGAAGCTATTTCCATGGCGACTTCAGTAGATTATAAAATGGCTTTACTGGATTGTTATCAATTTAAATCTGCCGATAAGATTTTTAGTGGCTTCGCTATTGAAGGTATCAACTGGGCAAAAGAGAGTCTAAGTTTAGCTAAAGAATGCATGGCGACCCGATGGGAAGCAATGGCTAATATATTTTTGGGATTTGGGTATTTGCAGATAGGATCATTTTCTGAATCAAAAGAACACTTTAGGAATGCCTTGGTCTGTACTCAAAACTTAAGTGATCAGTTATTGCCTGTGTATTCGATTCTTGGTCTTGGTCAGATCGCATTGGCCACACAGCAAATTCAAAAGGGCTGCATGTTCCTAGGAGTGCTGGATGCTTTCTATAGTAAGCCCAGTTCTATCTTTGTCCCGATAGTCCGTACAATGTACAATGCTACACTTGATCACCTGAAAAGTCTTGGAATAGAGCATTTGGAGGTGTTGATTGATGAAGGAAGAAAAATCAAGTTGAACGAAGCGATTCAGATTGCGATGGAGGATAGAGATGGATTTCCGGAGGATGGCGAAGGAATTTTGCATCAGGTTGAGGAAGAATCTGCAGTGCTGGCATAATTCAAATAGAAGAGGTCACCATACCTCAAAAGTATATTCATTCGGTCTTGTTGCAGGAACCTGGTTCAGATGCAGCAAGACCGATTATTTTATAGTTACCTCAGTTCTGCAAAATTTTTTCTTGTATACTGAGTTTTGAGATTGCCCGTCGTCATGCTTATTAAATAATTACTTTTAGGCTGACATTGGAATTCTGGTAAATAAAATTAACTTTGCAATCAAAAGTACTTTCAATGAAAGAGGAAAAGGATTACATACAGGATATAAGCGAGATCCGCACCATGATGGAGCGATCTTCCAAGTTCCTGTCTCTGGCAGGATGGGCCGGGATCATGGCAGGATTGTATGCATTGGCAGGAGCATGGATTGCTTATGATATTTTTTATTTTAATCCGGATGAAATCATTTATGGCAATTTAAGCGCGGGTACTATTAGTGCAGGTGTTTGGCAAGTAATCATTTTGGCACTTTCTATTTTAGTCCTGACATTGGTGACTGCGATCATCCTGAGCCGAAATAAGGCTACAAAAAAATCAGAAAGACTTTGGAATGCAACTTCCAGAAGACTTTTGATTAATTTGGGAGTGCCTTTGGTAGCAGGAGGGGTGTTGATCCTTATTTTAATTTCAAAAGGATTCATAGGCTTCATAGCTCCGTTTACTTTAATATTTTATGGACTGGCTCTGTATAATGCAGGCAGGTTTACTTATTCAGAGATTCAGACGCTGGGACTTATAGAAATCGTTCTAGGTCTGATCAGTTCATATTTTGTGGGGTATGGTCTGCTGTTTTGGGCACTGGGATTTGGGGTATTGCACATTATATATGGTATTTATATTCATTACAAGTACGAAAGGTGAAAATATCAATAGAAGGACTCCATAAGGCTTTTGAAAGCAGAATCAGGCTGGGTATCATGTCAGCTTTGGCTGTCAATGATACACTGGACTTCAATGCCCTGAAAGAATTCCTCGACCTGACAGATGGAAATCTGGCCTCTCATCTCAAAGGCCTTGAAAAGGAACAATTCATTGATGTCAAAAAATCATTCATCGGAAGAAAACCAAACACAACCTATTTTATGACAAAAGCCGGAAAAATTGCGTTCGACGGACATCTAAAAGCACTTGAAAAATTAATCAAATCCCAGAAATAAATATAAATACAATGATCCCAAACGAAATATATTTCTCTGAGAACTTTTCCATAGCGAAGCTTTGTGCTTTGCTCATTTTCATTCCTTTTTTTTTGCATTTAAACTTTGTAAAACAAAGTACTTTTAATATAAATCGAGTTCATTCAAATTCTACAAGATGTTTGTGTAAAGACCAGACGCTAGGTATTGCGTCCGCTGCATTACAATCACTTCCCTGGCTGTTCATCTTATCTCTTATCTTATCTCTTATCTCTTATCTCTTAGCTCTTATCTCTTACAATTCATCACTCATCATTCATAATTCATAACTCATAACTCATCACTGCATGTTCATCTCATCATTACTGATTACTCATCACACATTACAACCTGTTAACCATTATCTTATCTCTTATCCCTTATCCCTTATCCCTTATCTCTTAACTCTTATCTCTTATAAATCATCATTCATCATTCATCATTCATAACTAAAAACGTCATGACAACAAATCAAAATTTAACCCAACGTCCAATTTTCACAAAATTACTTTTATTCAGAATGCTGCTTGGGACTTTGATTGGCCTTGGTTTGATTTCCCTATTCGTATTCGGGGTAGATCATCCAAGTCCCGACTGGCCGAAATACTGGAGAGTCAGACCCCTTATTATTACCCCTTTATCTGGTGCTGCGGGAGCTGCATTCTTTCATTTCACCAGTCTGATGAGATACCGGGCAGAGTGGATGAGATTGCTGGCCAATATATTCAGCTTCATTGTTTTTGTAATAGGACTCTGGATGGGTATCGTGCTGGGATTAGTGGGTACTATGTGGAATTGATAGTTTTACTATATTCTTCAGTTTTTGAGGTAGCGAAATGAATTTTCAAGTAGAAGGACATTCACCAGCTACCTCATCAACTGATTTTTTCGTAGAATTAACAGCTTTCTGTAAAGGATTTGTTTTGATTCAATGCATTCTGTTGGTAGAATCCAATTCAGTGATTTATATTGTAATCGTAATTGCCACTCCATCTTTACGAAACTCAGAATCATGAGAAAAGAATTCAATATTAATCAGCACAGAGATCCTAATATTCATTACCGGGGTATCAATGCATCAAGACTGGACAATTTAACAGATGCAGTTTTTGGTATTGCCATTACCTTACTAATTTTCAATTTGTCCAATCCCAATTCCTTTGACAATTTGTTGACTTTCACAAAAACATTGCCCGCCTTTTTAATTAGTATTTCTATCATCATTTTAATCTGGAATGAGCATCTCAGGTTTTCAGAAATCTACACATTGAATAATTTTAAACTGGGGGTCATCAATCTCCTCTTTATAGCCCTGATCATTTTTTATGTATATCCTTTGCGTTTTTTAACTATGTTTTTGACTAATTTTTTCTTTCAGACTGATATTGATGTAAGCATCCAGTTTGATCAGGTTCCACATCTTATGATTTATTATGGTTTTTTTGCTTTTGCAATATATTTTGTCATTTATTTATTCTACTATCAGGCTTATAAAATCAGAGAGACTTTGTGTCTGAGCGAGTATGAAATATTTTATACCATCAATCAGAAAAAAAGACTTCTGATTATGTTTACCGTGCCTCTTATTTCAATTGCGCTAACATTTATCCTCTATCAATTTTCATTTATCTGGGCTTCTTTAGTGGGGGGGGTGGCGTACAATCTTTATACTCCATTAATAATTATCTGGAAGAGAAAATATACTAAACAATTGAAACTATTTAAAGAGTCCTTGCCTGAATGAAATATCTTCAGTTCAATAATTCTTAATGAATTGTCCAATAATCTATAACAGGAACTTGTCTCTGATATTACTTTTGAATAAAAATCGTAATCTTTGATCTCACTTGAAAAAATGAATCATGTGCATCCCGCTATAAGTTTGAATTAATATCAAGTAATGCCTTCTAATATGATTGGATTAATCAGAAGAATCAAACTGACTTACATTCTTTATAACTTGTTTCATAGGAATAGTTTGAAGCATAATGTCCGGCTGTACAGAAAATTGGGACTAAAGAAATTTTATTTTTCACCGGTTTCAAGTAAGGATTTTGAGAAGACAGATGCCTCAAAGATAATTGATAGTCAATCTCTACCGGCACTGGAATCTACAGCTCTTTACAATGAACTCAATGAAACTTCCAAATCAAGTCTCCGGGATTTTGATTCTAACGGGTATGCCGTTTTAAAAAACTATGTTTCAGGAGATCAGGCGAATGCAATAAATGCTGAGATAGACAAGTTGCTGAAGAATTCTGAACTGACATTTAAATACAAAAACAAGATCATGTTTGCCATTCACAAATCTCAGCTATTGAAAGGGATTGGTGAGGACAAAAAGCTGCTGGAATTATTGAATGCATTGATACAGGATGAGATGCATTTATTTCAAAGCATCAATTTCATCGTGGGGAGTGAACAGAAGACCCATTCAGACAGCATCCATATGACTACTTATCCGCTGGGAGGATTATTGGGTGTTTGGATAGCACTGGATGACATAGATTTGGACAATGGCCCTCTGCACTATTATCCTGGCAGCCATAAATTGCCATATTATTTAAACTCAGATTATGATAATGTTGGAAATGCATGGATGATCGGATCAAAGGATTATTCGGCTTATGAAAACATGATAGAACAGAAGCTAAAGGAGAACCCTATGGGGAAACAGATTTTTACAGCTAAAAAAGGAGATTTGTTTATCTGGCATGCCAATTTATTTCATGGGGGAGAGCCTCATACAAACAAGAATAAAACAAGGAAGAGTGTCGTTTTTCATTACTACGCAATCAACAGGATTTGTTACCATGAAATAACTCAGCGACCTGCATTGATGAAGTAATACAGATTAAAAATATGCCAATACCGGATGAATATTCTTTCATTTACAGTATTTGCTTTGTAACTCATTCCCGCAGTACTTCAAACCTGAAAATATATTTTATAAATATTGGGATCCGCTGAAGAATATAATCATTGATTGTATTACATTTCCATTTCAAAAGACAGATTGTTTTTAAATTTTACCGAAGCTCTCATTCCCATTCAAACAATTAAAACGAATCACTATGTCAAAGCTCTACATTCTTTTTGTGGCTATATTTTGCCTGTTAAGTGCTTGTGAAACCTCAGTTACAAAAACGGTTAAAGAAGATCCGGTACAGACTTTTGATGAAGCATTGGAAACAGAAGCTATCCTGAAAGTAATTGAAAATGAAACTGACTGCTTTTTCAAGGGTAATTACGAATGCTGGGCTGCTAACTGGAGTCATGCAGATTATGCTATGCAGGCCTGGAATAATGAGGATGGAACTTTTGGTGCTGCAATAGGCTGGGATAGTATCAATGTTCAGGGAAAAGGCTGGATAGAAAAGTATTATAAGAACGGGGAGGTCGTAATTCATCCTGTGGTGAAAAAAGAAAAACCACTTGTAAAGTTTTTCAATGAAACGACTGCTTATTTACTTTGGAAGCAATATAATGCGGATGAGAAAAACGAATTCTATAAGATTAGTCAGGAATCACGCATCATGGAAAAGGAGGATGATGGATGGAAGATCGTGAATGTGTCAGCTTTCTGGGATGCAAAGACAAAAATTCCGGTGGATAGTTTGCAATTGAATTGAGTAATAAATTGGTGAGATATCTCTCTAAGCCCGGAAAGACTATTTTGGTTTATCCATGCTGAATTATCATACTAAGTTTGAAGTATTATAGGCCTCTGAGAAAAGAAAATCCTTAAAAAGATAACACTTTGGGGATAATTCATAAATATGAAGTTGAAATTGAATTTGAAAACCAAAGAGGTCTATGATATTCTATTTTGGCAATATAAAGCGACAAGGAAAAAGGTGAGAAGTCGGCACAGCTTGTCCGGATTGTCTTCCTGGTTTCCATAAATAGAAATGTTCATTTAATACCCTCATCACTTCAGTATCTATGGACTCATGCACAGATTCATGAATTTCATAATCATCTAAATTACCATTCTCTGAGATGAATATCTTCAATACTACTTTGCCTTGAATCCCATTTTCTCTTGCTTCTGCAGGATATTTTAAGTTTTTCGAAAGGAGTTCGATTTCTTCCCGGCTAGTAAGTAATTTGTCAGGATAATCAACATCCATTATTAGGGGCTTTTCATCAGGTTCGGACAAGTAAACATGCTCTTTCCTGAATGTACCTTTTTCATAATATCCCCACTCTCCATTAAATTTCACATATGCTTCTCCATGATAATAACTCACTAAATTATCAAAAATAAATGGCCCCATTTCTCATTCAGAATCGAACAATGACCATTTCCCATCTTCCAAAACCCCATAATGAAATTCATCAAAAATGATAATCGTGTCATATGCAGCAGGTAAAATTAAACCAAGGTCGGAATAAAACAGCCCCCACTTTCCTCCATCTGCGATCAGCCATTTTCTGGAATCCTGATTGATTACAGAATCTACACTCAATTTTTTGTCATATTGATTCCACTCCTTATGAAAAGTGAGCTTGCCTGTTTTTTTATCCGGGACAAATTCGCCCTGACTAAACACAGAAGATATGGAGATAATTAGCAAAAGAAAGATTAATATTCTCATTGTTAGTTGGATATTTTATTTCAGGTGATCGTTTGTTTCTAATATTGATCTTTTTTTTAAGTAAAATATTCTATAATTTCCATAAATGACATACATTTACTAAAAGCTGTAAATTATGAAAAATCTGTACCTTTTTTGCTTTATAACAATTTGTGTATTCAAATCACAAGAAATTAGTTCCCAAAATATTTATGGCTTTGTAGGTGATAATTTTGTTTCAATGAATCTAGCTGAAAATTCCTATGATACTTTAATTACTTTCACTGACATTCCACCTAGAAATTTAAAATTTAAAGCAGCTATTGACAGATAATGGAAAATATTTCTATGGTGGAATCCTTGAAGGCCATTATGGTAATTTTCATATAATTGATTTAGTGGACTTATCGGTTCAATCGCATTTAATAGTTGTTGATGAAATTGAATATGATTTTATACGGAATAGACTTATTTATGAAAAAAATGGTACACTATATTCTTTGGATTTATTGACCTTTAAATCAGATACTATAAAAAAAATAGAAAATGGAAATTCATCCATTTACGGACAGAAGAGAACTTTTGTGCCACACTTATATGAATACTTTTATGTGGATTACAAAAACGGTACTTCAGGCGACCCTTATTTTCTAAGTATTAATGCAGATTTCGGGGAAATATCCTGCTCACCCAGAGTAGAAGAAAGTAATGGTGTATTTTATGTACCAGGAGGTTTAGTTACTAATTATTTTTCAGGAGATATATTGGGCCATAGAAATGGTGTTTTTGGTATTCTAGATAAATGTTCAGGAACAATGAGTAAGCTCTCTAGAATCATGGATTATGACAGTCATTTAAATAAGCAGATGACAGTTTATAATCATGCTGACAGCACTTATATAATACCTTACCTCTCAAATGACACTATAAATCCATATAAAATTGCAGTAGTTGATGTATATGAAAATAAAATTCTAAAAACTGTAATTCAGCCTTTCAACGGGAGAATGGAGCTGCACCAAATTTATGATAAACCAGAAGCTCCATTAATTTATTTGAATGACACATTATTTGTTCCATTTGGAGATGATTACAGGTGGTATCTCGATGGCGAATTTATAGGAAAGACATATGTAAACTATTTGATACCTGAAGTGAGTGGAAAATATAAAGCTGAAGTCGACTTTAGGGAATATTCTACCTTTTCAACGGAGGTTGATGTAGTACTTACTTCCATCACTGGTATTAATAATTTAGAAAATATTAATATTTACCCTAACCCTGCAGATAATTTTATAAAGCTTGACTTAGGGGATCATAATAATGTAACCATAAAAATCCTGGATTTAGGAGGTAAGGAAGTTCGAATGCTTAAAGTAAAGGATTCGTCTGAATTGACAATTGAACTAAACGGTTTGTCTAATGGTGCATATTTGGTATCTGTCCAAACAGAACAGAGGGTTTTCAATCAGTTGATAATAAAGCAATAAAAGATTAACCTGCCCTTAAGATAAATAATTCCAAGTGAAATCTATTAAACAGGTTATATCATTTTGCACCAAAATTTAGGTCTTTTTTAATTTTCGGGCTGCTTAAACTTCATCTCCCCTTTCACCTGATGAATTTGTTCTGTACCCATGGAATCTCTCAGAAACATCTCTCCTTCAAACTTCAGGAAGAGATCGAGTAAAGATTTGTCTTCTACGATATTTGCCTTTTCCGTGGTATCCTGCAGCATTGTGATTTTCAAACCTCTGGGATATAAAGATCTTTTGAGTTCAGTATCAGTGAATATTAAATTGTGTGAACCATCTTTTTCCAGTGTGATTTCAGTGGAATCAGCCGGGATATTCAGGGTGAAAATCCAGTTTTGCACTTTGTCTTCAAATGTCACTACTGTTTTGGCAGCGACGCTATCATAGGACGGAAGGTGCATTCCAATGGCTTTTCCGGGGATTTCACCGGACAAGGCCTCTAGCCTGTAAGATCCATTGTACATTTCGCCACTAATTTCCCAGCTCACATAGTTTATTGTTTCTTTTTTGCAGGCATTGAACATTAGCAGGCAAAACAGGAGAACGATTAACCAAATGGATTTTCTCATTTTTAGAAATTGAATCTTTTGAAAATAGTTAAATCGGCATTCTGGCTGTAGGAGCAACATCCTGCAACACAAAATTTCCCTGTAAATACTCAAAATGTGCCGCCATAGCAATCATACCTGCATTGTCTGTACAATACTGAAAAGCAGGAATATATACTTTCCATCCCTCTTTAATAGCCATTTCCTTTATTCCTTCACGCAGTCCACTATTGGCAGATACGCCTCCTGCAATGGCAATTTCTTTGATGCCATGAATTCTGGACGCTTTCCTTATTTTACGGAGTAAAATAGTCACAATGGTTTCCTGAACGGATGCGCAGATATTGGCCAGATTTTCCTGAATGAAGTTTGGATTCTCCTTCATTTTATCTTGAATGAAATAAAGAATTGCAGTCTTCAAACCACTAAAACTGAAATTCAGATCCTTAACTTCAGGAATCGGAAATCTAAAAACTGCTTCACCCTGCCTTGCCAATCTGTCCAAATGCGGTCCGGCAGGATAATCCAGACCCAATAACTTCCCCGTTTTATCAAATGCTTCTCCTGCGGCATCATCGATGGTCTCACCTAATACCTCCATATCATCATAGTTTTTCACCAGTACAATCTGAGTATGACCTCCGGAGACAGTAAGACACAAGAATGGGAAGCAGGGCTTTGGGTCATCAATAAAATGGGCAAGGATATGAGCTTTCATGTGATTGACCTCGATCATAGGAAGTCTTCTGGAGAATGCCAACCCTTTTGCAAATGATACACCAACCATTAATGATCCGATTAAACCAGGACCCCGGGTGAATGCAACAGCTTGTACTTTTTCAAGGGGAATCTTTGCGACAGCAAGTGCTTCCATGACGACGGGCAGCATTTTTTCCTGATGAGCTCTGGAGGCTACTTCGGGTACTACTCCGCCGTACTTTTCATGTATAGTCTGAGTAGCGGTAACATTGCTGAGTACTTTTCCGCCGGCAATGACAGCTGCTGAAGTATCATCACAGGAGGATTCTATTGCTAAAATGACAGGATAGTCCAATGTTTACTAAATTTGTGCGAAGATACAGGCATTTCTATTCTATCATCAATTCATCCAACGTGTTTTTAAACAGACTATATAAATATCAGCGACCCCTCAATGACGCAGAAATGGGTAAATCCCTGCAACTGCTGATTCGGTTTGACAAAGGGGAGTGGATGATTACCCTCACAGATGTTGAAAATGAAGTAATTGCATTTGAATGGCTGGAAACAGGGGAGTACCTGGATGAACAAACCATGAAGGCATACCTGGAGAAATTTTTGCAGGGATATAATTATGATGTTGGGAATGCGCATCTGGTGATTTGTGGGGAGCAATTCCATTTTTTTCCGTCGGGATTTTCTTCTGAAAATGAGGATTGGGCCATTACAATCAACAATGTGGACAATGCCGTTGAGAGATTGATCACAGAACCGCTTGATAATAACACCTTAGAATTGATCTACTCCATTCCTGAATCATTGATTCGTGTATTGGATGCGGTACCGCTCAACTTTGAAATTACACATCAGGCTTCTATTTTTTACAATGAACAGTCGAATGCTTCTTATCAGGATGCGGTTTGTATCTGTTTATACCGCAATTATGCATTAGTGCAAGCCATTGTGAATGGTGAAACTTTCTTCCTGAAAAGAATCCCATGGAAAACACAGGATGATTTGTTGTTTGAGGTTATGTCCCTTTTTAAGCATTTTTCAATGGACCCAATTGAAGTTCCATTATATGCAGGTGGAATGATCACACAAGGGTCACCTGTTTTCCATCTTCTTCAGCGATATATCAGGGATGTATTTGTTGTTGAGTATAGTTCTTTCCAACTTCTAAGCCATTTGCCTGACCTGCATGAAAATCATTTGATCGAAAAAGTATAGGAAGAAATATGCGCGTAATTTCAGGTAAATTCAAAGGATTAAAGTTTTATCCGCCCGCTGACAAATGGCCTACGAGACCCACAACCGACTTTGCCAAAGAAGGTCTGTACAACATTCTTCAAAGCACACTGGACTGGGAAGAAACGGTCATGCTGGACTTATTCGGAGGGACCGGAAGTCATGGCTATGAAAGCATTTCCCGCGGCTGCGAGGATGTCACATATGTAGACAAGCATATTCCTGCTATCAAATTTGTGGAACAAACCATAGAAAAATTGAAGATTAAGGATCAGATGAAGATATTTAAAATGGATGTCTTCAAATTCATCGAATCCACCAACCGCAAATACGATTTCATCTTTGCCGGTCCTCCGTATGGAATGCCTCAGCTGAATACTATCCCTGACCGCATTTTCGAAAAGGAACTGTTGAAAGAAGACGGACTTTTTGTCCTCGAGCATAATCCTGACCACAAGTTTGAGGATCATCCCCGGTTTGAGCAAATCCGTAAGTATGGGACGACGCATTTTAGTTTTTTTAGGTGATAAGTCCTAAGTCGAATTGAGTACTTACGGGCTTTAGACTCAAAACCGGTGACATCTTGCGTCGCTGCGCTCGCAAGGTGACATCCTTTGCCTATGACAAATGGTGACATTCTTGTCATCTGCGATGCCAATAGTGACGTCCCATTCGAAAGTAGAAGCTATATCTTTATTTGAGGTCTACAATTAGAAGCTTCTTACCGGCTGTTTGGCTGTTAGCCAGAAGCCAGAAGAAGAGGGTCAAAGCGGCTGTTCTCCAAAAGCTCAAGGCAACATTTAATACCTGGCTGTTCCCAAATTTTATTTGTTGCTTGTCCGAATCCTTTATACCTTTGGCGCTGTTAACATTTCAGGCGATCCCTTATGAACATTAAAGAAAAAATATCTCACGCAGTAGTGACTGCTATTGAATCTGTATATGGTGTATCTGTACCTGTATCTGAAGTAGTGCTGCAGGATACAAAAAAGGAATTTAAAGGGGAATTTACTGTCCTCACCTTTCCTTTTGTAAAATCAGTTAAAAACGCTCCTGAACAAATCGCTGATCAGATCGGATCTCATCTGCTTCAACATGATGAAAATATTGTTGGATATAATGTACTCAAAGGATTTTTAAACCTGGAATTGAGTCAGAATGCTTTGCATGAAATTTTGAGATCAATCGGCTCCGACACCAATTACTGGCGATTTCCATCCAATGGGCAATCAGTAATGGTTGAATTTGCCTCCCCGAATACCAACAAGCCACTACACCTGGGGCATATCCGGAATATCCTTTTGGGCTGGTCAACAAATAAAATTTTGACTGCAAATGGATACAATGTTATCAAGACACAAGTGGTCAATAACAGAGGAATCGCCATCTGCAAAAGTATGCTTGCCTGGCAATTGTGGGGAGAAGGAAGTACGCCTGAGCACTCCAATGTAAAAGGAGATCATTTCGTTGGCAATTATTATGTGCTGTTTGAACAGAAATTCAAAGAGGAATATGCGGCCTGGCAGGAATCTTCTGAGGCAATAAGCTTACTGAATGACAAAAAGCCGGCTGATGTTTCTGCTGATGCCTTTTTCAAACAATACAAAAATGAATATTTCAATAAGTATTCAAAACTTGGCGCTGCTGCCAGAGAAATGTTGATTCGTTGGGAAGAATCTGATCCTGAAACGATTGCATTATGGGAAAAAATGAATGGCTGGGTGTACGAAGGATTTGATGTGACATATGCTAAACTCGGTGTTGATTTTGATAAAATCTATTATGAATCAGACACTTACCTTTTGGGTAAATCCATAGTGGACAAAGGACTGGCATCTCAAACATTTTACAAAAAAGATGATGGCTCTGTTTGGATAGATTTGGAAAATCAGGGACTCGATCAAAAGCTTGTGCTCAGAAGCGATGGAACATCTGTATACATCACTCAGGATTTGGGCACTGCGGATATTAGATATGAAGAATTCGGCGTGAAGCGAATGGTCTATGTGGTAGCCGATGAGCAGAATTATCATTTTCAGGTACTGTTCGCCATCTCAAAAGCTTTAAATGCACCTTATGCAGATGGTTTGCACCATTTATCTTACGGGATGGTGGAATTGCCCTCAGGCAGAATGAAATCCCGTGAAGGTACTGTGGTAGACGCAGACGATCTGATCGATGAAGTGATTCAGGAAGCCAGAAATATGGCAGAGGAGAGGGGAGAGATCGGAGCATTGGACCCTGCAGACAGAGATGAAATCCTTCGCAAGATTGGGATGGGAGCTTTGAAATACTTTATGATCAAGGTCAACCCTCAGAAGAAGATGATTTTTGATCCGAAAGAATCCGTAGATATGCAGGGGAATACAGGACCTTATATCCAAAACGCCTATGTACGTATTCAATCTATTTTGAGAAAATCCACTGAGGGAACAAGTTCCACTATAGATTCCTCAACCCATGTAATTGAAGAGGCTGAAAAACAGATATTATTATTGATTTTACAATACAGGGAAGTGTTGGCCCAGGCTGGAAAGGATATGGATCCGTCGGCGATAGCTGCTTATTGCTATCAACTGGCTAAAGCGTTTCATAAATTTTATCATGATTGCCCGATTCTTTCGGCAGAATCCGAATCTGCAAGGTTATTCAGAATACAGCTGAGCAAAATTGTGGCTTTGGGTCTGTATGAAGGAATGGATCTGCTTGGGATAGAAATGCCTGACAGAATGTAGAATTAAATTTAATTTGATGTAGAATCATTGTTACTGGAAGAAATTATCAACATGGAACATATAGAAGAATCGCTCAATTTTATCGAGCAAATGATTGAAGACGATATTGCCGCAGGAAAACACGGTGGGCGCGTGCTGACTCGTTTTCCACCTGAACCTAATGGCTATTTGCATATTGGACACGCTAAATCAATCGTTTTGAATTTTGGTGTGGCTCAGAAATATGGCGGAAAGACCAATCTCCGCTTTGATGATACCAATCCTGTGACGGAAGACACAGAATATGTAGAATCTATCCAGAATGATATTCGCTGGCTGGGATTTGACTGGGAGGACAGATTGTTTTATGCATCTGATTATTTTGATCAGATATTTGAGTTTGCCTTAAGATTAATTGACAAGGGTTTGGCGTATGTGGATGATTCATCTGCCGAAGAAATTGCAGCTCTTAAAGGTACTCCTACTCATGAAGGAACTGATAGTCCTTATCGCAGCAGATCTGTGGAAGAGAATCGTCAATTATTTCTTGAAATGAGGGACGGAAAGCACCCTGAAGGAAGCAAGGTATTGCGTGCGAAAGTGGATATGGCTTCCCCCAATATGTTGATGAGAGACCCGGTAATTTATCGGATTAAGTTTGCACATCATCACAGGACAGCTGATAAATGGTGCATTTATCCTATGTATGATTTTGCTCACGGACAAAGTGACTCCATTGAAACTATAACACATTCGCTATGCACTCTGGAGTTTGAGAATCACAGACCTTTGTATGATTGGTTCATTGAGCAACTGGGTATATTCCCGTCCAAACAAACGGAATTTGCCAGACTGAATCTAAATTATACCATCATGAGCAAGCGCAAATTATTGCAACTTGTCAATGATAATCATGTTAATGGCTGGGATGATCCCCGCATGCCCACTATATCGGGGATGAGAAGGAGAGGCTATCCACCTGCAGCTATTCGCAATTTTGTCCATAAAGTCGGTGTTGCCAGAAGAGAAAACATCATTGATGTAGGATTGCTTGAATTCTCTGTAAGGGAGGAATTGAATAAAACTGCCCCAAGAGTAATGGCAGTGCTGGATCCATTGAAAGTCGTCATTACCAATTATCCCAAGGATCAGGTAGAATGGATGCACGCTGAGAATAACCCTGAAGATCCTGAAGCTGGACATCGTGAATTGCCTTTTTCTTCAGAATTGTATATCGAGCAGGATGATTTTATGGAGAATCCACCGAAGAAGTATTTCAGAATGTTTCCTGGAGGCATGGTCCGCTTGAAAAATGCTTATATCATTCAATGCGATGAAGTAGTCAAAAATGAAGATGGCTCTATTGAACATTTAAATTGTTCATATATTGAAAATAGCAAAAGCGGCGAAGACACATCTGGCATGAACGTAAAAGGAACTATACATTGGGTTTCCATAACGCATGCATTGGAAGTAGAAGCGAGGATGTATGACCGCTTATTTTCGCATGAAAATCCTGATCATGATAAGGATCAGCATTTCACGGCATTTTTGAATCCTGAATCACTCGTTGTCAAGCCTGTAATTTATGTGGAGCCTTCTTTAGCTGAAGCTTTACCGGGACAATCTTATCAGTTTATGAGAAAGGGATATTTCTGCGTTGATGTAGATAGCAATCCGAATAAATTAGTGTTTAATTTGACGGTCAACTTGAAAGATAATTGGGGGAAAGGTAGTAAGCAATAGAGTTAGCTAAATAAATTTACTCTTTGATCAAGTAAGGACTTTTTGCCGGCTTTGCATTTTTTGGAAGCTGAAATTCCTTGTCTTCCAGCTCCATTTCTGCAATTTCTGTAGCTACACTCTCCACAATAAATTGTGGGCTTTCAATGATTGATTTAAGTGGTAAAGATTTCGACACTTTGAGGAATTCATACCAATTACCGTGTAGATGGCTTTCGAATTGTGCAATATCAACGGCAATTTTTTCATTGAAGTAATACTTTTGAACGCCACTTTTGCAAGTAAAAACAAGTTCATCGCACTTGTAGCCAAGGACTTCAGTTACTCCTTTATTTAAGACAACGCTCATCACTTTATCCTTGTTTGTTCCGGCATCAATCCACTGAATTGATTCAGAGTTTGACATTTTTTTATAAATTTTATTGCTCTTCTTATCGTACAATTCCCATTGAAATGTTGAGCCGTTGTAGTTCGATCGATAATTCCCATCTTTGATTAAATATTCCTGAATAGACCCCATCATCGAGTTGAATTGCTGATCCTGAACGTTTGGATGTTTGCTTTTGTAGTTGACCTGGTAGGTGATTTTTCCTTCAAATGTCTGTCCTGAAGCCATCCCTATAAAAGCCGTCAATAAAATGATTGTAATATGTTTCTTTTTCATTTTCTGATATTGTTGTATTTTAATACTTTTCTCAAGATTAAATTATTTTATCCTTCAGATAATCATTGAAAAAATTTGATGCCGCCATGTAATGTGGACGAAGAATATTCTCAAAGCCCAGCTTTTTAAGCGCTTTGTAATCACCACCTGTTAATGCAGTGACAAATACTTTACCTCTGTAATCATTTCTTTTTAAATCTTTAAACAATTGATTGGACAGCTGAACGTCCGGAACAGTGCAGATGATGACTTTTGAATTCTGATAAGGTATTTGTTCCAGTAGCTCCGGGTCATCAATATCTCCATACAAAATACACCTATTTTTATCCTTCCATGCTTTTATAACTCCCGGATCAAAGTCGATCCCAAGATATTTGATTTCAGAATGTTCATCCAGCATTTCTGCGAGGCGATTCCCAAATCTGCCCAATCCTATAATGATAACTTCACAATTGGCTGCCTCTAAATCAGCATCTTCATTTTCTGTAAAATTATTTTTTCTTTGAAAAATGCTCAGAAAAGGAGATAGCACATTGAATATTTGATGAGAATATAAAATCAAATAAGTAGACAATCCGATTGTGATTAGCCCTACAAGAGTTATGAGCCCAACCACTTCATTGGTAATATGACCGACTGCCAGACCTAATCCTGCAAAAATCAATGAAAATTCGCTTATTTGAGCAACAGTCAGTCCCGCAAGAAATGCTGTTCTTTTCCTGTATCCCATCAAACCCATGATGATTAATACGATGATGGGATTTCCAACTAGTACAAAGAAAGAAAAATAAAGAGCAGGCTTAATCTGACTGCTTATTGCTGACAAGTCAAGATTGGCTCCCAGACTTACAAAGAAGAATAGTAGCAGAAAGTCCCTTAAACTTACCAATCGGCTGCTGATGCTTTCCTTGAAATCAGAAGATGCAAGGCTCATTCCCGCCAAAAATGCACCTACTTCCCCGCTGAAACCGATTAATTCTCCTGTCGCAGCCAGTGAAACTGCCCATGCTATAGAAAACAATGTAAGTAACTCCTGAGATTTGGCTAAGTATCTGGTTAATTTCGGAAGTACCCATTTCATGGCTATAAAAGTAAGTGCCAGCAATGCAGATCCTGCTACAAGAGTCCTGATAATATCCTGAGTAAGGGATGTTTCCCCTCCTTTCTGAATGGCAGACAAAACGATCATCATCAGGATCACTACTATATCCTGAACAATCAGAAATCCAATAGCGATCTGCCCGTGAAGGGAGTCAATTTCCTTTTTATCCGAAAGTAATTTAACAATAATAATTGTGCTGGAAAACGTCAAAGCCACAGCTATATAAAAACTGTGCAAGGATGAAAAACCGAGAGCTAAACCTATAAAATAACCAAAGAATGATGTAAAAATGACCTGCCCCATCCCTGTCAGGAGTGCAATTTTTCCTACTGACTTTATGATCCGCAGATCCAGCTTTAGGCCCACAATAAACAGAAGTACAGATATGCCGATTTCAGCAAGCAGATGTATGTTATCTTTTGATTTGACAATATCCAGCACTGCCGGGCCCATAATAACACCCAATGCAATGAACATTACGATGAGTGGCTGTTTCAGTATCTTTCCAATAATACCAAATACAGCTGCTAAAGCTAATATAATAGCAAACTCAAAAAATGGATCCTGAACGAGCAATGATATCCAATTCATTTTGAAAGTATAATTAGTGGGATATTTGCAGAGTGAATCAGATCGTTTATCATGAATTTCCGGAATAGTCTGTCAAGGAAACTTCTCCGTCCCTCTTGTAATACCAGAAAAATATCAGGAGATTGCTCTACATGTTTCTTCAATTCATCAAATTTATCCATGCCTTTTAACAGCAAGGTTTTTGTATTATAGTCGTAATATTTGCTGTCAAGACTCATGAGGTATGACTTTGCAATATCCTCATCTTCGTCATCCTGCAGAATGGTTATAAATTCCACTACTTTGATTTGACCCTGAAGTGCTGTGAGTAATGTGTTCAATTGCAATTCATTCAGCGGAAATTCGGATGTCACAGCTACCACCAGTTTTTCAGGAAAAGACATTGATTGACTGACCGGTATAGCCAGTGTCAGGAAATCTGTATCGTTCACAACTGTTACGAGTGTGCTTCCAAATAGCATACGTTTCAACAATGTGCCTTCTTTCAGACCTCCAAGTACCCAGTCATTATAATAACCTGATTGCATTTCAGTAAGAATATGCAGTACTGGTTTGATACTCACTACCAAAGATTCACGACCATAAATTCTTCCTTTGCTCAGATCTTTCATTTTTTCTCTGGCCTCATTTATTGCTCCCTGATTGATTTGATCCCTGACCTCCTGATCGGCCATTGCCGGTACCATTTGCGGAATCTGATGAACCATAACAACTTTTCCATTGACTATTTCAGCCAATTGGAAAGCAAAGGCGACAAGGTTCTCTGTGTTTTCTGTTAAATCTACAAGTACAATGATCCTGTTACTTTTTTGCATATACTTTTCCTTTATGTATCAATAATTGACGTGACTTGCCACCTTCTAAATGAAGAAGTGTTAGTTGAAACATACCTTACAAGCTAATTAACTGACATTTCTTTAATAGAATGTCGCTGGAAATAACTCGAATTCTATCAGAGTTGTCCTGCTTTCAAATGTAAGGAAATTTTTTATTAAGTAAAACTGAAGATGGAGAGATCGGGTTAACTACGAATCAAAATATGATATTTGAGCCCAGGTTTTTCCTGAGCTATGCATTTGGACCTATAAACTGATGTTGATCAGCAACAGGTTGTTCGCTTAATTTTGAGTCTACCTGAGCATTGCAGGAACTTGCTATCACAATGATGAGAAATAGAAATAGGGCGGGTAAATGTTTCATTTGCAACATGTCTATTTTGACTTCAAGAAAATTATTCAGAATATTTTACAAATGTCTTACCATCAAAACTATACAATGCCATATCCGGTCCATTGAACCATATATTTCCGGATTTATCCTGCATTAAAGGATTTATGTTTTTATGTGGTAAACCATCCCGC
>JALHRR010000049.1 GCA_022841345.1 Saprospiraceae bacterium
TCGCAATCTTGATGTAGAAACTTCAGAGAAATGCAATCCCTGACTTCCTCCTGAAAAAATTACTGTCTCCACATCAACTCCTATGAAGTATATCAACTCAGAGGAATTGCCATGAAGATCACCAATAAAATTACTGCCTGTATAAGTGGAAGGAAAGATAAGAATGGTATCTCCCGGATTTGCCTGCTGAGCTGCCTGAGCGGGAGTTGCATATGGTTTTCCCGGCCCTACCTCCAGTGTCACAGCATAAATATCGGCTGATATTCCTGACAAAATTAGAATCATCAAACAAAAGATCCTGTTCAGTTTTGGGCAAACCATATGTCTTAATTTCAAGTGAGGGAATTGAAATGCTTTTCTTGTATCAATGACCCGATTACATTGATATACGTTGGAAATACAGATTGAAAATTACAAAATAATATATTAACTCATTTAGGTAGTTCACCAACTTCTCCCTTAATAGCATCAAACATCATCGCTAATTTACTAATAGCGAGGTTCGTGCCTCACTCGCTACCTTCGGTTCGCAAAATCGCTAATTACACTCCACTCTCTACCTCTCAATCTTATTAATCTTTCCTAAAACCGAACTAAACACTCCCTCTCACACCTCGATTAAACCTTTAACCTATTAACCGATACCTTGCCCTCACACCCCAATCTCCATCAATCTTCCCACACACCCCACCCAACACTCTAACTCACATCTTAATCTCCTTCAATCTTCCCGCACTCCTCACACAACACCTACACTCACACCCCAATCTTATCAATCTTCCCAAACTCTTCACACAACACCCTAACTCACACCTCAATCTTCATCAATCTTCCCGCACTCCCCACACAACACCTACACTCACACCCCAATCTTATCAATCTTCCCACACTCCCCACACACCACCCACACTCACACTCACGCATCCCTTTCATCAAACCACAATTCCCCAAACTTCCCCGGCTCACCATTATAGTTAATAGTCACCTCCTCCCCTGCATCTATTTGTCGAATAGCTCTGATTTCAATTGTATCATTATCAAAATCCATGTCATAATTGGCATTGGGAAGTAGCTCATGATTATACAATGATCCATACCCCAGCGCTATTGCAGCCAGTTCTTCCTGTTCGCCCCACAGAAAGTAATAGTCATGCAAAATGGTTGTATGAATAACAGCCACGTCCTTGTGTGGAATGACAATTACCGGACAAATTTCAATTAATTCTCCCGGTTCAATATTTTCAGTTGCCATGATGCCACGCCCCCCTAGTGGACTTGGATAAACGATGATTTTGTGAGAACGCTGAAACATAAGTTACCGGATTGAATTGTCCGCAAGGTAATGATACTGTCAATATCCGGCAAATCCACTTTGATGAATATAAAAATTCATTATTTTCGGTCGGATTAATTACTTTGCGTGAATGTCTTTAAGCAGTAAATATCATAATTGCCCGCTTTGCACAGGAGAAAGCAAATTGTTTTTTGAGGACGTGAAGTTTGTACATTATCAATGTCAGACTTGTCGCTCGGTGTTTTTGGATCCGGAATTAAGATTGAATTCTGAAGAAGAAAAACAGCGATACCTGAATCACAATAATGATGTCAATGATATTCGTTACCATCAATTTGTATCCCCAATTACTAATGCAATTCTGAGTGATTTTTCATCAGATTCAACTGGGCTTGATTATGGTGCAGGAACAGGATCTGCTATTTCAAAAATCCTGACTGACAAGGGTTATACCATAAAACAATATGATCCATTTTTCCATAATCATCCTGAAGTATTACAGGAAAGTTATGATTACATCGCCTGCTGTGAAGTGATGGAGCATTTCTTTAAGCCAGGACTGGAATTTAAAAGATTACATAGTATTCTAAAACCTGGAGGAAAGCTATACTGTATGACTGAATTGTATCATGACAATATTCCATTTAAAGATTGGTATTATAAGAATGATCCAACGCATGTTTTTCTGTATCATGCTGATGCAATAGCATGGATTCAGAGCAATTTGGGATTCTCAGAATTCAAAATTACAGGTAGGATGCTAACGCTGAGTAAATCCTGAGCGTACTCACTCATCCATTTTCACAAACCTCCACTGCGACAATTCCCATTCATTGGTTTTAGGTGGATTAGCTGTGATGACCACAGGTTCTTTTTTCACCGGATGCATAAAGCTCATTTCCCGGCAGTGCAGCGCGATGGATTGATCTGAAACCAGTCTTTGTGATCCATATTTTACATCACCTACAATCGGACAACCAATATGTGCGAGTTGTGCACGGATCTGGTGAGACCTGCCCGTTTCCAATTCGATTTTTAAAAGATATAATCCTGCAAAATGGCTCATCATAGAATACCGAAGTATAGCTTCCTTGGCCAGTTCTGCATGTTTTTTAGGTTTACTATCATATACTCTGGATTTATTGATAGTAGTATCCTTAATCATCCAGTGTGTCAAAGTGTCCTCTTGTTCCGGTGGCAATCTATCAGTCAGAGCCCAATATGTTTTTTTGACTGCCCGTTCTTTCAGAAGTTCGTTTAATCTTTCAAGTCCCTTGCTGGTGCGGGCATATACCACTACCCCACTCACCGGACGATCCAACCTGTGGGCTACTCCCAGAAAAACATCTCCGGGTTTGTTATATCTCAGTTTGATATAAGCTTTGACATCATCCGATAAAACCGGAGCATCCGATCCGTCACCATGAACCAAAGGTCCTGGCGGTTTATTGACTGCTATATAGTGATTGTCCTCATGAATGACCTGCAGGGCAAATGATGGTTTTGACATCTGATTGTATCTTTAATGCGAAATAAGTAAACCAATCCAATCCGGAAGAGGTTCTTTGTGTGATAATCGCGCAAAGATAAAGATCCTGAACTGAAGTAACCTACATAATATGGAATTGAGCATCGGTATCTCGCCCTGTCCCAATGATACCTTCATTTTTGAAGCCCTGATGAGTCAAAAACTGACCGATCATGAAATTACTTTCAGATTCGTACTGGAAGATGTGGAAACACTGAATGAAATGGCTTTGCGGGCTGAACTTGACATCACCAAACTTAGTTTTCGGGCCTACTTTGAAGTGATGCAGGATTATATCATCATGAACAGCGGCAGTGCTTTGGGTTTCGGATGTGGGCCTTTACTGATTTCCAAATCACCCATGACTTTACAGGATTTGGCAGGAAAGAAAATTGCAGTGCCCGGCAGATGGACTACGGCCAATTTCTTATTGGACTTTGCATTGAAAGCATCCATGGATAAAGCTTTCATGATCTTTTCTGAAATTGAGAACGCAGTTGTAACTGGAAGCTGCGATGCAGGTGTAATCATCCATGAAAACCGGTTTACTTATCAGGATAAAGGATTGCATCTTGTACAAGATCTGGGTCAGTTTTGGGAGAATAAAACAAATAGTCCTATACCGCTGGGTGGAATAGCAATTAAGAGAAATATCTCAATGGATATTCAGAAAAAGGTCGATAATTTAATCAGAAGGAGTCTGCAAATGGCATTTGATCATCCTGAAGCTGCCATGCCACTCGTGAGTCAATATTCTCAGGAAATGTCAATCGAAGTAATGAAATCACATATACAATTGTACGTCAATGAGTTCTCCCTGGACCTGGGCAATACTGGAAGAGACGCCATTCAATATATGGCCTCACAAATGCCTGTATCTGCCAAACAAAGTAAAGACTTAGCGCTTATTCTCCCAAATTAAGTTTGTAATACTATTGATTAAAATGTATCATCAAAACAGTGACATTTTCATGCCAAATCACTTGACGAAAATAACTTATTCGTAAATAGTGCAAATTTATTTGATTACACATTGCGAAAAGTTGTAATATGTTCTAATTTTACGTCCGGTAAGTTTTGGTTAATAATTCATATATGGTTTTGCTCGTGAAAAGTCACGAGCATTTCTTTTTTAAGGAAGCATGTACTCCTGTTCCTTTGAGAATGCAAACAAATAGCTACATTTGCACTGCAAAAAAGCATGTTTCATTACATTCAAAATCATAAAATATGATCATAGGAGTTCCTAAAGAAATCAAAACCAATGAAAATCGGGTAGCAGTCACTCCGGGTGGAGTACTGGAATTTACAAAATATGGCCACAAAGTATATGTGCAGTCCACTGCCGGAGAAGGATCCGGCTTTATAGATGAAGAATATGTATCAGCAGGTGCGACCATCCTCGCGACAATCGAAGAAGTCTATGCCATCGCTGACATGATCGTCAAAGTCAAGGAGCCAATAGAGACAGAATACAGTCTCATCAAAGAAAATCAATTACTATTTACTTATTTCCACTTTGCATCTTACGAGCCGCTTACCATTGCAATGATTGAGCGCAAAGCTGTATGTCTTGCTTACGAAACAGTCGAAATGCCGGACAGATCGCTTCCATTACTGGTCCCGATGTCTGAAGTTGCAGGTCGTATGGCAGTGCAACAGGGTGCTAAATACCTTGAAAAACCCATTAAGGGAAGAGGTGTACTTTTGGGTGGTGTCCCGGGTGTTCAGCCGGGCAAGGTATTGATTCTGGGAGGAGGTATTGTTGGAACTCAGGCAGCTAAAATGGCCGCCGGTCTTGGTGCTACTGTGACGATTATGGATATAAGCCTTAACCGCCTGAGATATTTATCGGATATTATGCCGGCCAATGTAACTACTATGTTTTCAAGTGAGTATAATATCAGAAAGGCAATCAAAGACCACGACCTGATTGTGGGCGCAGTTTTGATACCTGGTGCGAAAGCTCCTCATTTGATTACAAGAGATATGCTCAGAGATATGAGACCGGGTACTGTTGTAGTAGATGTAGCTGTCGATCAGGGAGGTTGTATCGAGACATGTCGTCCTACAACTCATGAGAATCCAACATACATCATCGATGATGTGGTTCACTATTGTGTAGCAAATATGCCGGGAGCCGTACCATATACTTCCACACTTGCATTGACCAATGCAACATTGCCATATGCTATTCGTCTGGCAAACAAAGGCTGGAAACAAGCTTGCATAGAAAAACCGGAATTGAAATACGGTTTGAATATTGTCAATGGAAAAGTGGTGTATCAGGGAGTTGCAGAAGCATTTAATTTGCCTTATGAATCTGTAGACTCTTTATTCTGATTTTATTCAGAGATAAAAATTTAGAAATTATAGAAAGCGTCATCGATAATCGGTGGCGCTTTTTTATTTTCAGTTTACATTTGTAAGAGAAATTTTTATCTATTTCAATTGTAAAATGCATTTTTTGCAGCATGGGATCAGATTCGAACAGATTTGTACAATTCATCAAAAATCCATCCTTCATATTTGCAGGGCTGCTTGGCATTCTCCTGGTCATTCTTAAACAAATAGAATACGCTTATATATTTCATCAGGGAGAACCCGGTCTAATTCTTGGTGGTCTTGCTTTCATTTTCCTTTGTTTGGGGCTATTATTGTATCATTACCTGAAACCCTCACTTAAAAAGGAAATACAAGTTATCATAGTGAATGAAGATGTTGCAGGCTCAACTATTCCAAAAAAAATCTACTCAGGTCCTGAGTTAAGTGAAAGGGAAAAAGAAATACTTGCTTTAATTGCTGATGGTCATTCCAATCAGGAAATTTCCCGCACATTATTTATTTCAGTTCCGACGGTCAAAACCCATATTTCCAATTTGTATCAAAAATTGGATGTTAATAGCAGGACAAAAGCCATTCTTAAAGCCCGAGAATTCAGTCTAATCGGATAAATGCTCTGATATTAAAGCTGTATTTTCAAAATCATACTTAAGTATGACCGCAATATCAAGCCATAGTCCTTAATTCGCAGCATAAAAATCAATTAAAATGAAAAAACAAATCTGGACTTTTGGCATTGGTATTGGGGTATCTGTGGCCTTGCTTATGTATCTCTCATTTGCGCTGTGGATGGGAGAAAACCCTGACTACAGTATGGGTGAGATTGCAGGCTATGCCTCTATGCTACTGTCTTTTTCGTTGCTGTTCATCGGTGTGAAGCAATACAGAGACAAAAATTTGGGAGGCTATATCAGCTTCAAAAAGGCATTTCTCATGGGACTTCTAATGACATTAATTGCCTCAGCCATTTATGTCATTGGCTGGATGATTTACAGCAATTATAATATGACTGACTTCATGGACCAGTATACCAACAATATGCTGGAAAATATGGCAAAAGAAGGTGCAAGTACCGCAGAAATAGAAGCTAAAAAAGATGAAATGGCATACTATGCAGAATTGTATAAAAATCCATTCTGGAAAGCGGTCATGACCTTTATGGAGATTTTTCCTGTAGGATTACTGGTGAGCCTGATCAGTGCGTTGATTCTTAAGAGGAAAGTCCGGTAATTGTTGGAAATGGAAAGGTTCTCCAGGCTTTTTGTGGTACTCATAACCAGATTCAATCCCTGGACGGTGACATCTTGCAGCGCTGCGCTCACAAGGTGAGGTCGAGGTTCGCTTCACTCACAGCGCCCCAGGCATCCTTTGCCTACGACAAATGGTGAGGTCGAGGTTCGTTCCTCACTGCGCCCCAGGCATCCCCTAAATAAATTGACTGCTACACAGCCAATTTATTTAGGAGGTGACAGCTGGCACTCAATACAGGCAGGCAGATTATATACAATATATCTTATGTCTTCTTCCTGGCTATTCCTACTTCCTGGCTTTAACGATGCTATTTTCCGGCTGTACCCGGCTGTTAAACTGTTAAACTGGCTGTTACCGCCTCAACCTCTCAACGCCTTAACGAAACACACCCCAAACCCACACCCCAAACTCACTCTTCGATTAACCGATTAACCCAATAAACGAGGCTGTTACCCGGCTGTTACTTGGATCCCATCAAATTCTTGAGGTAATCTCTGATATTAAAGAATGAAGACATCTCACCTTCGTTTTTCAGCAATTTTTTTAGATCCTGTCCTCCCCTTCTGGAGCAGCTTAATTTGGTACCGTTTTTTAGCATGACAACCAGATCTTTATGATCATATCGTTTGACATGATTGCGATTGATGACAACTTTGGAACTGATCTGAAAAAATGATGGATCATTCAGCAGTAGCTGACGATAGTGTCCAAGGTATTTTGTGGAAGGAAGGCGTTGACCATTAACCAGATAGAAATAACAAACAGGTCCATCTGCTTCAAAATAAAGAATATTTTCCACGACTTCCAGCTCTATGATTCCTTTGGGCATGTGAATGGCAAGCTGACGCTGACCTGATTGAGGTCCTTGCTGAAGGTTATAGAGAAAGGCACTTAACTGTTCAATCCCGGGTTGCTTTTGTCTGTCTTTTGCCTTTTTAACGGCAGCACAAAGTCTTTCCGGTTCGATTGGCTTTGTAATATAGTCCAGCGCTGCAAACTCAATGGCCCGCATAGCATACTCTGAATCAGTATGAGCCGTGATAAATATTATTGAAAAATTGATTTCGGATTTCTCTGCCAGCTTTTCGAGCAGTTCAAAAGAAGTGGACTGATTGATCTGGATATCCAGAAATACGAGATCAGGCTGCTGTTCATAAATCAACCTTTCGGCCGATTCCAAATCTGAAGCTTCCCCTACCACTTCGACATCCGGACAATTGTCATTCAGGAGTCTGACTATTAATTCCCGGTTGTTATCTGAGTCTTCTACAATAAGCGATCTTAAAGCTGTCATATTCAACGCCTTTAAAATGATAAAATGCCCCTGCTTACTGTAGATCCTTCATCAAAGATATGGAATTAAATGTTTTGTAGAATTAATACTATACCTCAATCCAAGAATTATGTAATAATTATTTTCTCTTTAACTTATATTTTACTCATTTTCAACATATTACTAAATACTTATTTTTGACATGTTTCATTAAATTTACTCTTAAAACGAAAGAGTCCCGCGAATTTTTTACTATCCGGGGACTCCAAACTATTATACTATGAACTTTTATCGACCTTTCATTCTAACCTATTCTTTCAATTTATCAGTTTAAAAAGAAATTAATTCCCACATTTAAGCCGCCATTAAAAGTTCGGGAAGCTCCATACTCATTAGCTCTGTTAGGCAATTGCCATTCTTCTGCATTAATATCAGGAATACCCATCAGACCTCTTAGTTCCACATTCAATTTAGCTTTTGGGCTCAGAAAAATATCCACTCCCAGAGCCAGGCCAACCCCAAAATCAAAACTATTGAACAATTCTTTATAATCAGGATTTCCACGCTGAGGAAGTAATCTGTTCAAATCAGCTGTATTGATGTTATCATTATCCTTGAAAGAAAAACTATAAAAATCAGTCTCAGAATTACCGGAGGATAAAGTCATATCAGCACCCAACAAAAAACCTGCAAAAACTCCTGCGGCTCCATACCATTTACTACCACTCCGAACTTCAGCTGTATCTTTTTTAAAGTTAAATTTATACCAGACAGGAACCTGCAGATATTGAAGTCTCAAATCCTTTTTCAGACTTCCACCGCTATAAGACCCTGCATAAGACTGTCCATTCCCTGTGTAATTGATTTCTACCTGAACGGCAGAATTGAGACTCGTCTCAAATCCAACCTGAACACCAAAATTTGCTGCCAGAAAAACCTCATAAGGTAATTCGCGCTGACCATAATTGTTTTGATTAATAATAACCGGAGCAGCAAGTGTACCATTAACACCGGCATATATCTTATTTTGAGAAAAAGCTTTAAAGGAAAATCCGGTCAGTACAATACAGATGAATAAGAATAGTAAAGTTTTTTTCATGGAAAATCGGTTAATTTAGTATTAAAGGTGAGAGGTTCACTGCGTTCAATGAACCACTCAGTTAAGCACCGGGGAACCCGGTGCTATAATAAAGCAGCACATAAAATGTCCCTTTGAATGGCGAACCATTTATCAGTTTCCTGTCCCGTTAAGGATCAGTTTTTTTGTAAATATTTGTTTATCAGAAAGTATCATTTCCAGAAAGTATTCTCCGTGAGCCAGATTTACAAGGTCTATTCTGTATTGAGAGGCTGCGGTGAATGTTTGATGTTTGATCAATTTGCCCTGAATGTTATACAATGTGATTTCTTCCAGCTGAAGTCCTGCATCCAGATCAATAATAGCATAGTCCGTTGCAGGATTGGGGTATAGTTTTGCCTGTAATCCTTCCTTTTCAACCATCACAGCAGCAATCGGAGAATATTTGTAAGATCCGTCGAGATCATACATTTTCAGGCGATAGTAATTGATACCTGCATGAGGATTATAATCTTTGAGGAAATAGTCCATTCTGATATCCTGCGCACCGCGGGCAGATTCATTACCGATGGTTTCCCATTTGCGACCATCTTTAGAGCGCTCCACAAGAAACTTATCAGATCCAATCTCAGACACTGTAGTCCATTTCAGATCTACCCAGCCACCATTGTTCCAGGCAGCTTTGAATTTTGAGAGGGTGATGGGTAGGGCTATGAGTTCATAGCCAGTAAATTGTTCTCCACTCAATAAATTATCAAAAGTAGTACCAAATTGATCGCCTCCACTAATTTCTACTCCATCAAAAAATTCGAATGCAGAAAGCGGAACACTTGGTGCAACCTTAATATAAAACAAATCATATTCATCACCAGGAGAAACAACATATTCAAATCCTCCTGATCTTGATGTTTCAATATAACAGTAACCATCATAAGGCACACTTCCTGAACTACCTGCTCTTTGGGCAGACCAATTAATGTTAATATCCATAAAGGGATCCATTTTTACGACTTCTAATATCGCAGGTGAAAGATTTGATGGACAGGTTGACCCACCAAACACCTCTACTGGTAACTTAAAAGTTACAGCTGATGTTATAAAAAGGTTAAAAGGTGGAGAGGGGAAATCCTCATACGATTTAAGCCTTACTTTAATATGATGCGGATCATTTGAAACAGAATAAGGTTCGACTATTAATTTAATACCCGTTTGAGCATTAAGATTATAGAAGGATAAAACAAAGCAAATGGTCGCTAATTTGAAAATACACTTTTTCATAATTAATATCAGTTTGGTACTTGTTCAAAGAAGAAGAATGATTGAGAAAATCCAGTATTCGTAGGATGAAGAAGAATTGTGCTCAAGATGACTGAAGGATCGTTGCCAACTCCAGTAAATCTAGTATTGCCATTCATATTATAATCAGATGGATAAAAGCCATTAACTATGTGGCTTTGAGAAAAACCGGCATTAGTTGGATCAGTCAGGATTGTGATTAAAATGGAAGCTTGATCATTATTAATTCCATTATATCTAATCATACCATCTCCATTAGCATCACCCGCCCATAGCGCTTTATTGATTGTAAACTGCCGTTGCGCATGTGTTCCATAAGTGGCATCTGATGTGAAGTCAAAGGTGAGCGCGCCCATACTTAGCGCTACTGCAGCGGCAGACATCGCACCGAGGTGGTTCCTGTGATTGACTTCTATATAATAGTCATCTGATATTACCATGAACTCAATTGGATTGACACCATCTGTTGCGGTAACTGTACCATTTTGATGCAGGATACCGGCTTTGGTAGCTACAATGATTGCCGGGTTCAATTTATTTCTGAGTCTCACGATTACCCAGTCAACCATAGTGGCAGGAATAGAAGCTACCGACTCTGTACCTGAATAGTTGAATGGGGCCGTATTATAAGGCTGTACAAGAGGTAAATATCCTAAGGTATTAAGGGCATTTCCCATTTGATGAGTCCCGTTATTATAAGGGCCTGCCAGCATCACCTGAATATCCACCTCTACGACTTCCAGCATGAAGCTGATCGTGCGGCTGAAATTGAATGTTTCCTCACATAAAGTAGCATTATTCCTGATCAGATTTACTGTAACTGTTGCTCCTTCATCACTTGCAACTAGGTTTCTGGTTTGGAAAGTGGCTACGCCCAATACTGAATTGACAACAGCGAAGGTAGGAAGATCAGCTCCCAACACATAGTGAACATTATAACTACCATCTGCCAACCCATTGATAGTGACATTAGCCGGATTCCCTACTGTACCCATTGGAATTGAACTCATTGAAGTGGCCGCAGGTAATGGACTCACCATTACTGATAAGGTATTGACCTTACTACATCCCAGTTCATTCGTTTCAGTAAGCTGAACGACAAATGGACCTCCGGCAGCTACCCATTGAACATCTGCGGCAAAACTGTTATTGGCTGATACTATTACACCACCGGAGAGCACGTTCCATAAGTAAGTATTACCTATGTTATTTGTTACCTGATATAATTCAGTACTTTCAGCACATACAGTATTGTCTCCTGTAATAGAATTTAAAACAGGAGAGCTGCCAACATTGAATACAATCTCATCTGTGCTTGTACAACCTCTGTTGTCAGTTACTATTAACCGGATCGTTAATGTTCCCGGGCCTGTACCTGAAGTACTTAAAGTCGGAGATTGTGCGGATGGGACAGAAATGGCTCCACCAACTCCGCCTGTACTACCCACGATAGACCATTGATAAATATAAGGGGCTTGTCCTCCAAAGGCATTACCGTTTAACACTCTGCTGGCATTATCACAGATACTCAAAGGACCATTTGGATTGGCAACTGCCTGAGGTATTGGATTAATAATCAGTGTGATTGTAAATACATTTGCCACACAACCTGCTAAACTCACATCAGGCGTAACAGTATATACTACCGTACGAGGGGATAGTGAGAGGTTTTCTACAAATGCAGCTGCAATCGATGCCGTTGTACCGCTTGCTGGTAATCCTTCAACAAAGATGCTGGATGTAGTCAATGTCCAATCCCATGCAGTTATATTCACATTATTATTCACAAAAGAAGCCAAAACTAAATTAAGAGGCGATCCACTGCAATGCGTTAAAGTGTCATTGAATGTCACTGGTTCAGGATTAACAGGTAGTGTTACCGTGAAAGGAGCACCGCTACATAGATTTGTTCCTGTTGGAGTGACTGTGTAAACAGCACTTAATGGACCCGGTGTTACATTAATCAATGTGGTGGTCAAATCAGGGCCGGAACCATTGGCCGCTCCGCCGGTAAGACCCATTGGATAAACTGCAGTCCATGTATAGGTAGAAGCAATCGCATTTGTGAGATGATCATTCCAGATAAATGTTTTTTCATTTTCAGAGCAAATCGCTACATGCAATGAATCCGAATGTACAGGTCTTGTGCGAACAGTGATGGCAATGGTCGCAGAATTCACAGGACATTCCGTCACATTTTTATATCCAACAATCCCGATGACCTGACCATGAGTTATAGTTGTACTTACAAAAGTATTATCGTTCGATCTGGCTTGCAATTCTACATCACCCATATCATAAACTCCGTTGGTATTGGCATCCCGATAGAATAAATACTCATCGACACCTGTTCCGGAACCTGTAAATGTGATTTCTTCTCCTTCACAAATATTCGTCAAACTGGCTACCAGCAGTGGTTCAGGACATGCATCTATACAAGAGCCCAGATTAGGCTGGAAGCCTCTCAGTCCTAAATTTTGGTCTGTACCATCTGTAAGAAGTTGATTTAATACATAATTACCCGTACCAGTGTTATAAATACGGTTTGTTATATTGGCGAGCGTTGTAGTTCCCCACCAGTTGCAATTTAGTGTGACAATGCCTGTACCTGAATGATTCACCAGTGAATCACCAATAACCCCTGCGAAGCTATTTCCACTAAATGTGGGACTACCTCCCAAAATTCTGAGTCCGGTTCTTGCATTTTCAAAAAGTGTATTTGAAATGGCATAGTTACCGGCGTCTACTGCGGCGTAGACCCCACGGCTTACATTTTTAACATGATTATTTGTAACTGATATTCCTCCGGCTGTGGGTAAGTTTTCCATCCAGAAGCCTTGTACTTCCATAGTAGCTTTTGCTCCCTGAATCACTGAAACATTACCATCTACTTCATTTTCAGTAATGAATGCCGGAGTATTGTTACTGGTAAACGACTGTACACGGATTCCATCATAGTTTAATAAATGAGCAACAGTAGAATTACCTACTACAGCTTTGATTTTATTTCCTCTGATAGTATAGGCTGAGGCCAGATTATAAGTAAGGTTATGCCAGATTCCGATACGTGTACTTTCAATATCATTGTTTTCAATTCTGGCAGCTACACCCGGATTTGCCAAATGTGCATTACCGGTTTGAATACCTGTTCGTACTTTTCTGATGGTATTGTCATATACTTCAGAATAAGCATTCCAATGGGAAATGATCCCAACCAGGGTAGCTGAAACTGCAATCTGATCAATGTTTTGTATTAGATTATGACGGATGACAGAACCGCTGGTAGGAGTCACAGAATGCAAAAAGATTCCAACTCCGGCAGGGGTCGCAGTGTTTTGACCCAAATTCCTCACAACACTATTTTCAATAATTATATTATTGCAATCTAAAGCATATACACCATAGGTGGCATCAATATCCTCACCGTCAACAACAAGTCCAGACGTTACTAATGGGTTATTTCCATTAATCTCAAAGCCATCCACAGTAGTTCCATGTGCTCCTGAAGCAATAGTTAATAATACACTACCAAATGAAGTGACAGGTGGAACAATTTTGGATTCCGGTATACGCACAGCATTCCCATCGGTTCCGCTGTTTGCTCCTTTCAGATGCACAGTTTTACCCGCCACTGAAACTAGTTCAGCATAAGTTCCTGCTTTCACATTTACCTGATCACCTGTAGTGGCGACATTCACACCCCGTTGAATGCTTGCACTCATAGGTGTAACGAAAACTTCATTTGATTTCACTCTAACAAACCCAAGTGCAGCATTATCAGTACCATGCAGAATTTTGTCTTCTATATCATAGTTTTCTGAAAGAGTAGCCGTAGCTCCCGTCTTAGTGTCAAAAGTTGCTGTTGTCGCATCTATATTTCCATCATTTGCAATGAGCTCAATATAATTGCCTGTAGTTCCTGAGAATGCAATATTATTAGCTGCAATCAAAGTAGCTGCGTCATTTTCTATGACTAAACCTTTTGTACCTCCGGTCACGATTACACCTGTGCCAATAGTCAATTGAACGGGAGCGTGCGAAGTACTGGATGGACTATCCAATACCCGAATACCGGTTCCTGTTGCATTAGGAGAGATGCTCATGCCTGAAATATTGGCATGTGCTCCATCGTCAGCATTTGAATTGTATCCTTCATAGTTATTTATGAATACACCGGTATTAACATTAGATATGGTACCTCCACTTATTGCGGCAATAGATGTGGATTTTACATTCCAAACCTGGATACCTTTGGAGTTTTTGGTTGTTCCAACTCCATTAATCATGTTATTACTGGTTGTACTTGTCACTGATAATGAAGCAAGTGAAATACCATCCCAGTTAACTTCACTAGCATGATCTATTGCGGTAAAATTATTAGCATGTAAAGTGTATTCAGATGCAGCAGAATATGCCAGATTGTGGAAAACACCAAGTCTTCTGGTACTAAAGGTGTTATTTTCGATACGCTGGAATTGGGCAGCTCCCGGGTTAGCCTGAGCAAAATTACCAGTCTGAACTCCGATCCTCAGATTTGTACCGGTATTATTGGATACCTGAGCATACTGATTATTATATAATAGTACTGCGCCTCCCCAGAAGGCAATTCCCGAAGCATTATCATAGGTACCAAAATCCTGGAATAAATTATCATCAATAATGTGACCTGTAGTTGCAGGTGCACTGAAACTTGCGCCGTATAATGTTACTCCGAAATAGGATAAGTTTTTAATAATGTTTTTACTGACATTCAGATTACTTCGATTATCGGTGTAAACAGTGATGGCCTCAGCTGCATCGATATCTACTGCGGATGCACTTAAGAATCCTGAAGTCAGAGCGGGGTTATTTCCATCAATTGTCAATCCACTGATGGTTACATTACTGGCAAGGACCTGAATCATTTCAAGACCATCAATATCGCTTGTTGCAGGTATTAAGATGGCTTCCGGTACTCTCACTCCACCATTTGGAGAAATGGCTGCATTCGGACCAAGGATTGTGAGCTCTTTAGTTACCTGAATATTTTCAACATAAGTTCCTGCAAGCACTTGTAATGTGTGGCCGTTTAATGTAGTCACATCATTGATAGCTTCTTGGATAGAGCAATAAAATTCTGAGTTATTAGTGTTAATAACCCCTCCAGATAAGCATCCCTGACAATTGCCCGGTACCGGCTGGAACCCAATTGTTGCCGGTGCATTATCCGTACCAAGCGTCAAATAAGGCTGGAATTTGATATTCGCTGATGCAAGTCCGGCAATATCAGGCTGACCTCCTGGTGCTGTAGCAATTCCTCCAAACATAACTGGCAATAATGCAGGATATCCTGGCTCTGCACTATTTGCAACAATAACTTCAGGATCATCAGTACCAAACCAGTTGCATTCAAAGTTCTTCAGATTAGCTCCCGGTGCTGGTAATGATCCACCAGCTTGTCTGTCAACGACTTGTCCATACCAGTTTCCAGTGATGCTGTTGTTGTTAAATGAGCTGTTGGCCGCAGATTGTACCGGTACATTAGTACCACCACTTGCATCCAGGAATAATACACCAACTGTTCTGTTGTTTTGGATGAAATTTTCGTTCATCACGGTATTATCAGTCTGATTCCGGAAGATGAGACCTGTATGATTGTCTTCGATAATACATCTGATTATTTGGTTATTGTTACTATTATTGATATCAATAGCGGAGCGGTTACCCCAGATTCTGGATTCTCTGAGAATCATACTGGAAGCCATACCCTGTACAGCAACACCTGCAAAATTCAGGTTAGCATTATTCCAGTCGGTAACATTATTTCCCGCTCTCGTTATACTGAAGCCCGTAATCTGGACATTCAATGCAGAAACTCTTATTGTTGCACCGTCACCTCCGATAGGTCCTACTACATTGGTCAAACCAATACCAGCACCATTAAGTATTAAAGTTTTATTGACTACTACATCTTCATTATATGTCCCTGCGCAAACAGATATAGTATTGCCCGCCGTTGCTGCATTGATGGCTGCCTGAATAGTTGCGTGGTAGGTGGTATTAGTCACATTTGTAACAGGTAAGTATAGAACTTCAGCCGTCATTGTTGAGGTGGTCAATAGAGCATCTGTCACAGTAATGGTGTAAATTCCAGGTGCCAGGCCTGATATTGTATGAGGACTTGTGGCATTTACTGGTCCACCACCGGTCCATGTGATATTGTATGGACCTGAACCTCCGTTGAATGCAACTTCGATGGAGCCACTTGGTTCACCACAAATTATATGATCCGGAGTTGCAGAATCAATCACTACTGGTGTTCCACCACATGCCATAGGAGCAGGTTGAAATCCAATATTTATACTAGCATCTGTTCCATTGATAAGATAAGGAACATCATCTACATCACCTGATGTTAATGCATCAATTAGCCCATAATCAGTAGTGCCATACCAGTTACAGTTAGCATCCAGAGTTCCTGTACCTCCATGGTAAATCGCAAACTTCCCGGGATTGACCAGTAAAGAGTTGTTCTCTATACTGATATCCTTTCCAGTGATATTCTCACTGTTTCTGATTGCTATTGCATTATTCGAAGCGGAAATCTTATTATTATTAACACTTACAGGTCCTGAAAAACCAGAACCATATAATCTTATTCCACCTCTATCAGCAGCATCTGAAAGATTTGCATTTGAGATTTCATTGTTCTCAATGACCACATTTCCTGCAGTCCCTGCTACTTGTATTCCCTGTTGTTGAGTATTCAGTATTGTGTTTTCACTAATGCTACTATTGGTAATACCATCTGCATTAAGACCTGAATTTACGGTTCCGTTAATGTAGTTCTGAGAGAAATTTAATTCAATCTGGCCACCATTGGCAGCGACCTGAGCAGCGTTTGAGCTCATATTTAAAAATCTGTTATCCAGAATTTCCAAATCAACTGAATTTGTAGCAATTGTTTCAAATACAGCTATCTGACCGGAAGTATTTTGAACAATATTGTTATGAAAAATAGCTTCCAGATGGATGTTAGAAGGCACACCTCCATTATATAATAATGGTGAGTTGACGTCATCAAACAAGAAACCTTCTATAAATAAATCTTTACTCTGACCACCATCCACTGTTATTCCTCCTGTAACAATAGATTCAGATCCTCTTGACCCGGTATTAGGAGAAATTCCGGAATTTGCCCCTTGTAAATTCAAGGACTTATTCAATAAGACCGTTTCTGCATATGTACCTTCCTTTACATTGACCTGGTCTCCTGATGCAGCTTCATTCACACCTCTTTGGATCAGACCACTCAATGGAGTCACAAATACTTCATTGGCTTTCACTCTCACGAATCCGAGTGCAGCATTATCAGTAGCGTGGACGATCTTATCTTCTATGTCATAGTTTTGTGCAAGTGTCGCTGATCCTCCAGTTTGACCATCAAAAGTTGCTGCTATTGCATTTATATCGCCATTATTAGCAATGAGTTCTATATAATTTCCGGTAGTAGAATTGAAAGATAAATCGATAGGACCTGTTAAAGACGCAGTATTGTTCTCAATAGTCAGACCCTTTGATCCTCCTGTTACTACTATATTTGATCCTATAGTTAATTGAACATTCGCATGAGTAGTACTCAAAGGACTATCTAATACACGAATACCGGTGCCTGTTGCATTAGGCGAAATATTCATACTTGACATATTGGCATGTGCCCCATCAGATGCATCTGAATTATAACCTTCGTAATTATTCAGAAAAACTCCTGTATTTACATTGGATATTGTTCCGCCACTGATTGCGGCAACAGATGTTGATTTTACATTCCATATCTGAATTCCTTTAGAGTTCTTAGTTGTTCCAACTCCATTAATTATATTGTTACTGGTTGTACTGGGCACAGATAATGAAGCAAGTGAAATCCCATCCCAATTCACTTCAGTGGCATGATCTATTGCGGTAAAATTATTAGCATGTAAAGTATATGCAGAGGCTGCTGAATATGCCAGGTTGTGGAAAATACCCAGCCTTCTTGTGCTAAAAGTATTGTTCTCTATACGCTGGAATTGGGCAGCTCCCGGGTTAGCCTGAGCAAAATTACCAGTCTGTACTCCGATCCTCAGATTTGTACCGGTATTGTTGGATACCTGGGCATACTGATTATTGTATAATAGTACTGCGCCTCCCCATGAAGCGATTCCTGATCCTGCGTCATAGGTACCGAAATCCTGGAATAAATTATCATCAATTATGTGTCCTGTAGTTGCAGGTGCACTGAAACTTGCACCATATAATGTTACTCCGAAATAGGATAAGTTTTTAATAATATTTTTACTGACATTCAGATTACTGCGATTATCGGTGTAAACAGTGATGGCCTCAGCTGCATCGATGTCAACTCCGGATGCACTTAAGAATCCTGAAGTCAGAGCAGGGTTATTCCCATCAAGAGTCAAACCACTAATCGTCACATTACTTGCCAGTACCTGGATCATTTCAAGACCATCAATATCGCTTGTGGCAGGTAATAAGATGGCTTCCGGTACTCTCACTCCACCATTAGGAGAAATCAAAGCATTCGGACCAAGAATTGTTAGTTCTTTGTTTACGATTAAGTTTTCTATGTAAGTACCAGCACAAACCTCTATTACATTACCCGTGCTTGCAACGTCAATTGCTGCCTGAATAGTGGGATGATAAGTGCTGTTTGTGGCATTGGCAACGGGAAGATACAGCACTTCCACGGTTATAGTGGAAGTGGTCATGTATGTATCAGTCACTGTAATTGTGTAAGTTCCAGGTGCCAATCCAGCAATTAAATAAGGACTCACCACATCGAATACAGGTCCACCGCCTGTCCAGGAAATATCATATGGTTCAGAACCTCCTGAGAATGTAACCTCGATAGAACCATCAGGTTCGCCACAGATTAAATGATCCGGTATTGCTGAGTCAATCACTACAGGTGATCCGCTGCAAGCTATTGCCTCAGGTTGAAATCCAATGAGCATGTTATTATCATCGTTGCCGTTTGTGAGATATGGCACGTCTACAACATTTCCATCCGTCAATGGATTAATTATATCATAATCAGCAGTACCAAACCAGTTACAGGTAGCTGATAATACACCTGCATTCGTATTTTGAATGGCTAAAGTATTTCCCAGAAATGCATTTTCAGTAACCTCGGTTCCTGTAAAATCGTTTCCATATCCTGTCCAGACAAAGACACCTTTAGCATTTTCCTCAAGTACATTCTCAGAAATTGTATTTGAAGTGTTATTGCCTTCCAGTACTATTGCTGCTCCCTGATCATTGTTTACCCCGCTAAGATCATGTACAAGGTTTCTTAATATGTTATTTGAAGTCGCACCTGTGGAGAGATAGATTCCGGCATAAACATTGGTTATATCATTCTCACTTACTGTATTATTTGAAGCACTTGCAGATAACGAGACTGCTAAACCCGGAGTAAAACCGTCAAATATATTTTCACTAATAGTAACTCCAGATAAAGTATGTGTCATATCCACCCCTCTGTATCCTCCGTCACTTACTGATCCAATACTGAAACCTCTGATCGACGTGCCTCCGGATCCAGCTCCCAAAGTGAATGCAGATCCTGCTGAAGGTCCTTCAACATATGATTCTGTGGTATGCGCATGCGTCCTTGTATTTACAGGTACACCATATTTTGCACCTCTGATATCCACTGATTTGTTAACAAGGACAGCTTCCGGATAGGTAGCTGCACTCGCAGTAATGACATGGCCATTTGTAGTAAATGAGCTCGCGATCGCTGCATTAATTGAACAGAATCTGCGACCAGCATTCACATTTGTTACTAATTTATCTAAATCATTAGCAACTATTCCGACCAGACGCTCATCTGTAGAATTCCCGGCATATGTATTAGTTCCTACCGTAATATCGCAAGAAACAGGTGAGTTACCACGCCCAAAATACTGATCATTCAAATTACTCTGATCACCATCAGCATTGGTATTGGCAGTATAAGGAGTATGTCCGGATTGCACCTGAACACCTATATCATTATTGGTTAAAATATTATCATATACCTGATGACTAATACCTTCAACTACAATACCAAAACCCTCACTGTTAGAAAGTCCGTTGTTTTGAGCATATCCTGAGATGGTATTTTCTCTTACAATCACTCCCTGAGGTATGTCTTCATTATTCTCTGATCCTACCCATCCTCTTCTGATAACCACAATACCTCCAAGATCTCTTAATTCAGAAGCTCTCAAAGTAGAGAAAGGCGCACTTTGGCTGATTGTATTATCCTCAACCACAATGGATCCATCTCCCGTCGCCTGTCCTGTTCCATAAGGAAGTTTCACTTCAATACCGAATCTGCCGCAATCAATTATGGTGTTTCCACTGATAACATTTGGACCCGCACCGGAAGTTAAACCCACTACTCCGATCCCGTTGTCACCCATGTTCTCGACATGGTTACCCATTATTGTTACGCCGGAGGCAGTTCCGTCCTGCAATTCAATACCACAACAACCTGTATTGTCTTCTACATGATTGTTAGATATGTTAATATTTTGTTTAAATCCATTCCAAATCACAATAGCTCTTCCGGCTCCCGTATTTGTAACGGTATTATTAAGTATGTCAATGTTGTTGATTCCCCCAATACCATTGACATAAATGGCGCCTTGTGCTACTCCACCCGGAGTGATATTGTTCAGTGTAACATTGTTTATTTCCAGGCCAGAATTGTTCTGCAGTGCTGCAATCCCTCCTACTCCACTGAAGTTTTGAATGCGCAAATCCTTAATAGTCACATTTTGTATCCCATTTGGAATGCCAATTGCGTGACCGGTTCCGGGAGTTCCTGTTCCTTCTATGATCGTATTATTGCCACTTCCCTGGAGCGTAATTGTCTTATTGATATTGACTCTTTCATTGAAAATCCATTCATCACAATCGATTATATCATTTTCCATTGCCGCATCTATCGCTGACTGAATTGTCAGATACTTAGCATTTGTGGTAAGGTTGGTAACCGGCAAATAATATAATAATTGTCCCAATTGAATATCATCCGGTTTATGATACAATTTGCTTTCCAGTGTATTCAACTGAGCAAAATTCATGGCTGACGGCATCTGCTGGCCAGCTCCTACATCAAATGTATTTTCAGTGATATCAAAATCCTGAGAAACTTTTGCCATGGTTGATGCCTGAAGTGAACCCCAGATAGGATGACCTGTTGTTGTTCCTGTTTCAGCATTCAATCTTACAAATTGAGCCAAATTGCTGTGGAAGATATTTTTATCAGCATTCGTACCAAAAACGACTGCTCCAAAATTGCACACATTATCGTGATTGGCCAGTTCAATGGCTTTACCAGTTTGACCAGGTGCTGCATTTCCATTAAATGTATTTTCAAGAAGAGAAATAGAACTGCTGAAAGCTAAGGAAGGAAATGAATTTGTTCTATGTTTTGTATTTACGTGTATATGCGTAAATGCAGTAGCTCCTGCAGCCGGAGTAAAAGTATTATTTTGAACGGTGACCCCTGCAGATCTTCCTGAGAAAATAGAAAAAATGGAATGTCCGATGAATGTATTGTTTACGATATTAATCAGTGAATTTGCCTGAGAATTATTCTTGATTTCGATATGCGCAAAATCTGATCCCGGACCATAAGCATTCGAAACACCAAATGTATTTCCTGATATATCATATGTCCTGTTTGTTTGACCATTATTAAATTCTAAAACGCCATTAAAAGTATTACCGGTAAAACTCATATTTCCACCGGCAGGATCTCCCCCTTGTACAGTGTACCATGCAGTAAACTGATTTGTTCCAACACTTCCATGTGCATTCCAGAAACGAAGCGCTCTGCCAAATGGAGATGTTCCGGTATGCTCAACTTCATTATTTGTAATGGTAACCTGATCTGAATTAACACCTCCAAATGACCCCAATTCCATCGCAATAGAACCAAAGACAGTTGATCCGGTAGTTCCCGTTCCTTCAAAATAATTATTTAGAATACTCAGATTATTAAATGTGCCTGAGTTGGTTGTAATGATACCTCTAAGAGTACTTACCTGATTGATCTGAAAATGTAAATTCTGTAGTGTAACATTTGGTTGTTCCACTCTCATGATGAAATTACCAGAGACCGAATTTGTCAGTCTTGGTTTATTAGCACCTGTTCCCACGAGGCTCAATTGCTTGTTCACAATTACGTTTTCATTGTATGCAGCATCTTTTACCTGGAGTGTGTGCGTATTTGCAGTAAGTGTATTATCAATTGCTCTCTGAATGGAGCAATAAATTTTGCTCGTATTTGTATTCAAAACACCCCTTGCATTTAGATTAGCAAAATCAGGCATTCCTACTGTTCTGAAAGTCTCAGTATTTGCATTAGCCCCTCCACCATAAGTCTGCGATCCTATGGTTATTTGACATGATAAAGGCGAGTTACCTCTTCCAAAATAATCATCCGTTAAATTTGCCTGATCCCCATCTGCCGGGTATGGTTGATGCCCTGCCTGAATCTGAATCCCGACGTCATTTCTATTGATGGTATTATCATAAACTGTGTGGTTGGATCCTTCCACTACAATTCCAAAACCAGTGCTCGCCGAAGGTTGTTTATATCCGGCCACTATATTGTTTTTCACTACGACACCTGATGGAACATCTACATTTCCTGCCAGCACACCTCTTCTGAAAACTGCGATCCCGGCAATATCCCGCAGATCTGTAATGGCAGGTAAAGTCGGTCTAGTAACCTCATTTCCTGACACAATTATAGCTCCTGCTCCAGTCTCTAAACCTGTGCCATCCGGATTCTTTATCTCAATTCCGAAACGGCCACAATTGTCAATGACATTATTAATAATCCGGCTTGCACTTGTACCACCACCTATTCCCACAAGACCAATGCCATTGTCTCCATTATTTGCCAGAAAATTTCCTTCAATTAATACATCAGATGCAGTTCCATCCTGCAATTCAATACCACAACAATTATTGCCTGTAATCTCGCAATTGGTTATTGTAATATTAGATTTATGTCCATTCCAAATAACTATACCTCTTGCTGCCCCAGCGACATTAGTATGTCCTGAAACAGTCGCAAGATTAATAGTCACATTATCCACAGGACCATTAGCATAAATACCCGATCCTCCGATATTGTCAAACACATTTACATTTTGAATATTCAGACCATTGTTTCCTCCGACTGCGTAAATACCTGCGAATGAATTTGGACTGTTTCCTGAGTAATTTTGAACTGTAAGGTTTTGGATGGTGACATTGGTGACACCATTTAAAATCTCGATTCCTCTTGCATTACCTAACCCTGTTCCGTTTAGAATGACATTGAATTTATCAACGCCCTGAAGGGTTAATGACTTATCTATAATTACTTTTTCGTTAAATACCCATTCTTTAAGTTCAATCACATCACCCGGGTTTGCAGCAGCTATTGCTGCTGAAATAGTCTGATATGTAAGTGTTTGGGTAATATTTGTAACCGGATCAAAGTAAGTCAGATTTCCAGCACAAGCAGCGTCAGGTTTGTGAAATAATCTGTTTTCCAGTGTTGTTCTTTGAGCTGCACTCATGGCACTTGTGGACTGAAGACCTGCACCCACATTGAATAGATTGTTTCTGATATCATAATTTTGATTCCAGCAAGCCATCGTAGTTGGCCAGTCTCCAGTTCCAGGATAGGCAGTTGGGTTAGAAGCACCAGTCGTAGATCCTGTTTGATTGTCCAGTCTAATATACTGCCCAATTAAATCTCCAAATGAATTTGCATTACCCGTAGCACCTATCGTAAAGTTTCCAAAACTTGCATTGTCACTATCGTGATTAAAAAATCCTATTGCAGTTCCACCTAATGATCCTGATCCATTGAAAATATTATTCGTGATGATTCCATTCACTTCTGATTGTATAATCAGATTTGAATTGGAGCTAATCGATTTAGTATTTATTCCAATATGCAAATAGTCCGTTGAAGCAGCTGGCGGAGTGAATGTATTATTATTAATAGTTACATTACGATAGTTTTCAGAACTGATAGACCAAAGTGCATTTGTGAATGTATTGCCAGAAACAGTAGTTGCTTTATTCTGCTGATTGTTTTTCAATCTTAATACAGCTGTGCGTGGAGAGACTATTAAATTCGATAAAGCACTATTGAATGTATTATTTGAAATAGTGATATCTCCTGCCCCTGCATTGCTGTCTGAAATATCTACTCCACCGCCATTCAGGTTGTTATTTGTAATGTTTATGTTTCCATTTCCACCAAAACGGACCTGTATGTCCTGATTGACAGACTGTAACGTATTACCTGTAAATGTACCACCTGATTCGTCAGCACACACACCAGCCCTAAAAATTCTATTCTGAGCATATGGATCTACACCAGCCGTCACTGTATTGTTCTCAAAAAGGATATTATTGACACCCCCTGCTGCTACTCTATAATTAATGCCTCCGTTATAATTTATGCTAACTGCATTGCGATTGCCATAAGCACCAAAACTGGCCGCAGCACTTGAGCCTGTAGCATTAATAACATTATTCCTTATCGTAATGCCTGAAATATTAGTGGCGCTTGCGATGATCCCACTACTTAGTTTTGTTAAATCAACATTCAATTGCAGGTTATCAATAGTAACCGAAGGAGCTATCACATTTATTAGTGCAGGAACACCACTTACCACTCCTGTAAAATTCAGAACTGGTTTAGTTACGCCGGTTCCCAAAACTGTCACCTGCTTATTGACCACGACCTGCTCATTATAAGTACCGGAAGCGACTTCAATAGTATGGCCATTTAGCGTACCTGCATCATTGATGGCTGCCTGAATAGAGCAAAATTCTTTTGTTGTATTTATATTTGTTACTCCTCCCGAACATGCAGTCAATGTGACTTTATTTCCAGAGTAATCGATAGTAAATACATAGCCACCTGCATTAATAGTATTTCCTGGCGCGAACTGTCCTACTATTGGAACATCGCTTACAATAATGTCAAACTGATCGCCAACTGTGGGTGCAAATCCCAAAATCAAATCAAGATTCGCTCCGCCTAAGTTGACAGTTCCTGAGACATCCCATTGATCATATTGGGTGCAGGCAGTTAATCCATCTATTTCTGCCTCCAGTCCATCATTGCTATCCAGGGTCAGTGTACCAATAATTTCAACGCATCCGGGAGAAGCTCCCGGAGCAAGAGTCACCTGTTTGCCTGCAGTACTGACATTCTCTGTGTAAGCACCTGAGGCAATTTTTATTTTATTTCCCGGTGCTGAAGCATCGATTGCATCCTGAATCGAAGCATAACTAATATTCGTAACATCATTAACTACCGGACCGAGGCCATTACAGACAGGTGTCCCAATATTAGCACTTGTCAAATAATTCAAAAAGATAACATCTCCTGCAATCTGATTCTGCACAGCTCCAAGGACCGCAGTCCCCCACCAGTTGCAGGAAGCAATAATCGATTGCCCTCCGTAATGAGCAACAGACTTATTATTTGCTTCTAAAATATTATTTACTACAACAAAGTTAACACCAACAGCACTTGCTCCAATCCCTTCTTCATCATGGTTAGTAATTGAATTACCTGAAAAAGTTATATTACTCTGTCCATCGGTGCCGATAGCAACCCCAACACCATTATTGTGGTTAAAATCATTCCCCGTAAAAGAATGTCCTGAACCCGGATTGAGATACATACCCCTCCAGTTATTCTGGACTGTGTTATTAACAAGAGATAAATTATTAACTCCGGGAGTGGTACTGATTCCATCACTTTGAGCAGGAGAAATTACGTCCTCTATGATATTGTTTTCTAAAAGGACATCATTTTCTTCAACAGCAACTCCCACTTTAAATCCGCCATAAGACAATCCATTTTTAATATTAAAACCTTTTATTATTGTCCCTGCAGCCGAGGTTGCGATTCTGAAACCTCCATTTATGATTGATTCAGGATTTCTGACCCCAGAATTGATTCCAGCTGGAATAGCTGCATTTGCACCATTGATAGTCAGTATTTTATCAACTATAATATCTTCAGTGTATGTACCTGCGATCGCATTGATTACATCATGTGGCTGTGAACTATTAATAGCATCAGTAAATGTGTTGTGGTAAGAATCCTGTGTCACATTGTAAATCATGGAGCCACATGGTCCACCCGGAACATATCCCGGCAACATACCATTAATATCATCATCCGCAAGAAGATATGGAGTTACATTTCTGTTCCCATTACCGGCAATGCGAGCATTGACTTCGCTAATATCAATAGTGCCAAACCAGTTGCATATGGCATCTACTAGTTCTGTTGGACCTCCCGTGTTGTCATCGTAGGCAAATCGCATCAGAATCGGTTTGCCCGATTCCATATAATTATTAAAAATTGTAATCCCGGATACATTATTATATACCTGAATACAGGAGAAAACCGTTTTAGGATCCTCTCCGGCAATAATGGAATTATTTAAGACCTGCACTGTATGTGTTCCAGGCCCTTGAACTCTGATACCCGCTACTGAATTCCCTGCATTAAATTCTCCCATAATCTCGTTATGCTGAATCAATACATTGTTTACTTGTGTACCAGAATTTGTTCTTGCTAATCGGATTCCATTGTTGCAATCACGAATAATATTCCTGAGGATTTCTGCATTCTGAACTGTATAAAGAAAAATTGCACCATGCTCACTGGCAGAATTCACTATCTCATTATCAAGGATCTTCAGATTGACTGAGGTAGCGTTGTCTGCGAAGTTCAATCCATCACCGACTGTATTGAAAACATAATTGAATTGAAGCGTAGCATTATTAAATCCACGAATTTGTGCACCTTCATCTGTAGCACCGGAAATAATATTATATTTTATGTCAAGATCAGACTTTATCGGTGTAGCCGGTGAAGTTATCAAATCTGCATTTCCGGCTCCTGCAACCTGCCTAAAATGAAATCCATTTATCTCTACACCGCCCGAAGTGATTTCAACCAGGATTGCATTTGAAGGACCTTCAATTATAGTTTCAGAAGCACTGCCGGGAGTTCTTGAAGTTTCCGCATATGGTCTGGGATCTACATCTTCCTGAGCACCTATAAGGGTGATGGGTTTGTTGATGGTGATAGTTGACGTCTGTGTATAAACTCCCGCCGGAACAGATATCACATCTCCATCACTAGCTCCATTTATTGCATTTTGAATACTGCAGTAAATTTGATTAGTGTTTTCATTAGTAATGACAAATGGCAAACAAGGAGCGGGTAGATTGTATAGATTTGATTTATCAATTGCTAATAATGCAAACTCATTATTGTGAACCCAGGCATATCGGTTGCCCCCAACAGTGTTTCCAATAATATCGGTAACATCACTTAAAGTCCAGGTGTTAATTAGGTTGTTATCTCCGTCAAATATTTTTAGGTCAACTGCAAGCACCCCACTTCCATTGTCATAAAATGTGTGTTGGAAATTATACCATCCAGTTGTACTAATTGCAAAAGGGTTGCGTGAAGGATTCTTTGGATAAGAATTAGCCCTTCCAGAACTGTTGCTCGCACTTATAACAAACCTGTCGGTATTTGCACCCGGACCTGTTTCATCATTATAATATCCAATATTAAAAATAAAATCACGTCTATGTGCTCCTAAAGTATTATTGCTGGCGCAAGAATAATCAACTCTTGTGTCATTCGTCCAACCTCCTTCGACATTTAGATATAGTTTCAAATTGACCTGATAACCGAATGAAGGAAATACGCTTGTATATCCACCCAATTCACTAAATGCAGAGGTTCGAGGACCTGCAGGCCCGCCTGCTGCAGGCAATTTAGCATGTTGAGAACCATTTGCTGATGCAAATCCATCCGTGCCTGAGGGAGTTAGCGTTACTCCGTTCCAATTACCTGCACCGACTAATGTTTCAAAGTCATTTTCATAAATCAGCGTTTGCCCATAGACTGGTTGAAAAGCTACGACAGTAAGTGAAATAAATAACCACTTAATACTCGAGTGTAATGAAGAAAGCATAGAAGTCAGGTTTAATCCAAAAGGACAGATTAGAAAAAATGAATCAATTCTGATTACTTGAAATCAGAGTTTTCCAAGCCTCTAAATTAGATGGAGCCAATTCGGAAATATCGGGATACTGTTACAATGGTCAAAAAATGGAAGGAACGGTCATATAGCGTCATAACCTGTACATAAGCATAAGTAGAATTAACATAATTTTACAATGTGATTGAAGGATAAGCATATCAATTCAAATTGAAAATATTTATCCTGATAGTCCAGACCTCAGACTTTTTGATTGCGCACAGAAAAAATGTTTATTCGGATAAATAAAGCAGTATGACGGCAGTAATCATTGAGGACAATCCACTGGATTTAAAACTATTGACAGGTTTGCTTGCAAACCATCATCCGGATGTTAATATTTTAGGGGATTCAGGAAATTTAGAAGCAAGCTTTGATTTGATTGCATCATCCAGACCTGATCTGGTATTCTTAGATATTGAGCTTTCAGATGGTAAATCATTTGATATACTAAAAAAACTAAAACTGCATGGTCACCCAAACTTTCATTGCATCATCACTACTGCTCACAAATCATTCGATTATACTCAACAAGCCATACAGTATGATGCCCTGGATTTTATAGTTAAACCAATTCTGTCAGAACCCTTATCCAATGCAATTAATAAAGCCCTAAAAAAAGTTCAAAATAATATTGCCCCCATTGATTTACCAACGATCATGAATTATATGAGCCTCCTAACTACACAGCAATCCAATAAAAAAATCGCATTTCAGGTGATTAAAGGTGCTATAGAGGTCATTGATAGTGATATGATTGCATATATGGAGGCAGACGATAAAATGACTATCGTTCATAATATCGATGGTACCAGATTCTATGCCAGCAATAATATTGGTTTCTATAAAAAACTATTTGAGAATGAATTAAGCTTTTTCCAAATTGCCAAAAACATCATTGTCAATACAAAAAATGTAAAGCGCTTTGATCCTTATGAAACGATGGTTACTCTGAGCAATGGGAAAAACGTATTTGCTTCCAGACGAGGCGCACAGGAATTTAAAAAATTTCTGCAGGAACCGGGCAACCTCACAGAGAGAGGTGAAAGTGCCTGATAAGTACTGTTCCGGCACTTCTGAAAAATGTAATTATATCAAAAGTTGGGCATATATGTTCATGTATCAATTCCCCACTTCTTAAGTACATCCCAGCCAAAATAACGGCTGCAAATGGATGGGCTCACCAGGTAAAAATAATTCTATCTTGAAATTATGAATGGCTATAAATGTCATTTTCAACTTTTTTATACAATAAATGGTTAATAAACTTGATTAATATTTCAGGAAAGCCTATTTTGGCAAAACAAAAATGTTTGGAAGAAATATACTTTAATTTTTAACCTAAACTCGCCTGTCTATGAATATTACATTTGATGAGTTGAGAAAAATCAAGCACAGCCTTCCTACCGGAAGCATTTCAAAAATTGCAAATTCCCTCAATCTGGAAGAACAAACTGTCAGAAATTATTTTGGTGGTGATAACTTTGATGCCGGTCGTCCCATTGGGTTTCATGTAGAGCCCGGCCCTGACGGAGGCGTTGTGCATCTCGATGATGATACCATTCTAAACATGGCATTGGAAATGCTCAGCAATAACCAAGTCGAGCTAAATTAAACAGAGAATTAAATAAGGGAATAACGAAAGTTGTTCCCTTATTTCTTTCTACAAAGTGGGATGAAACGCTCTGGTGAGATTTTTATATTCCTCCGACCAGATGTTCCTCCCCCCTATTTCTATTATTAAATTATCTGTTCTTACTTCATAAACCGGAATTAAAACGAATTCCATCAACACCCGCTGGGGTTCCTTGCCAATGGCTGTAATGACATTCGTCTTTCGCTTCAAATTCCATCCATACCCGTTCGCAATACTACAATAATGAGACGCTATAGCTAGGGGAATAATCAGGGAGAACCTGCAGCCGGCACTTGCAACAGATGGAAGCAATCCAAATAAATCCTGAGCACTCAGGGATGAAGCATGCCTGGCAGTATTTCTTGGCTGAGAATCTGATAACATCCCCGCCTGGAAATAAGGCGGATTGCAAACAACCAGATCCCATTTTTTTGTAGTGGTGTTTATAAAATCCTGAAATGAAATACATTCAACTTGCAATCTGGATCCCCATGGACTTGCCTGAAAATTTTCAAAACATTGCTGAGATGCTTCCTTATCAATTTCAATAGCATGGATCTGCAATTCCGGATTTCTCTGAGCCATCATCAAACTCAGAAGTCCGGTTCCTGATCCAATGTCAAGTGCAGAATTTGCATTGTCTACTGCTGCCCAGGCACCCAATAAAACACCATCAGTGCCCACTTTCATCGCACACCTATCCTGATGAATACTAAATTTTTTAAATCGAAAAACAGACATGGCTCAAAGGTAAGAATTGCTGAAAGCTTATTATTCAATTGCCATTTTAAGGCTTTATAAGACCTAAATTTCAGCACAACGATACACTTATTTGAATAAATTTTAAACATTATAAAAAAAACACCATATTAAGTATTGGTTTGTAAGCATTTTTATTTATATATTTGATGGAACATTAAAATATCCCTGACATGAAGTATCCATCGACACTACGTGTGTGCTTTTTATTTTTAACCTTTATTACCTTCGGGCTATTCGGAAATTCCCATGTACAAGCCCAAAGTCAAAAAAACAGCATCTCCTCCGCAAACGCAGATAACGTTGAGAAGATCAGAGCAGCCCCTTCAGTAATATTTAGAATTGAAAATACGCTCACTCCGCCTACGGAATTCTTTGAATATCTTGAAATAAAGGGTATACCTCCACCAAATATGGAGCAGGTATCTCCTGGCGAATTTCATATTTATGATTTACCTTCAAATCGGTTATGCACAATAGAATTCAAAGGAAATGGTCCTGCTCTTCTTGGAGTTACAACCGCTGACCTTTCAAAAATACAGAGATATATATTAGGAAACGGAGCATTGGAACCTGACAGAATTATCGCAGCCGACGCGAACGGAAGTGGCACAGTCACAGCAGCTGATTTGGTGGATATCAGAAAAGTCCTTCTCGGCAAAACTCCAATTTTCGGTTCCGGAGTTAGCTGGAAATTTGTTCCCGCTTTTTCAGAGTTTTATTATACTGGAACAACAATTGATCTTGGAACTATTAAAGCAATTAAAATTGGTCATGTCAATTAATGTCATTTTCAAATAATAATTTATAAACTATACTCATGAAAAAATTAAATACGCTCCTCCCAGCCTTCTTCACTGTAGTATTGTTGGCATTTTTTTGTATGCTTCCTGCATTAACTTTTGCACAAAACTCAAGTGAAATCCCGAATGAAATTCAGAATAAAAATATTGAGCAACAAAGCCAGGGTGCAGGAGTTGTAATATTCAGTGTAAATGCAGGATCATGGAGCAGGCATTTGGATACTTTACTTGTGCTGGATCTGCCTCAGGGAGCATCGCTTCAATACAATGGTGATGGGATTTACCAGATTAATAACATGCCGGACGTCTATGGTCATTACAGCATCAAACTGCGGGCCGGAGGTAATCTTTTAAATGGAGTGACTACTGCTGACATTAGCCTTATCCAAAGACATATTTTAGGGAATGGTAATCTAGCGGATGAATATAAGCTGCTAGCTGCTGATGTAAATTGTGACGGGAAAATTTCCGCTAAGGATTTAGTTGAAATCAGAAGGGCAATATTAGATAAAATCAATAAGTTCGGTTGCGATACAAATTATGGTTTTGTTCCGGGTACGCTCGAATTTGAATGGACAGGTAATACTATAAATTTAGGTGATTTTATTGCTTTTAAAATGGGTGACGTGAATGGCTCTGCTGCTTACAATAGTGAATCAGCATCCGGAAATATTGGAAATTGATCCTCAGAAATAATATAAATCAATACTAAATCATTAAGCATGTTTAATAATTCCACCCACGTTTTGATTTTGATACTTATATCAAGTTTTAGCATGAAAGCTCAAGATGTAATTTTTAAAATAGTGCCATCATGAGATGCACAGGAACATTTGATTTTAGATTTGCCGCAAGGCGCTAATTTCGAACATAAGGGTAATGGTGTTTTCCATATCAATGGTATGCCTGATGATTTTGGGTTCTACAAGATCGGCATCAAAGCAGGAGGAAATATTTTAAATGGAGTTACTACCGGTGATATAACATTAATCCATAGACATATCATGGGCAATAGCCCCCTTTCTAATCATTTTAAATTAACTGCAGCTGATGTTGATTGTGATGGAAGGGTTACAGTACTGGATATGATTCAGATAAGAAGAGCGATAATCGGTCAAATAAGCGAATTTGGTTGCAAAACTAACTACAAATTTTGGCCTGAGAATCTTGAATTTTACTGGGAAGGATCGAGAGTGAATGCGGGAGAGTATATTTCCATAAAGTTAGGAGATGTCAATAACAGTGCTGTTTACAACAGTAGCTCATTCCTGGACGGTGAACATTAAACCATCGACAAAATTTCTTCATTGCCAGTAGCGTCAAGAAAATTCAACTAAAAAATAGCTCTAAATTTAAATACAGCTGGCGCTCCAAGTCTATCGTAAAAACTTTTTACTACCCTACTTCCATGCTACCTCTGTTGTCTGGATGGCTTTTAATCACCTACATTCAGCAGGTGCATTCGTACCGGATATCCAATCTATACATGAATAAGTGTATTAGTACATCAATGGTTTATCCTACAGTTTTCTAATATTTTCTTCATAACAGTTTAAGCCCCTCCTGTCTAGACATGCATATATGTGCAGTACGTCTATGGTGTACCCTACAATTTTCAGATGTTTTCATCGGATCAGTTTATAACCTTCCATCTTTGAAGTAAAACGATTAACTAAAATACTGGTACAGTATTTGTATTACACATAATGTTTTGTTATAATATAAAAATGATTAACTTGCAAGCTATTAAAGGTGTCAAAATGAAAACTATCAAATTCTACCTGATTGGTTTAGCATCTATTCTGATGTTTATACTAAGCGGATGCGAGAAAGTATTCTCCTCCATGACCATTACCAACAATTCTCCTTACACTTATGCAGTGTATCTGGATGATACTTCAAAAGGAGAAATGAATCCAAAAGATGTACTTTCATTTACAATCGATCCCGGAATTTATCAGCTGAAAGCTATCCAGATGACCGACATTGTGGGTGAACCAGATACCAAAGGAGGCACACTTCATGTACTTCAGGGAGAAGAAATGACCTGGACATTTTATTGAATTTAGAATTTAGAATTTAGAGTTCAGAATCACAACAGCCAAATAGCCGTAATATCAGAACATAATTCGAGTAGAGAAATGGATGATTTCAATGTATGCAAAGCATTTATAATCACTGCACTCCAGGTTGTTATGCAAGGAGTTAAATGATTTTTTCCATTAAAGAAAAAGACCCGAAAACATGTGTCTTCGGGTCCTGTGTAAGTTTGAAAAATAAAAGTCTTTATATCAATAATGTTAGTCCTGTACTTTCGATGGATCTTTAACCAATCCGGTAAACACCATTGCATTCGTAGGAATATGTCTCAGAATCACCACAAATGGCTTGTCAAATCTGAATGAGGGAGGTGCTGAAGTGGTAGAGAATCCTACTGCTGTCACAGCTGCCCCTTCTGCCCCATTTTCATCCACTTTAAGTACAGATTTATGTTTTACAGTGCTGACATAAATGCCGGGACCAATTAAAGCAGTACCCAATCTTCCAAACTGGGCAGCTTCAGGAAGAAATGCCTGAATCATTCCAAGCGCAGTTAATGGATACTTCAACTCGGCAGTGTATGCAAGGTTGAGTTTTGGAAAACTTGTAAATGCGCGGTCAAATTGCATTTCTGCCCAGGCAGTTTTAACTTGTTCCCATGTTATTTGCTGTATCCAGTCATTGCTTAAAGTCTGAGGGCCTTTTGCCTGCACAAATGAAAGACTATAAGTAGAATCCGTGAATGGAAAATCTACCAGATTAAAATCTGCCGTTTGTATAAATGAAGTCAAACGATCTCCTGTAACGTATGGGACGACTACTGTCGAACCATCATTTCTGGTAAAATCAGCATCAAATATCATATCCGGTTCAAATCCATGTTCCCATCCGGCTTTGAAGTGAAGTGCATTGATCAGGAATGCTAAATCAAGTGGTCCGATAGACTCTACAATCTTATCAATTTTGCCGTTGGTTTTGGCTTTAACCCAGGCATTGATGTTATCTTTTGTACTACCCTGGTCAAAATCATAATGTACAGATTCTGCACCATAATGGGTATTGATTGTATTTAAAAATTCTTGTTTCGTAGCTATGCGCTGATTATCAAAAAAGAAGGCATTAGCTGAAGTCAGTGAAGCTTTTCCACTTTGCTGCTCCATCAAAATGCGCAATTTTGCATTTTGCTCATTGATATCCGTCTCGTCACAACCTTTACAATGCATCACCTCACTCATTTCTTCAAATGTTTTTGATTCAGCTGCATTTAAAGCCATACTCAATGCGGTATGCACACTTAAAGGAGATATCAATAAATTACTGTCAGAAGCTGATTTTGCCATATGGAGGAATAAATCCCAGCCAAGGCCATTGTTCATATCCGCTACCTTTTGTACATCTTCAACGGGTACTTTGACAATAGGATCATCGACCTTTTTACAGGCGAAGAACAGGGTTCCAAGTAATACTATGAATAAGCCATTTTTCATAATTGATAATTTGATTTGAAAAAAAACAATTAAAATACAATCTGTCCTATGACGCAACTCTGCCCTGTATTAGTTTGCCATTGTCCTAACTTTTTCAAAATGCCTTCTGCTCTAAGATATATAAACGAAAAGATTCCATGAAAATAATTACTTTTCGGAACACATAATGCAATCATCACAGAGTACATATCACTATGTCAACATTTCGAGAAAAAATAAGTGGATTAGGTCCCGGACTTATCCTGGCAGGAGCAGCTATTGGAGTCTCACATTTAATTCAATCAACGAGAGCCGGAGCCGATTACGGGTTTTCACTGTTATGGGTGTTACTGCTTGCTTGCTTGACAAAATATCCTTTTCTGGAAATTGGTCCCAGGTATGCTGCAGCTACGGGTAAAAATTTGATCCAGGGTTATTTATCCATCGGCAAATGGGCCTATTGGACCTTTGTTATCCTCACATTAGGAACGATGTTTATAGTGCTTGCTGCAGTGACGATGGTGACAGCAGGAATAGCTGAAATGATTTTTGAGACCGGATGGAGTACAGCCAGCTGGTCAGCTTTCATTCTGCTGTTTTGTGTACTGCTCCTGTATATAGGTAAGTACAATGCGCTGGATTTTGCAATGAAGATTATTATTTCTGTGCTGACAATTTGCACTTTGGCTGCAGTCATCATAGCTGCCATTAGTTATGTTCCATCAGAAACAGGCTTATTCAATCCTAATTATTGGAATTGGGCGAGTATTGCATTTATAATTGCATTTATGGGCTGGATGCCAATCCCCCTGGATGCAGCAGTGTGGCATTCCTTTTGGACACTTGAAAAGAGGAAAACTTTAATTCAGGAAGAGAAAAGTGTGGGCTTTGCAAGATTAGATTTCAATCTTGGATATTTCGCTGCTACCGGAATTGGAGTTTTATTTCTGGCTCTTGGAGCATTGATCATGTTTGGAGGAGATGGCTTTTCAGACAGCAGTGTACAATTTTCTGCACAACTCATTGATATCTACAGAAATACACTGGGTGAATGGAGCACACCTCTTGTATCAACTGCCGCGTTGATTACAATGGTATCCACAACACTTGCAGTTACAGACGCCTACCCCAGAGTGATTGAAAGCCTCAAATTGGCCTGGTTTGAAAATCATTCTGACAGCTCAAAGAAGTCTGTAAGATCTTTGAATAATATTTCTCTGTTCGTCATTCCACTTATCTCATGGATCATCATTTATAAGATGATGGGCTCTTTCAAAAGTATGGTAGATTTTGCCACTAGTATGTCTTTTCTCTCGGCTCCTATACTTGCCTGGTTCAATATGAAACTGGTGCTTTCAAAAGACTTTCCGGCTGAATTCAAGCCCGGAAAAAACTATATAGTGTTCATGTGGGCATGTCTCATGTTTCTCGTCGCATTTTGTCTGATGTACATTTATTTGTTGATTCGTTGAGGTTCTGAGATGATACTTTTCGATGTCAAGTCCGGGTATGAATTCGTAAGGATGTGATGTCTTTCAGCGGCTATGCCTTGAAAGGTGATGTTTTTTCAGGGGACAGGCCCAGAAAAAGTGATGTCTTGCAACTTTTTTCAGCTTCGCTTCAAAAATCGCAAGGTGATGGCTGACGCTCAATACACGCAGGCAGCTTTTTAATTCTGATCTCTCAAGCCCGAAGCTTTTTACAGACTGCATCCCTGGAGCTTCATTCTGGCTGTTCCGGCTATTAAGCCAGAGGCCAGAAGCAAGAAGCGGCTGTTGCGGCTACAATTACATCCGAGGCAGATGCTTCTTCTCGTGGCCTTAACTCACCCCCGACCCCTCTCTTGAAAAGCTAGCGTTTATACACATCTTCACTCCTTTGTCAATCTATATGTGAAGAAAGCTGTTTGAAAACTCTGTAGTCCTCTAAAAAAAGTAATTGGTCCGGGTGGCCTTTGA
>JALHRR010000050.1 GCA_022841345.1 Saprospiraceae bacterium
AATTCTATAACGCAAAGCGCCCCCCGGGAAATAAAGCTTTTGCTGATGGTCTGGATAGATTTGATGCCATTCTGATGGGATACAAATTAAAAAAAAGAAATGTGTCCTAACCTCAGGCTTTTGGCTGTTGGCGAGCAGCCTTTAACAGCCGCTGCTGGCTTCTGGCCACTAGCCTCTGGCTCAGCAGCCGAACAGCCAGCTTTTGCGAGCTTCTTATTACGAGAGGGACGTCACTTTTGAAATCATAGATTTCAAAAATGTCACCTTTGCCGAAGGTAAAAGGCGTCACCACGGGTAGAGATTAGAGTCAGGGTGGGAGTTGAAGAAGAATTGCCAGAGCTGCTTGCTGCCTGCTCGTAATGAGCGCCAGCTGTCACCTCCGAAATAAATTGACTGCTAAGCAGACAACTTATTTCGGAGATGTCACCTTTTGGCAAAGCCAAAAGATGTCACCTTGCAAGCGCAGCGCAGCAAGGCGTCACCACGTAATGACTAGAGTCACTTTATTGGACATTACAAAGTATTAATCACTATATGAAAATCGAATTGTGGGTCATTGGGAGGACAAAAGATAATTATCTCAAAGATGGAGAAGCGGAATATATCAAACGCATCAAAAGGTACATGGCGGTGGAAGTCATCACTATAGATATCCCTGCCTGGCCGGCATCCCTGACTCCGGCTGAGATTAAAATGAAGGAAAGCCAATTGATTTTTGCAAAATTGAAGCCGGATGATTATCTGATCGCCCTGGATGAAAAAGGAGCTTTGGTCAAATCTGAAGAACTGGCACAGAAGCTGCAATCCTGGATGAATGCCGGCTACAAGCGACTTGTATTTTTGGTTGGTGGAGCCTGGGGGATCGACGATACTTTGAAACAAAGATCTAATTGGCAGCTTTCATTGTCAAAGCTTACCTTTACGCACCAGATGGTGCGCCTGATTTTTTTGGAGCAAGTCTACAGAGCATTCAGTATTTTAAACAATGAACCTTATCATAATTCCTGAAGTATGACTATCAGTATCACGATTATTATTGTAGCAGTCTGTGTATTAATATCTTATATCTGTTTTGGCAATCAGGAATTGTTCCATAAACTCAAACACTGGCCTTATGCTGAAGTGAGAGAGAAGGAATGGTACCGCCTCATAAGTTCCGGATTTATACATGGCAGCTGGATGCATTTGCTGATAAATATGTTTGTTTTCTGGCAATTCGGAGAAGTGGTGGAAGCACGATTTAGGGTAGAGTTTGGATTGCTTTGGGGTAATCTGTTTTATACCCTGTTGTTTCTGGTTACAATAGTATTGGCAGATATACCGTCTTTGCTCAAGCATAAAGACAATGTATATTATTCTGCAGTAGGGGCTTCGGGAGCCGTGTCCGGCATTCTATTCGTCAATATTCTTTTCTATCCCTGGAACTTATTATACTTATATGCCATCATTCCGATTCCGGGGATTGTGGCGGGGGTATTATATCTGATATATTCTTCCTGGGCAAGCAAGAACAGCAGAGACAATATTGATCATGACGCGCATTTTTATGGTGCGTTGTTTGGTCTTTTGTTTACAGTGATGTTGAAACCTTCTTTGTTTGTGGACTTTATCAATCAATTGATGCATATACCATACTTTGATTGATGGGTGAAACGCTTGCTACTTCAGCACTTCCTCTGCATTTTTCAGTTCGCGGAGGTCGAATATCTTTTGAATAATGAGGAGCAGAAAAACGGCGCTAAGTCCTATGAGCGGCAAAGTCAAATGCTCAAATGGAAAATTGACTTCAGGGACCAGATTTGCGGGATCGATCCATGATGGGAGAGGGCTTGATTCACCTGAACTGAATAATGCGGAAATAATCACCAGAACCAGGAAGCAGGCTGCAACGATGTAGATGATTTTCTTTCCGGGAGCAAATTTTTTCAGGATGGATACTTGTCTGGCACTCAGTTTTTGTTCCAGTTTGGAGATAGTTTTGTCAGTGAATCCGACCGGTGCAGGCTCTTCCACACTCTTATACAGGCTTTGGTGTAAGTTCATTACCAGTTGAAACTTCTCACGAAGAACCGGATCGGCAGCCAGCATTTCCTGCAATTCCTTTTCCTGCAAATCTGAGAGCTCGCCGGCGGCAAGTTGCCAAAGTTTTTTTTCTGTTTCAGTATTCATAGCCAATCCTCCTTTTTAAATCCGGGCTTAGATTCCAGTATAGTTTTTAAACGCAATCTGGCCCGGTGAAGTTTAATTTTTACATTATTTGCCTCAATATCCATAATCTCTGCAATATCCTGCAGGTTCATTTCATCAAAATAAAACAAACTCAATACTGTACCATCATCTGAAGACATACCAGCAATAGCAGATTTGAGCATAGAAATTTTGTCGTTGGACTGATCTGCAGTGCTATCTGAAGCTATATTCGCATAAGATGCATTGGGATCATCCAGTGAAACCTGCGTTAGTTTTCTTTTTCTGAGTCTGTTGAGAGCGGTTGTATAGACAATTCTGTACAGCCATGTAGTGAACTTTGAATCGCCTCTGAAATTGATCAGATGATCATGCACTTTTATGAAGGCATCCTGAGCTACTTCTTCGGCTTCTTCTGCATTTTTCACAATCCTCAATGCCAGCGTATAAGCCAGATCCTGATAGCGGTCCACCAGCATGCGATACGCATGAATATTGCCCCGAAGGGTACTATCTATCAGTTCGCGGTCATTCAGCATGTCGGCATCGGCTCATACAACTCATAGGACAACAATAGATTGAAGCAGGTTACACCGAAAGGTAGTTTATTTACCGGAGATCCGGAATAGTTTTGAAGGAAATGCTAAAGATGAATGTATCCGGTTCGGATGCTGTTCTTTTTTTTATTTTTTGGGCATCCCCCGCGAGTTTCGAAGACTCACTCGCAGGGTCGCTATGTTGCGGGGCTCGCTGTTCGCTCGGCCCCGATACCGGTGGGGTTCGGCTGAGCTCACCCACCGGCATCGGGTCTGCTTCGCTGCGCTTCGCACCCCTTCACAGCGCTGATGCAAACTCCATCTACCGGGTATGTAAAATTCAATAAGATTTTTTATTGCTCTTTTAGGATTTCCTTTTTAAATCTGAAGTCGCATATTTTTGCCCCATTTGCAATCGTTCCGGTTCGTTTAAGCTGGAGCCCGGCCATATTGGAGGTCATAAAATCTACCTCACAAAGGATGGGTGTGTATTTCCCATAGTTATGCTTTTTGAACAATTTGTGAATACCACATTCGATGATATCAAAACCATAACCTAATCCATAAGTCTTCTCTATATCGGTGATAATATTGGCAACAAATCCATCGGGATGTGCATTTTGGCTTACTCTGTTATGGAGTATTTTGATTACCTTATTTGCCAGCCATGTGTTTGCCAATTTTGCCGGCAGGCGTTTTAGAAACTGTTGGAATTTGTTTTTTGGTCTGACAAAATCGGTGACTACTTCCAGGCAAATTTTTCTGATGGTTTCATAATTTTCACCCTTCTCATCCAGCGTTTTAATCATCGCCAAAAAGTAGGAACTGACATCCAGTCGTTTGTCAAGAGGATTCCCGGAATCGGAAGCAAAGCTGATATCATTTGAAATGATCGAATAGTGATTGTCCGTCTCTGTTATTATTTTACTGAACTCGCTAGGAAAGTTATATTGGAGGGCGTGGAAGAAGTATTTTTTGTAGGAGGGCATTTTGAAAGTTTAAATTACTAACATTCTTTTGTTGAACCGTTAATATTTATGAAGCATTGAAGGCAAATTTACTCGGTTTATGTTGGAGTTAAATTTAGGTAGTTTTTACACGATTCGTTCTTCCAACAGATCTTTCCATATAATAAATCCCTTTTTGATATCCAAATAGTCATGTAAAATACGGCTAAAATTCTGAGGTTGATTTGTAAGGAATGCCTGTCTGCCTTTATTTCTGATAATTCCCAAATGCTCATCAACTTCTTTTAATTTGGATTTTAACAGGTGAAGATCTTTAGGGAAATGCCATATATAAGTTGCTTCCTCAGTGTCTAAAGTCTCTAATACAATATGAAAGCCATTTGTTCCTGTCAAAAGAAATACAAAGGAAAAAGGAGCCAGGACATAACGAACTTTTAAAATGCTTTTATCATGCCGATGAGCTAAATAATGAAGTTGTTTTTGATGTTTGTATTTGCCAAGTTTTAAAATATCTTCTAATAATTCTTCGCCTGACTTGTAAAGTAAATTGCTGTCAACATTTTGAAGTTGATTGATATTTGAAGGATTTTGAGAATGAAGAGCTTTTTTGCCGATAATATGCTTTGTGACGAAAGTAAATCTCACGCTCTCAATTAGTTCCTGATTGATGCTCTCAATATCGGCTGAAGTAGCCAATTGAGATACCAACTTTTCCTCTTCAAATTCCGCATAAATATTTATATTGACTTTGGACGCACCCAAAGCTCTTGCAAAGTAAGGTTTCAGGACTTCAAATTCCTGTCTAACTTCAAGATTTTCAATTTCAAATTCCAGTTGTTGTTTCAGTTCATTAATTGTGTAAAGAAAGGCAATGCTTCCATAACGAAACTCCAGCTCCGAAACCGGAATTTTTATTTCTTTTTCAACGGTGAGAATTTTTGGTTTTTCATAGACCTCATCTGGCTCATCAAATAGTGTAGCTTGTTTTTCAATCTTTCTGTAATAGGTATTTCTTTTGAGGAACAGCTTATTGAGATAGTCAATTTTTATATCTCTGTAATCATAGATTGTGGGTGCAATTTCTGAACGTTGCACTCTGCCAATGTATTGAATCAGTTTACCTTTGAATGAAAATGGATATACAAGAAAAAGGCAATTCGCATTTTGCAAATCTGATCCTTCACCAAAAAATTGTCCGGTGGTAATCAGGACCTGATAATTGCCTTCATTCAATATTTTCCATTTAGTTTTTCTGTTATTTTCAGTGTCATCTCCGCATAATGTAATTGTCTCATGCGATTGTTTAAGATACTGATAGAGTGAGTCGATATGTTCTTTTCTTTCAGTAATGATGACTACTTTTTTTCCTTGCTTGAGTTCGTAGGTGATATCTTTCAATATTAATCTGTTACGGGAAGAATCGTGAATCAGAATTTTGGAAAGGGTCTCAAAAGTGTCAGTCCTGGAATTAAATGGTACCGCCAGATCAGTCAATCTGACAATAATCTTTGGTCGTTTGGAATTCCGAATTTGGTTCGGCTTAATTTCAGCGATTATATCACCCAGGTGAATGAAAATGAGTTTCTCATCATTGTTTTTTCTAAATGGGGTGGCGGTTAAACCATAAAGATGATATGTTTTCAATTTCGAGATAGTATTTCGAAAAGTTTCAGCAGGGATGTGATGGCATTCATCCAAAATGATTGTTCCGAAATTTGATTTCAATATCTCACTTTCATTTTTATTAATCTCCTTTGATAAACTCTGAATCGTTGCAATTGTGATTTTGCTGCCTAATTTATATTTGCCCTGTCCAACTTTTCCAATCTCGTGTTTAGGGATGCCGAGAAACGTTTCTATTCTTTCAATCCATTGTTCAAGTAATTGTTTTCGATGAACTATGATCAAAGCCGGCTGCTGTTTTTCTGCTATTATTTTTAATGCAACAATTGTTTTTCCTGAACCAGGTGGAGCTACAATCACACCCAAATCTTTTTTAGCAATTGCATCAATCACAGTTTGCTGATGCTCTCTTAAAGTGGCATTGAATATATATTGCACTGTGTTTGGCCGTTGCCTTTGGTCAATAAAATCATGATCGATTTTATTCTCTCTGCAAAATCGAATGAGTTTGCCAATGAAACCTCTTGGAATAATAACTTCATTTTCTGTCTCTTCTACAAATTTGAAGAAACGATTAGTTCCAGAAGTGTTCCGACCTGTTCTCTTCCTGATAATGAACTCTGAATTTGCAAAATTTAATTCTTCCTTCAGATAATTAATCAAAGGTGAGGTCATCCCGACTCTGTTTATCTGCACCTGATTATTTAATAAAATGATCAGTTTTCCATTACTTATTTTGCTTACAATTGATGGAGAAGCGTTTGGGATGTCTTGATAAAGTTTGTCCAATTGAGTACTGGTAATTCTTTTTATTTTTTCTAAAAACGCATATTGATCTTCAAAAGGGACTTGATTCTTTGGATCGATAAAGCAGCTATTACCCTGCTCAAAGGTTTTCTTATATAGTGGCAGGGCAATTAAATTTCCCAATCCTTTACCTGAAAGAAAATCCTGATTTGGAAATACGCGGTCAAAACTAGAACCCTTATCAAATTGAGAGAAAATGCCGGCTTGTTCTAATATTGTAATTATGATTTTTCTGCTTTTAACAGCAGGATAGGGTTGATCAAAAAATATCCAAACATGGCCCCCATTACCAGATCGGGAGCGTTCGAGATAAGCGGGAATATCCTTTTCATTACAAGCGTTTAGAAATTTTCGTGCATCATTTATCCAATCTGATTCGTCAAAATCTGCAGCAAGAAAATGCGATGTGTTATTGGATAATAACGGATAAATTCCGATTAATTGCTCGCCTCTGAGATGTTTTGCAATCTCCTTATCTGTGAGATTTTGGTATGTTTTATCCTTGTAGTTCTGAAAAGTCCCGCCACTCTTTTTATGTGCCCGATACAAATAAGGATCGAAAGAGTAGGATGGCATATATCCACTTTTATTTTCTTTCTCCCACCGAATTGCAAACACGTCTTCTCTGCCTTTGAAGACAGATTTGAAGATTCGGATTTGATTGGAGAAAATGTCGTCCATTGCAATTAGAAGAGATTGAAGTGCAGGTAATTAAATTGATGACTCAATGCGAAAATAGCAATTTATACCTGATATGCACACTATCGTTGAACTTCGTACGGAGTACTTTAGATGGAGCTTCGTTTACCGCGGGTTGCGTTTTACTGGCCCTGGGTTATCCACGTTAAACTATGTGTGGATTTCTTTAGACTACTTGATATCCTTTATGTGTATTGATTTTTTTGCGTAAATTATGTATTGAAGCAAATTGAACTTTGATCAATAATTACCTCGAGCCCATTCCATCGTAGGTGCCATCCACTCTTTCATGGCTTTGTATAAGAACCCATGATTAAGGCCAGTGTTGACTTCTATTTCTTTGAAATGGGTGATGGTGCATGTAGAATTTTCCTTTCTTGCTATCGCAGATACACCGAATGGGTCGGTTCTTTCATAAATATTCAGAATATTTCCGCAAAAATTGATGTCAGGAATTTCTTCCATATCACTATCCATGAAACACCCGATTAGGACAAAATTGAGATCCGGATTTTCTGCAATAGTAGAGACATATTGAGCGATGTATCCACCTTTTGAGATTCCCACGACCGTAATATTTTGGGCTTTGAGGCCGGTGGATAGTAAGCTGTCGATCTGTCGAACAACTCCCTGCGCATATTCGCGGACATTCACATTTCCGTTTCTTTTTTCGCTGATCACTTTGAAACCGTTTTTTTGAAATTCAGAAATGATTTCATTGTATTCAGCTCGGCCGTATTCGGGGTGAGCGTCGTTTAGTTCATGCTCTTCGAGGAATCTGTTGTGGAGGAAGAAGATGTAGCGTACATTGTTCTTATTTTCGCAGGAAAATAAAGTGCCGCAGAACAAGATGCTTAGCAGGAGATATGATTTCATCTTGTTTGAAGAGTAAGAAATTCTGTTACTATCTGGACCATGAATTACAATTTTATAACAAATATCATACCCATTCATGATTTATCTTCCTCGACCTTTTCATAAATATGTAATTGGTGACCTATATCCAGGCAAAATATTTTATCCCCGGTGACTTGTATTTCTTTAAGACCTGCTTTTCGACCTGCCACCTCTTCATACCAAAGCAGATCCAATGTATTATAGTCAAGTACACCAACATGAGTACTATTGATATAATCCATGGCTCCAACAAAAAATATTTTATCATCAAGATATTTCCATAAGCCCATTTTGAGATTGGCTTCAAATAAACTTTCTATTCTATGATTGCGGATAATTCTACCTGTTTTACCATCGATCTCTACCAATGGACTGTTTGCCTTGTGATGAGAACTCTTCATACCCCAAATACTTAAGATGGTTTGTTTTTCTTCAATGATTGAAATATGGGTATTGTGCAAAGGAAGTGATTCAGGTAATTCAATTATAATATCACCGGTATGAATATCCAAAGCAATGAGTTTTGTTATGTCCTGATTTTCTCCTCCTCTGTAGAGTACTACCCACAATTTTTCTTCTATTACTCCCAGTAATTTTCGGATTTCTCCGAAGGAATTTAGGTAGACTTCCCATTCGTATTCTCCAGAGAGGAGAGAGAGAGCTTGTATAGTTGAGTTAGGAAATTTATGAAAGAACAAAAATTTATTATAAAATGCAGAAGGATAGTTTCCATTAAATTTCGCATTGAAAACTTCTAAGTGATTTCCTGAATTTGTATCAAAATAGGAGTAATTAAAAGTTTCAGTTCTAGCAAGTTTTATAGTTTCATCAATCTGGAAATTCATTAAGCCAGTAAAATGGTCTGTGACAAGAATTAGTTTCTGACCATAATCTTTATACCAATATATTTTAGTTTTAGTCGTGACGTTTAATAATCCGTTTTCATCCATAAATCCGCCTATAACTTCCTCGTTTGGGATTAAAAACTCCAGACTATCTAAAAATAGCTTATTGCTCCAATGTAATAGATGTTGATTAGATGCAAAAAAATATATTACATCAGCTATATTATGGCTTAGATTATACAAATCACTTAATTTTTATAAAGTCATACAGTGTATTGTTTACATCTATCACTTTTTCTATGAAATCTACCAGCTTTAGAGGTTTTTGAATTACTAAATCTGGTGGTAAAATGACTCCAAAAAAACTCTCTCTTAACTGCTGATTCCCCCAAATCGCATTAAAAACTTCATTCCCTCGCTGAGTCAAAATTCCATTTTGATACATCATATCCCTGAATTTTTCCCTGATGGGAGTGGTATTGGTGCTGTTGCTTAGTTTCTTTTTATCAAACCAATATTCGATATCATTCATGCTCGATACTAATGCCGCATCACTGAGATAGGCTATAAACTGATCTACACTAGTTGAATTGCCGGCAACAAAATGTTGAAAAGCTATTCCATTTAAATTCCAGCTTTTGCACTCAACAATTTTGCTGCCATTTATCATTATGTCGGCAATTGCCTTATGGGTCTCACCTGCGTCATTAATGCTCTCTATTTTCTCTTCAAAGCTTGTAATGCTATACTGATATTCCGGATTTTCCTTTAATACCCTTAATACAAATGCTGAAGCATTTACCTGATGAATTCCCTTAGCTTTAATTCCCTGAGGACCCAGTACTATATCATAGTGATCTTTGTTGGTATAATGATCAGTAAAATTCTGAACATAATCCACATATTTGTCCAGATAGTTATATTGGTTATTATTGTTATCGCATACATTGCAAGGTGCTGAAGAATTTTTTTCAATGACAGTAATCAGACCAGCACTTCCTCCAACATATGAAATTGAATTTGCAACTAAGTATTGTTTAACCTCCTGTAGCACGGACCAGTCTTTTCGATATTTTAGATTTGGTCTTGCTTCATTCACCAACTCCCAGGCCTCCACATGCCCTGCAGCAAGGCTACTTGTGTGATTACTCAGGTAGTGTACATCATTGCCCACACTAAGATCTGATAAGAAATGATTGCCACTTGACACAGGCATAGTATTTATTTTGCTTACCACAGTTAGTGGCTGTACAATATTACACAATTTCTGGATATTGGATAATTGGTCCGGGTATTTCTCAGAAAGAGAATGGAGCTCTTCGCATAGGGGACTTTTTAAATAATTTTCCTCCACATTGGGACAAATGTCACACTTGTCCTGTGGATAATCATCCGAATCTGTCAAAGCATCCGAAAGGACAATTACCGATACTCCGTGCATGTTGATGTATTCATTAGCATAAACTTCACGGGATATATTTTGAATAATATCCACTTGTTGATGCCCAATTTGCTCGCCAACCTTTAAGTTATGGACCTTTTTTGCCTGATTGACTTGTTTTGAGTATTGAACACCATCAATGGTAATATTCGTTGGGGACTTTGCATAGATAATATCATCCAGTAAATTTGTGTAAGTATTTGTGGAATGTGGTCCTTTTTTAATAACCGCAGTAATGGCATCAGTTCCATGCTGGACAACATATTTAACCAAATTGAATGAAGGGGTCTGAACATTTAAAAATGAAATCAGAACCAATTTCTTAGCATTACCTGATAGTAATTGCATGCATTTAGTATTAGCAACGACCGCCTTTGACTTGCTAATCATTTGGGCAAAACTAAATCCTGATTTTAGTGCTTTTAGTTCTGCCAGACCAAAAAATAACGTTACAGAAAATGTTGCATCCCTTCCTAACTGTTGAGCAAGCATATATGGTGATTCCACATTATAGCTTTCAATAAAAATTTGACCAATATTATTGACTGCAGCATTAGCCGCAGTGAGAGTGTTGCTAATATTAATTCCTGCAATTTCGTGGAATACAGATTGAGGGTCAAAGGTTAGTCTTAGAATAATATCAGGAGATTGGGTAAGGAGAATGCCTGTAAGTTGAGGTAGACTTTGAATCTGCGAAACCAGTTCGTTCCACATGCCACAAATTAATGCGAATTTCAACTTTGAAATACTCAAATTGTCAATAGGGATCTCGTAATTTTGAAATGCTATTTTAATAAGATCTTCGGACCAGGTTTGTGATAATAATCCAAAACTGCTTACATTATTTATAAATTCTGCATAGTGGAATATAGAAAACACAACTGGTGAATATTCAGGATTATCCAGGTTGTAAAAACGTTCTGGAATTTGAAGTTTACTGGTCAGGCTTGCCAATCCATCCATAATTGCTGTTATGGGATTAACTTCCTGGCCAAGGTAGAATATACTGCTGGCCTGATCCGAAGGATTGGTAGGCCCCGACAAAGCACTATTAATAATACATAAAAGCGAATAGAAATTACTACTTGAGCAAGTTGATGAACCCTCTGTAATTTTACTTTTGTCCCGATAAAACCCTGTGGCGGCTCTATCATAATCCTGAATTGCTCCGTTGACATCCATCACAACATTGAACCACCCAACCACTTCCCCTAACTGAAGTCCATTGATGAAATTTATGACAAAATCAAATTGTTCCTGATCTCCATACTCAGTAATAAAAAATTTATTGATATATAATTTTTTGCTTGCAGTCTCCTTTTTATACTGATCATTGAGATGATTGATGAGATTCAACAATTCATTATCCTGAAGCAATTCTCCTGTAAGGTTCACGAGGATTTCATCATTATCTGAGGGATCACAATCATCGCATAGATTTAAAAAAGTATTGAGCACCTGCTCTCCTTTTTTAACAATAAACTGGCAATTATTAGCTTCTAATTTTTCCTTTAGTACTTTATAATTATTGGAGGCATCGACTACAGTATCAATAGTGATTTTATACTGATCTATACAATTAGTTTTTTCCAAACCCTGGAGCTGATTGCACCCTTGCCAACTCCAGGCATACAGAGGACTGGGGCCTGAACTTATCTCACTGAACCACGGGATATAAACTTTTCCATTGTGCTGAATACCAGAACACCCACCTGCTATGATATTATTAGGTTCATCAGCTTTTTCTATAAAATAGTATGGCTTCATACCTGGTTCAAGCAAAAGAAACCTACCTAAAGCATCAACAACATGATAATCGACAAGACTCATAATATACTCCTGGATCTGATCCTTTATACAAAATGCGTTTGCTGTTAATGTGTATTGCCCGTCCCCATCCGCATCCAACCACGGAAGCGGAAAACGCTGCTGATGCATCCGCTCCCACTGACGGACAAGCAAGCGGGTACCGGCAGGCCCATAGTCCATGAGATTGCCATGATCCACACCTGAACCACCAACATAATCGTCCCAATAATGGCGAAGAGTAAAAGCTCCATGCCCGAGCTCATGGGTCAAGATTTTGCTAAGAGCAGCCCCGCTTGCTTTGCTGACATCTACGAAGCCGAATTGCATTCCCTGTGGCATGAAACCGGCTACATCACCCTGAAGGTTATCGACGAGGAAGATGTAAAAATGATTTTCTTCCAGTCCTGATCCGACCTGATTCACAAAATTGCGTATGATACGGTTCATGTCAGAGCTGTAAACTGTGATCAGTTTTGACTGGGCGCCAATGATATCGTCAGGATCGGTATCAGTTACTGAGATGGGATGAAAATTAACAGTGCTCAGTGTCACTCCCTGGTGCAAAATTTTGTTCATGCTATTTTCAAGTTCTGCCGGATCAATGCTATTTCCTGCATCATTAACCTTCACCAGATGCACATGGTAATTGGTGTATTGATAACTTTTTTGAAAAAACAGACCCACACCACTCCCATCATCTGTGGTTGCATAAATAATTTCATTATCATCCACACCTGCCGTTCGAATGAGTAAGCTATTAGACCCTGTAACTTTAATGGGTAGCACAGCCCCTCTGGAGGACACCAGCATAATCTTATTGATATCCCAGTCACCTTCAAGGATTCCGACCAAACTATCAGCAAGACCGCGGCCTATGCTTTTATAGGGAATTTTATAATCTTCCTGACTTTGATACTGATCCGGAATGCGATCATCGTATGGATCAAAACCAAAAGTCGAGTTCTCATGTGCATAAAATTTGAGCCTGACTCCAGGCATGAGATCATCAGGAATTACAAAATCTTCCAGTATTGGCATCACATAGCCACCGCTCACTGTATAGCTGCCCGTGTTTGAATTCACAATAATAGGCTGGGAAAATGTAGTCGTACCGCCGCCATGATAAACGATGACATTGCCATTTTCATCAATGCCGATACTATCCACATCAGTGATGAACACCTCCGGAACATCGAATTCATCTGTATTGAATAAGTCAATAATTCCATCTCCGTCAATGATATTGCTTCCTGTAGGATCCCACTTGGTGATGATACTCCCTTCAGTCAATCTATATTCATCATTGATGCGAATATTGGTAAATTCTACAGCCAGTTTGATGGATTTGATGAAAGGGGCTTTGAAGAATCCTTCTCCTGAAAAGTTTCCATTGCTACCAACCGCTTCCGTAATGATGACTCTGGTATCCCCTGCCATGATAGTGTCATTGATGAACAGATTTTGAAGGGGAGTCTGGTTTTGCAGCATGAGATCCAAAGGTTGCTGGCCACATTCATATGGGCGCTCCGGAGGCAACTGTGAAAAGCTGATCTCAATAGTATCGCTGGAAATCATTGCCGAAGGACATGCTTTCTCAACAAAAACCTGATATGTGCGACCTCGCTTGAAATCATCAAAATTGTAATAAGCCAGATCAGTGGTATGATTACTCCAGGTTCCTGAGGGATCAGCCTCATTTTTTTCCCTCCAGTTAAGATTATAAAAACTTCTGAAAGAACTACTATTACCTCCGCTTTCTGAATTTCCCAGAACAATGCCTTGACCGTGACCCTGAGCGGGAATAGTTCCTCCATCCCAGAAAATATAGGTTTCGAGATCATCAGAGGTATCATAACCCAATCCTGTTGGCTGCTCACAGGGGATATCGTCCAGCGTATAACCATATTTGAAAATGTGGACCGGACTTCTACCAAAATTCTTGAATAAATAGACCGGAGGCATTCCGCCCATGTTGACAATGTCACGGACTGTAACCTGAGCGAGGTAAAATGATCCCACCAAAAGTGGTGGATCTGAAGGACCTAAAAAAGTGGTAGTCATTTGTTGAATGGGCTTCACAAAAAGGGGTGGTGTGGAAGTGATGATTTGTTCGGGAGTGAGACCTGGAATCATTTCCCAAATCTCTAAAGTGTACTCGACAGGGAAGGAAGCAGCATGTAAAGGCTGCCAGCTCAATTGTATGTTTTGAGGAAAGTATGGAATGATGCTGTCTAAAGGCAACATGATTACAGGAGGGTCGAGTTCTTCCAGAAATAAGAAAGCGCAAACTTTCAGGCTGACCGGTGAACGATTGGTCAATTCGATGGCGGTGGCGCAGATTTCACAGGCTCCCTCTGGCAGGAAACCATTGTTCAGCATGCCGGGCGGGAAGGATACATCTGAAAAATAGGTGCTTAATTGCAGGTTGCTGAGAGAAGTTGGCATACCGAAAACCAAATTGATGGGAATCAAAGCGAGCTCAGGATTGGCAATATATCTTCCCCGTTCTGTGACAATTTCCCATTCAAGACCCACATTGAGCATAGGTTCGCGTGAATCTTTGAGGGTCATAAATAACTGAATTTGATTCACCTGCTGTCCAAATCCCGTTGAATTACCAAAAGTGTGGAAAGCCGGAGAATGGGGGCGCATGATATTTAGACTCAGGTCAACGGGAAATACCTGAGCATATAAGCCAGATCTGCAAGCAATAAAGCATGCCAATAATAAAAGTGTCCGGATGTAAGTAAAATGAACGCTCATCTGCAAATCATTTGAAATCAATAGATTGATTTTAATGGAATGTAGAAGTCGAACCATTTGAAAGTTCAGACTTCATCTGCAGATGAAAAGATTGTAGGTTAGAGGGGTCAGCGTTGATAGAATCCTTGAGCTGACTCAGGTGATAAATGTATATTATTTTTTGGAAATGGAGAAATAATTATTTGAGAAATTTGAAGAAAGTACGTGGTTGCTGGTTGCTGGTTGCTGGTTGCTGGTTGAACAGCTGGGTGGGAGTTGAAAGTTGAAAGTTGAAAGATGAAAGTGGAAAGATGAAAGTGGAAAATGAACAGCCGGAAGCAAGGCATAAGTAGTAAGGCGTAAGTAGTAAGTGAACAGCCGGAAGAAGAAAGCTTCGAGCCACGAGCTTCGAGCTTCGAGAAAACAGCCGGAAGCAAGGCATAAGTAGTAAGGCGTAAGTAGTAAGTGAACAGCCGGAAGAAGAAAGCTTCGAGCCACGAGCTCCGAGCTGCGAGAAAACAGCCGGAAGCAAGGCATAAGTAGTAAGGCGTAAGTAGTAAGTGAACAGCCGGAAGAAGAAAGCTTCGAGCCACGAGCTCCGAGCTGCGAGAAAACAGCCGGAAGCAAGGCATAAGCAGTAAGGCGTAAGTAGTAAGTGAACAGCCGGAAGAAGAAATCTTCGAGCCACGAGCTTCGAGCTGCGAGAAAACAGCCGGAAGCAAGGCAGTAGTAAGGCGTAAGTAGTAAGTGAACAGCCGGAAGAAGAAGCTGCGAGCCACGAGCTCCGAGCTTCGAGAAAACAGCCGGGAAGAAGTTGCCTCTTTCTATCATGCACAGCCATCACCTTTATATTATCAAAGCGAAGCTGCAGATAATATAAAGACATCACCTTTTCATGGCTTGGTCCATGAAAAGACATCACCTTTCAAGGCGTAGCGGCAGAAAGACATCACCTCGCTTCGGGCAAATCCCTGGAAATAACCGCAACAAAAGACAGTAGAAAGCTCAAATAACTAGTATTATCCATTTTTACATTTTCTGAGTTTGATTTGCAGCGGGAATTGTACCTTTGCGGCTTCAAAAAACTAAATCAATGGATCAAAAGATCATATTTTCAATGCTGGGAGTGGGAAAGACTTTGCCTGTCAGCAATAAGACTATATTAAAGAACATTTATTTGTCTTTTTTCTATGGTGCCAAAATCGGTATCATAGGTCTCAATGGATCAGGTAAATCAACTTTGCTCAAGATCATAGCTGGTCTGGACCCTAATTATCAGGGTAAAATTGAGTTTCAAAAACAATATTCCATCGGATTCCTTTCTCAGGAACCGGAACTAGACGAATCCAAAACGGTTATTGAAGTGGTTCGCGAAGGAGTACAACCTATCATGGATTTGATGAACGCTTACGAAGATGTCAATCAGGCTATGGGTCTGGAAGAGAATTACATGGATCCTGATAAAATGGATAAATTGCTCAATAAGCAAGGTGAACTGGGCGAACAAATTGATGCCATCAACGGCTGGGAAATAGATAATGTCCTTAACAGAGCGATGGACGCACTACGTGTTCCTGAACCGGATGCTTCCATTAAAGTACTTTCCGGTGGAGAAAAAAGGAGAGTAGCGCTCTGCCGCCTGCTTCTTCAAAACCCGGATATTCTACTTTTAGATGAGCCTACCAACCACTTGGATGCTGAGTCTATTCACTGGTTGGAGCAACATTTGGCACAATATAAAGGTACCGTTATCGCTGTGACGCACGACAGGTATTTCCTTGATAATGTGGCGGGTTGGATACTAGAACTTGACAGAGGTGAAGGAATTCCATGGGAAGGAAATTATTCTTCCTGGTTGGACCAGAAGCAGAAGAGACTTGCGCTGGAAGAAAAGCAGGAAAGTAAGCGTCAAAGGGCTTTGCAGCGAGAATTGGAATGGGTGAGAATGAATCCCAAAGGCCGGCAGGCAAAAGCCAAAGCCCGTCTGAGCAATTATGAAAAAATGGCTTCTGAAGAAGGTAAAGGTAAGGAGGATAAACTGGAAATTTTCATCCCAAGCGGTCCAAGGTTAGGTACCAATGTGATTAATGCGGAGGATCTGACAAAAGGATATGGTGGAAGAATCCTGATCGAAAACTTATCATTCAGCCTGCCACCGGCAGGAATCGTTGGAGTAATCGGACCAAATGGTGCGGGTAAAACAACATTGTTCAGAATGATCATGGGGCAGGAAACTCCGGATAGCGGATCCATCAAGGTTGGTGAAACGGTTAAAATAGGGTATGTAGATCAGTCACACAATGATATAGATCCTAATAAAACGGTTAACGAAGTTGTCTCTGGTGGAGCTGACTGGATCGAACTTGGCAATACGAAAATTAATGCGAGAGCTTATATTTCGAAATTCAATTTTACGGGTTCGGACCAGGAGAAGAAATGTGGTGTACTTTCCGGCGGTGAGCGCAACCGTCTTCACCTTGCCATGTGTCTGAAGCAGGAAGCGAATGTATTGCTTCTGGATGAGCCTACCAATGATATAGATGTGAATACACTTCGCGCATTGGAAGAAGCCATTGAAAACTTTGCAGGTTGTGCCGTTATTATCTCTCACGACAGATGGTTTTTGGACCGAGTTGCTACACATATTCTGGCATTTGAGGGAGATGCTCAAGTGTATTTCTTTGAGGGTGGATTCACCGATTATGAAGAGAATCGCAAGAAGCGCCTTGGTGAGGCTGGATCAAAGAAATTCAAGTACAGGAAGTTGATGGAGAATCAGTAAGCTGGTTGCTGGTTGCTGGTTGAACAGCCGGGAAGAAGCTGCTAGCTTCAAGCTGCAAGCTGCAAGTTGAACAGCCAAACAGCCGGTGCTGAGTTATGAGTTTTGAGTTATGAATGATGAATTGAACAGCCAACAGCCGGTTGTGGGTGGTGTGTGTACTCGTAGCTGGAAGCTACTTCGAGCAGGGTGGGAAAGAAGCTACAAGCCGCAAGCTTCAAGCTGCAAGTTGAACAGCCGGAAACAGCCGATTGTCTAATTGCTGAATTATCGAATTGTCGAATGAAACAGCCAAACAGCCGGTGCTGAGTTATGAGTTATGAATGATGAGTTGAACAGCCAACAGCCGGTGTGGGTGGTGTGTGTACTCGTAGCTGGAAGCTACTTCGGGCAGGGTGGGAAAGAAGCTACAAGCTTTGAGCTTCGAGCTGCGAGAAAACAGCCAGGAAGAAGTTGCCTTCTTATTTTTAGCGCTAGCCATCACCTCCGAAATAAATTGGCTGCATAGCAGACAATTTATTTCGGAGACATCACTTTTTCAGGGCTTGTACCCTGAAAAAACATCACCTTTCAAGCCGAAGGCTCAGAAAGACATCACTTCGTATCGACTAGATCCGCGGGTATAATTGCAAATACTTGATGTCGAAGCAGGTGTGGGTATTGAGTTAAATTTACCAGTTTTAGGAGTCAAATTAGGGCTTTTCCTTTTTGAGATGTTTACATTTCTTGCTGCCATTTACGAAAAACTTGCAAATTAGTGTGGGTGTGAAACAGCCGGGAATAAGCTGTATCCTGTTTTCGCGTGAGTGATAGGAGCGGGCACGAAGCGACGCAGGAGCGAAGTAAAGCGGATAGCACGACCCCGAGTAATCTGAAATTGCATATTCAAAAATTGCAATTTCAGATTACCTCGGGGGCACGCCCAAATCATCTTCATCATCTTGCTATGCTGTGGGCAGAATTTGAACAAATATTTATTTTTAAATATGTTTGCTGTATCTTTATCACTTTTGATGAATCGCAAATCCATATAAAGAACAGACGTGGCAAAGGACAAAAAAGATGAAACGGTGACGCCGCTCATGCGCCAGTATTATGAGCTGAAGGCTAAGCATGCCGATGCCATATTGCTCTTCAGGGTGGGAGATTTCTATGAAACATTCGGGTCGGATGCGGTCAAGGTTTCTTCGGCGCTGGGCATCGTGCTGACGAATCGAAACAATGGTACAGCGGATACGGAGCTGGCTGGATTTCCATATCATTCGCTGGATCTGTATATGCCGAGATTGGTGCGTGCGGGCTATCGTGTGGCGATCTGTGAGCAGCTGGAAAAACCAAATAAGGAGAAGAAAATAGTGCGAAGGGGGATTACGGAAGTGATTACTCCGGGGACTGCATTTGACGATAAATTGTTGGATCATAAGTCTAATAACTTCCTGGCTGCGGTGAGTTTGAGCAGGGAAGGATTGCCACATGGGCTTGCATTTCTGGATATTTCGACGGGTGAATTTTTGGTGAGTGAGGGTTCGGATGCTCAGGTGGAAAAGTTGCTTCAGGGGTTCAAGCCTTCTGAAATTATATTCCAGAAATCGCAGCGGGAGCGATTCCATAAATTATTTGGCGAGGGGTTTTATACGTATCCGCTGGAGGAATGGATTTTTGCAGGCAGTTTTGGCAGAGAAAAATTGTTGGAGCATTTTCAAGTGCTGTCGCTGAAAGGTTTCGGGATCGAGGAAATGGAAGTAGCTCAATCGGCGGCTGGAGCGATATTGCATTATCTTAATTCGACGGAGAATAAGCAGCTTCAACATATCTCTCAAATCAGCAGGTTGCAGGCACAGGAATACCTTTGGCTGGATCGCTTCACCATCCGGAATCTGGAATTGATTCACAGTGCACATGAGGGAGGAACTTCGTTTTATCAAACAATGGATAAGACGATCTCTCCGATGGGTTCAAGAATGTTGAGAAAATGGATTGTGCTGCCATTGACGGATATTCACAGGATTGAAGAAAGACATCTGATTGTGGGATATTTCACTCAGGATCATCAGCAGATTGATCTGCTCAGGGTGATTATTCGAAAGATGGGTGATGTGGAGCGATTGGTGGCAAAAGTACCTTCAGGAAAGATCAATCCCCGGGAAGTGCTGCAAGTCTGCCGTTCGCTGGAAGCTACCGAAGAATTGAAGAAAATATTATTAGAAAGTGGACGGGCGGATATTCATTTGATCGCTGATGGACTGAATACCTGTGCTTCATTGCAAACAGAAATTCATCGATATATCCGGCCGGAAGCTCCTGTGCAATTGCATAAAGGACCAACTATTGCCGAAGGAGTATCTGCGGAACTGGATGAATTGCGACATCTCATTACCCATAGTAAGGAAGCGCTGGCCGCTATTCAATTGAAAGAATCTCAGGCAACCGGAATCACTAGTTTGAAGATCGGATACAATAATGTCTTTGGTTATTATCTGGAGGTGACGAATCGCTATAAGGATATGGATCTGATCCCGGAAAACTGGGTAAGAAAACAGACACTGGCCAATGCTGAACGCTATATCACAGATGAGCTTAAGCAACTGGAAACAAAGATTCTGACGGCAGAAGACAAAATTCATGAGTTGGAATCTGGATTGTTTGAGGAACTTGTCAGGATTGTTCAGCAGTTTATTCAGCCGATACAGCATAATGGGCATTTGGTGGGAAGACTGGACTGTTTGTTGTCATTTGCTTTGCTCGCACTGGAGCGGGATTATGTGAAGCCGGAGATGAATGAAGGCCTTGCGATTGATATCAAGGAAGGGCGACATCCGGTGATTGAAGCGCAGCTTCCTCCGGGAGAGTCATATGTACCGAATGATGTGTTTCTGGAGAATAGTGATCAGCAGGTTTTATTGATTACAGGTCCGAATATGGCTGGTAAATCAGCTTTGCTCAGGCAGACCGCATTGATATGTCTGATGGCACAGATGGGATCATTTGTTCCTGCAAAGTCTGCTTCCCTGTCGATTGTGGATAAGATATTTACGCGGGTGGGAGCTTCTGATAATATTTCTTCGGGGGAATCCACCTTCATGGTGGAGATGAATGAGACCGCTTCGATCATGAATAATCTCTCTGAGCGTTCTTTGATTTTGCTGGATGAAATAGGCCGGGGTACGAGTACATATGATGGAATTTCTATTGCATGGTCAATCGCTGAGTTTTTGCATTCAAATGGATATGCACATCCGAAGACATTGTTTGCCACGCATTATCATGAGTTGAATGAATTATCTGAGAAATTTCCGCGGATAAAAAACTTCAGTATTGCAACGAAGGAAGTGGGACAAAAAGTCATTTTTCTGCGAAAATTAGTTCCTGGTGGCAGTCAGCATTCCTTTGGTATCCATGTGGCCCGAATGGCCGGAATGCCAAAGATGATTGTGGACAGAGCCGGAGAAATATTGGTTCATCTGGAGGAAAAGTTCATTGATGACAACAAGTCGGCGGTGAAAGCAAGACAGCGATCCATGCAACAGGTTCCTTCAAAAAGTTCTTATCAGCTGAGTATTTTCCAGACTTCTGATCCCCAGGCTGAGGAGATTGCGAGATTGATCAGGGATATGGATTTGAATGGGATGACGCCGATTGATTGTTTTATGAAGCTGCAGGAGATGAAGAATTTGTTGAAATAGTAAGTCGTAAGGTGTAAGTAATAAGGAGTAAGTAAACAGCCGGAAAGAAGCTACAAGCTTCAAGCAAGTTGCAAGGTGAACAGCCAAACAGCCGGCAGAGAGTTATGAGTTCTGAGTGATCCCCAAAGCTTTTGGGATGAGTTGAGCAGCCAAAGCAGCCGGGTGTGTGAGTCGTGAGTTTTAGGTGTGAACCCTATCCCGACCTTTCCCTTTTGAAGGATGAACGAACAAAAAAGGTACTAAACGTACCTTTTTTGTGAAGTGAACCGAGTAGTGAAGTGAGCCCCGCCGAACAAACCTACTCGGCTACTCAAAATTCAATCAAGCAATCTTTCCAAGAGAGGGGTCGGGGGTGAGTTTAGCCGCGGGAGCAGGGAGAAGCAGCTGGAAATTTGTTGTTAAGAACAGCCGGGAAGAAGGTGCTCACTTATTTTTTGCGCTAGCCATCACCTTTATATTTTCAAAGCGGAGCTGCAGAAAATATAAAGACATCACTTTTTCAGGGCTTGTCCCCTGAAAAAACATCACCTTTCAAGGCGTAGCCGCAGAAAGACATCACTTAGATTCGACTATACCTCCGGAAATAGCTGCAAAAACTTAAAGTAGAAGCCGGGTGTGGGTGATGTGTGTGCTCGTAGTCTGAAGCTACTTCGAGCAGTGTGGTGTTGTTACAACAGTAGAAAGGCAATAAGAGCAGCTACAAATACAGCTCCGTAGCCGATGTAGAGGAGCTTTCTGAGTGTGGGGCTACCCGCCCAGATGCCGATGCCCATTTTTACGAGTGTGTTGCTGATAGTAGCGAGTAAAACAGATTTAGAGGCCAGATTTAAATCAATGCTTCCTCCAGCCAGTTTCGAAACAGAAATGGTGATGGCGTCGATATCAGATAATCCGGCAATGGCGCTGGAAAGGAAGATTCCACTTGCACCAAAAAGGTCATTGGAATAGCTGACAACCAGCGTGATAACCACATAGATAAGACCAAAAATAAAGGCGCCTTTAAGGTCTAGTGGTTTACCCTTTTTAACATCTGAGTTTTCTATATTTTGTTTGTCTTTTCGTTTAAAGTAAAGGAAGAGTGTAACGCCAATTGCAGCGGCAAAGATCATAATGAAGACCCAGTACAATTGATTGAAGAGAGATTTGTTGAAGATAAAAACCCAGATCAGAACCCGGGCAATGCTGATAGCTGTTGCAGCGAGTATTGCAATGGCACAACTATGAGAATGAGATTCATTTTCTTTACTCTTTTTTGAAAAAACCCAGGTTACAGCTGTGCTGGAAACAAGCCCTCCTACGATTCCGCTGATTAAAATTCCTTTGTTAGCCTCCATGAATTTCATTAGGAGATATCCTACGAATCCGAGACCTGATGTGAGGATGATGACCCAGCCGATTTCCCTTGGATTGAGTACATCATAAGGACCAAAAGTTTCATTGGGAAGGAACGGGAAAATCAATAATGCAATTACAACAAAGCGGATGATATCGTATAGTTCTTCAGCCGTGATTTTGCCTACGATGTTTTGCAGCTTTAATTTTGAAGACAGAATGACCACCACGACGACGGTTATCATTACACTTAATTCTATGAACCCCAAGAATGTAAGCGCCCCGAGGATAAAGGCAATCAAAGCAGAGAACTCTGTAGTGGCTCCTATTTCTCCTTTGGATGCGGTGACCCAATACGAAATTCCGGTGAGGATGGTGACTGAGATAGTAATGGCTAAAAATACCCATTCTGAAAGCAGGAAATAAGTCAAGCCTCCCATGAAGCCCAGCAAGGATAAAAAGATAAAAGTGCGGATTCCGGCAAAGCTCTTGGTCGTTTCATTCATAGCTGAATGTTCTCTTTCCAGACCGATCAATCCACCCATTCCAACGGCAGACAAAAGTCTTACTATAAATTCTGCCTGTGTGAGCCTGAAGTTTTCAGTATCAAGAATGATTTCTTCCATAGTAATTTATTTACGAATGCAATATAATAGACAGCTTTAAATTTTGTATTGGTGTGGGGGAGAATTGTAGTTAAGTGAAGTAGTAAGGGGTAAGTAATAAGCAGTAAGTAAACAGCCAGGAAGAAGTTGCCCACATATTTTTAGCGCTAGCCATCACCTTAATATTTTCAAAGTGAAGCTGCAGAAAATATTATGACATCACCTTTTCGTGGCTTGTTCCGCGAAAAGATATCACCTTTCAAGCCGTAGGCGCAGAAAGATATCACGTGCTTCGACTATATCCCCGGAAATTGCTGCCAGGATTGCTCGTGGCTAGCTGATAAATTGATATTGAGTTGTGAGAATCCAGGCAATTTTTTCGTACTATTGTCATCTATGAAAATATTATATACCATCGTATTCAGCCTGATTCTATTTCAGGCATCAGGACAGACATTCAGGGAAGAGGAAGTTGTGTTTAAAAATGAAGATACTCAATTATCAGGGACACTTTCTTTTCCTGAGGTAAATCAAGAATCTTACAAAGCCATCATTCTGGTCAGTGGAAGCGGACCGCAGAACCGGGATAGTGATATTTTCGGATTCAAACCATTTAAGTTGATAGCGGATTATTTCAACTCACAAGGCTGGGCTGTGCTGAGATATGATGACAGAGGAGTGGGTAAATCTAAAGGCAAATCGGTCAATGAATCTACTACTGCAGATTTGGCAGAGGATGCCACTGAAGCATACCGATATTTGAGAACAAGGACTGATATTGATATGAGCAGAATAGGCTTACTGGGTCATTCGGAGGGCGGCGTAGTTGTTCCCATAGTAGCTAATAAAGAACAGGATGTGGCATTTTTAATTTTAATGGCAGGATTTGGGGTCAAAGGTTCTGAAGTGAGTACTGAACAACAGAAAGCAATTTTGAGATCATCAGGCATGACTGAGGCGTTTGTTGAAGCATCATCTGCCATGAACCAAAAGGTATTGAAAATGATGTCTGACAGCACTGTCACAGAAGAAGCACTTTCTGCATTTGTTGAGGCAGAAACGTTAAAATTATTGGAGTTTCTTCCGGAAGAAACGCTTAAACAGATTCCGGACAAAGCAGCCTATGCTAAAATGGGAGCTCAGCAGGCAGTGGGACAATCAAAAGTTCCCTGGTTGAGATATTATATGAGCTATGACCCCTATCCGGCATTAACCAGAGTGAAATGTCCGGTTCTGATTTTATTTGGTGAATTGGACACGCAGGTTCTGGCTTCTCAAAATCTTGAACCTATGGAAAATGCTTTGAAAGAAGGAGGTAATCAGAAATTTAAAACGGTCACTATTCCAAAAGCGAATCATCTTTTTCAGGAGGCAATCACCGGCAGTCCGGGAGAATATATGAGTTTGAAGAAGGAATTTACGCCGGATTTTTTGAGTATGATGGGGGAGTGGCTGAACAGCCGCTTCTAGTCGCAGATAGAGACCGAAGTATGAGTGTCTCTGCTACTGGTCTCTAGCTGCGAGCTCAACAGCCAAAACAGCTGGTGTGTGGTGTGAGTGCCCAAACTCAAACCCCGAACTCAGCCGCGAACGCCGTTCGCACATCACCTTACTTCTATTGAAGCGTAGCCGAAGATAGAAGTAAGTCATCACTTCTTCGTGGCGTAGCCAGGAAGAAACATCACCTTTCAAGCCATAGGCGCAGAAAGGCATCACCTTAAAATGACATAATCCCCGAAAGGAGTTGTATCAGACCAGCTCACCTCAGTGTAAAGTATCCTTCAGGCTGCGGCTTTCGGATGGAAGAACTATCAATGTTGTGGATTTCTCTTTGGATATCTTTTCTTACTTGCTTCGAGTACAAAAAATAAACATGACCTGTGATGTCAATGCTACGTGGGAACTTTGCAACATTTTTGACTTCAATAACTGTTATTTCTGAATTAGTAGCATACATGTTCAGGTCCTTATTTTGCAATAATTTACCTGCTCTCCCGCTATCCAAAAGAGATCTGGAAATTCCAAGGAAGAGGTCAGCAGTGTGAGTATAAAGTGTTATTTTTTCAATTGAAAGATTGTTGGACCATTTAACCGGGATATCCTGACTGACATCCGGCGTTGCTAAAATCAATTGCGCAATGCGTGGCGATTCTTTGGTCCAGGATTCGAAAATTCCTTCCAGAAAGCGATTTCCCATGGAATGAGCCAGAATTTTTATTTCGGGTTTTAACTGACTTTGCGCTGTAACCTGGTTTAAAATCTTTTCTAAAACCGGTCCAAGTACCAGACCATCTTTGTAAGCTTGCCTATGATTTCCTTCAAAGGATTTTGCATAAAAGGGTCTGAATAATACAATTAAGGCAGCATCAGGGCCGGCATATGGGTGGCGCAACATTTGTTTTCGGATTTTGTCGATACTTTGTGTCAGATAAGGTTCGACATTGCCCAGAAATGAATAGGAATAGAATACAAGCGTGCTTCCTTTGTCTGCTTGTTTTGTGAGATATTTTACAATCTCAGATGCATGAACCGATGTTTCAAGGATTTCATTTTCTGATTTATTATAGAAAAATGATTTTTTTAAAATACCTGTACTTATGCCTTCTGCCGAGGTTTCAATGTACCGGACCTATGCTTTTGAATGTGAGATAAAAGTGAGAAGAGCAAGTAAACTGAAGATCCGGTTCATGATCTGCTATTTACCAAATAATATTGACGAAGGGGTGGGTCAAGTTTTTCAATGGCATATCGTAGCATGGTTCTGGGCATATTTTTCATATGAATATCAAGAAACTCCCGAAGTGCTTCCTGATTTCTATTGCCCATTTCCCGAAGCATCCAGCCAGATACTTTGTGAATCAGATCATGATTATGGAGCAGTGCAAGTTCAGTTAGCTCATAAATATCCTTAAAATCATCTTTTTTGATAAAAGCATAAGTGCTCATAATGGCCACTCTTTGACTCCACAGATGATGGGTGTTGTAAAGTTTATACAGGATACCTCTATCCCTTTTCAATAAAAATTTCCCAAGTATTTTATGTGCAGATGAATCCACTAAATCCCAGTTATTGACTCTGTTGTTACTTACCTGACCGAGATAGTAATCCACCCATTCTTCTTGTTGAATGGGATCTTTTGAAGCATTAAATAAATCAACTAATATTAAAACTGCCAGTAAGCGTTCTTCGTGCCAGGGACTTTGAAATAAGCTATCGAGTGAAGGCCGGTCAATTTTTTTCGAATAGGTCTTTGATACTTCTCTGACAGAAGGTACTGTAATGCCTAAAAATTTATCGCCCTCGCCATATTCGCCGGGGCCAGATTTGAAAAATCTTGGAAAAAATGCTGCCTTTTCCGGAATAATGCGGCTTTGAAGGTCTGCCCTGATTTCGGATAATAGCGCAACAGACATTTGTTTACTTCAATTTAAAATAGAAGATTGTCTTTACATCGACAGTTCCACCTCCTTCTAAAACTTCCTGTACTTTATAAATGGTGTCTGGTTTTTTTGACTTTGTAATTTCCTGAATTTTCATTGCTGAAACACTGGTTGACATGGCTCTTTCATTTAACAAGGTCAAATCCACCAAATGGTTGGATTCTGAAGCATCTGCAGGCATTATTTGTAAAAATCTCTTAGTGCTCAAATCAGGATTACCCATGTAATACAATTCAATATTCATGTCACCCGATTTACTATCCAGAATATAAATAGGAGTGCTGATATCTTTGACCTTTCCCATTTCCATTTGCAGGTTTTTACCTTTAGTATCTTTAATGCTCCATTTTGAAGCCAATTGAGCATTCACCACTCCCATGCAGCAGAAAAGTACAATAAAAGAGAACAATGATTTAATCATGATAGTTATTTTAATCTGTGTGAATAAGTCCTTGAATAATTTACGGCCGGATGCTTAAATTTTTATTGATACGACTAGAAATCAGATAAGTAAAGCAATCCAGCTCAAAACTAATAAAAAATGATGTGTAATTATTAAAGAAATTACTATAAATTTGCCGTCCGATAATACGGGGCTTAGCTCAGTTGGTTTAGAGCGCTGCCTTGACAGGGCAGAGGTCACTGGTTCGAATCCAGTAGTCTCGACAAATGAGTGGGTGTGTGGGTGTGGGTGTGAGTGTGGGAGGACACGTGTTAGCGCACGTGCAAAGTGATGAAGAAAGTGGGGGTGTGGGTGTGTGAGTACACGTGTTGGCGCACGTGGAAAGTTAAAATTATAAATTAAAACGTTTTACTAGTGTTTGATTTTGAAAAATTAGAAGTATATCAGAAGATCAGGCAAATAAATAAAGATTTATTGCCGTGGATTTTCAAGATCAAATCAGAGAATAAAGATTTAGCTGAGCAATTACAGCGGGCGACATTAAGCATTGCATTCAATCTGGCAGAGGGGACTGGAAGGCATTCAAATCCCGACAAGAAAAGATTTTACGTCATGTCCCGTAGTTCTTTGTTTGAGTGTGTAGCCATTCTACATGTGATGCTGGACAATCAGATCATTGCTCCGGAAATATTTAAGGTTGTATATGATCAATACGAGCAAATTTCGAAGATGATGCTGGGAATGATCAGGAATGTGCCTGATGATGACCGTTTAGCAGCATTTAAAGAACCGGATAGTCCGAAATACGGGGTATAATTAAGAAGTCCCCGCAACGCTGGGCGTTTCCATTTGACATGAAATAAAACTGCGGGGCCTTATGATTTCAGGTTTCAGATTTCAGTAGTTTCAGATTTGAAACAGCCATAAGTCGTCGAGCTTTTGTAAATAATTATGCAAAATGCTTAAATTTCGCTTGTATATAAGGACTTGAAAATCAGCGTTCTGCAGAAGTGTTATTTTGAAGATTTTAGGTTTGAAACAGCCATTAAAAAGTAGATTTGTTTTCATCTTAAAATATTATAAAATAGAAGGTTTCAGTGTGGATTTTATTATTTGTTTTCATTGAAATCAGGAAGAACCACACCCAAACCCAAACTCTCACCCTCTCCCACACTCACACCCACACTCACACCCACACCCGATCCGGGATGTAGCGCAGCCTGGTAGCGTACCAGCATGGGGTGCTGGTGGTCGCTGGTTCGAATCCAGTCATCCCGACAAATGCCATTTTAAACCATTTCAAAACGCTGTAAATCAATTGATTTACAGCGTTTTATGTTTTTGGGCATTTCAATTTATACCAATGTAATTCAATTGTTGGGTGAGCTATAGGGTGAGTAAATTTTTGTCCTATATTTGTACCGGTTGCACTCTAATTGTTTGATATACAATTATATGTGCCAATTTGATTTAGTTTCATTTGATACCATTTGATGAATTCCCGGTGAGCTATATGGTGAGCTTTCGGGCTTTTTTCATCAAAATGAACCAAAATCGAACCAAAATGAGTACATCAGGGGCCTTTTGCGTACACTTCGTCCTCCGCGAAAAAATCAATCAACCCGGCTACGGCTCAGTGTTTATGCGGATTGTACACCAAATGAAGCGTGTAGAAATTTCAATGAAGGTTGTCGTCCAGTCAAATGAGTGGGATAGCAGCAAAGGAAGACTGCTGGAAAAGCTCCCTGAATCCAAGGCTATTAACATGTTTCTGGATCAGTCCAAAGCCAAAATGTGGGCACATTATAAGGATGCCAGGATTTATGCTGACAGGATAGATTTATATACCCTCAAAGACTGTTTCCTGGGAATTGAGGTAAAAGAAAAAACGATCATTGAAGCTTTTGTGTACCATTATAAAATGCAATCCGCAGTACTCAAACCCGGGACAATGAAGAATTATCGAACTACTGAAAAGTATATAAGAGAGTTCGTGACCAGGGAAAAGAGAAAAACAGATATTCCATTGAGCAAAATCAACTTTCAGTTCATTACAGAATTTGAATACTTTCTCCGAGGATACATTCCAACAACTCATAGAAAGAGAATGCAAAACAATGGTCTCATGAAGCATATGGAGCGCCTGCAGAAGGTGCTGAACTTCGTTCACAAACTGGATTGGATGTCAGCCCGGCCAATGGACAAATTCAGTCTTAAATTTGAGAAAACAGAGCGAGGGTATTTGTCCGATGCGGAATTTGAATTATTAGAAACCATCAAGCTATTTCCTGCCAAACTGGAAATGGTCAGAGACCTGTTTGTATTTGCCTGCTATACCGGCTTGTCCTATATCGACTTGAATCAATTGTCTACAGACAATCTGATCAGAGGCATAGATGGTGATTTCTGGATCCACACGCAAAGAGAGAAGTCCAGTGAGAAAGTTATTCTTCCACTATTGCCACAAGCACTTGCACTCATTCGCAAGTATCAGAATGATCCCCGAGTCATCGGAACCGGTAGGGTATTTCCGTCATTTTCCAATCAGAAAATGAATTCATACCTTAAGGAAATAGGGCAAATTTGCAAGATTGAAAAAAACATGACTTTTCACCTGGCCAGGCATACATTTGCGACTACTATCACATTGGCCAATGGAGTCCCTATCGAATCAGTCAGCAAAATGCTGGGACATACTAAGATTTCCACTACACAGATTTATGCAAAAGTTGTGGAACGTAAGTTGTCAGAGGATATGAGGGCATTGAGGGATAGGCTGGGGAGGCAGGGGATGAATAATATTATAAGAACGGGGACAAATCTTTAACCCCTCTGGCATTTATCGTAATTTATTTAATTGCTGTACTTTTGCATGATATATCATTCGTTAATAGCATAAATTATACTTTATGACTGAAGTGAACCGAAGTAAAAGCGAGGCCTCTCGAGCGCATTACTGAGGATTGCTGCCTAAAAAAATATAGTCTCAAAGTTTCGATTTAGTATGCGTTTCAAGTTTAGATCCATTTGCATTCAAATAAAACTTGTATGGAGGATATTCTTATTCTAAATTGGAAACTTATTCAGTTTTAATCTTCGCCACAGGCGTTCCCTTTATTCCTTCTTCAACCAACCAACCTAAAAACTCCGCAAAAGGTTTAATATCTAAATCTACACTAGCAGCTTCTAATGCTTTCATGTATCGTTCTCTTTCTTCCACAGGAATTACCGTCCAGGGATATCCACCGGAAGCCAACATGCAATTCATGAGAAACCGTCCAATTCTGCCATTGCCATCCACGTAGGGGTGAATAAAAACAAAAACAAAATGACCCATAACTGCCCTAACGCCTGCGTGTTCTTCCATTCTCAATAATTCAAATAGAAGGGGCATTACATCACGCACGCCATCCTTATTGATGGGTGTATGTTTGGATTGACTAATGTAAACCTGATTGTTTCGATACCCCGCTAAATCCGAAGGTTTCAAAAGACCGACGGCAACACCTGGAGCGAACAGCTCCCGATACCAATCACCATGCTCGTCATCTACAACAGTTCCTGCATTTTCACCTTTTAAAATTCGTTGGATACTTTCTTTCACCGCATTAAATGCTTGCCAATAACCTCTGGCGGCCATAGCATCTTTCTGCTGTTTATCCGTTTCGTTCTCTTTTGCATCCCATGCACCGGTTCTTACTCGTTCTATCAATTCGGGAGTTACCCTATATTTTTCAATCGATAAAGAATGGTAAGCATCCATTGTATAGATTTCTTCCATTTTGATAATATATGCATCAGTATCCGCAGGAAGTCCCGGAGGTGTTGGAAACACTTCAATAATATCTTTTCGCATTTTATGCCACATCAAACGAATTCTATTCACATAAGGAGATCTTTCACGAGTATCCAAAACAAGAGGTGTTTTCTCCTCAAAAGGATCTGTTTCCCGTACATCATATCCTGCCGCTTTCATGCTTTTCAACAGTTCGTTTGCAATTTTATCCTGCCCCAAATTTCGATAAGCACCCGCTAATCTTCCTGCAATGGTGGAATGACCACCATCCAAAAGAACGGCTAACAATTGGGATGCGTCTTGTATGAGTAATAAAGCAGTTCTTACATCTGTAGCATTTGTTTGAAACATGGATGCCGGGCAATGAACAATAGCAGAATGTAATTTTACCATACGTACCCCTTCCTTTACCTCAATTTCTGCCTTATTAGGCAAGGTAGATTTCATGACAAATATGGACGTATTAAACAATAGGTTGGTAGGCATATTATTCCCTTTAGGAGCACGAATAATTAGTTGATGAGGTACGGAATGATTTCCTGCATGAATCACTAAAGATTGTTCAGCGGATATGCAGTAATCTTCACCGTAACGATCTTCCAAATAGCGTGAACAGAATCCCCAAAAAGAAGTAAACCATGAAGTACTATCTCCTTGTCGTTCATCATGCGGAGAAGAAATATACCATCCTCTCACAACCTCTCGTATAAATCCATGTTCAACTAACCGTTCACGGTGTACACGTGTAAAATCATCTGCTTTAATTCCTACAACGCCACTATCTTGTAAAGCCTTCAATTTCTCTAAAGATTCTGCTAATTTTTCTCCTGGTGTTGCCATGTTATTGTGTTATCCCTATTGTTTAATGCTGTACAAATATTATTGTTTACCGTTGTATGAATATTATTATTTAAAGCTGTGCTATTGTTATTGATTAATGCAAATAAAATAACTATCAGGGATATAAACAACGAATTAACGTAAGAATTGCAATCCAACACACGAACAGGAAATATGGTATTCGGTTGTTTTTGTTCAGTGGTTCAGTCTGCACCTCATTCGCAACTACTCTGCCACCCCAACCCCCTTTTAAGGTATAAATGATTTTGGCTATGTTCTAAAATAAATATTGATTAAACATCTATAAAGCTATTTTGAAGTTGCCACAGTCCCGCCTTAGAGATGAACGACTAATGAATGCACTCGCAAAGAAAAGTAAAAGCATATTGAGCCAGTCTACAAGGCAACACTAAAGAACCCTTTAGCTTACTTTTTTTGATCTTTCTATTTGTTTTTCAATATTCTGCACTACTATCTTTTAAAAATTTTGTCGCAAATATGGTAAAGATTTGCGACAACAATCTGTCACAAATCTTGTCGAAATTTGTGACAACTTTGGAACCGGATATTCCGGTCTATATTGACCCCCCTTGCCAGAATCTAAACTTGCAAATTCAGCAACGATTTGTATTAAAATAGGAGTAAGCTGCCAGCGCAATTAGTATATTCCCATTTTATTAATAATCCACCAGTATAATTTAAAACATTTCTCTTCCGTAATGATGTAATTTGCTATTCTTTATTATCTTTCGGTTGATTATTTTACCTTTTGTATTGTATGATTCTCATTTGCTTGTTTTTTGCACCTAAAGCAAGAATGATACTACAGTGTAGTAAGAGTCTTCTGGATTAATTCCATTTGCTCACATTATTTACTTTTAGGACGGAGAAAATGCGCGCAAATTATTATCTACAATTCTTTGATGACATCATCAAAGGTGAATTCAAGCCTGAGAAGCTTTTGCGGCTTCCAAAGGATCAACTCTTATCCCGGTTATTAGCCCATCAGACAGAGTCAGGAATATATATCAGAAATGTGACTCAAGTGTTGATTCCAAAATCTCCGGATTGTCAGCTGAGTGTTTTGAGACGGTCGACTAATATCTTTCCCTGCCCTGTCAAAATTTCTTTGTCTTCCGTTTCCACTTTGTCCCACAATGAGTTAACTGAAAGTATTGAAATTGAAGCAATTGCTGAGATATTGAATGTTCGAACTTCCAACCTAAATATCGAAGAAATTAAAAATTTCCAGGATCAATTCCTCGTTACATTTTCATATAAACCGAATCTATTGTCGCTTGATGTAGGACCTTTGGCATATTTATATCTAAATCTTTCCCTGAAAACACAAGTTGATGAGATCAAAGAAAATCTGCGTCTTTGTATTTTTGAAGAGCGTGAAGGAATCAGTTCATTAAAAAATTTTATTGTTTCACATCAGGAATTGATTACACACCACATCGCGCTTTTTTACCGATATATGGATACTCGTACATATTATTCTCGTTCTTCCATGCCGGACAATCCTACTTATCAAGACTTTTACGCCCTGGCAGGAATGTATTGCGAAAAGGTTCAGCGCTTCCTTGAGCACCATTTCAATGAATATTTGGACAAAAATAAGTCTACCAATCCTCGTCAAATTGATAGGAATTTGGAGCAGAACAAGGATCTGATTACAATCATCCTGGAATCTTTGAAATCCGGGAATGATCCATTGAAGGTTTTAAATCAGTTGGAAAAGCATTTCGACGAATTAAAATACACCCCGGGTAAGCCATTTATTTCATATAATAGATTAGAGTTTCTGTTAAACTTGATTAACCATCTTTATGAATTATTTCAAGCCACAAGCAAATCAACTAACCTTGATATTACTTTCATTGAATGCTTGATCGAATGTAATCTGAATACCACCAAAATATTGCATTCAATTACAGATTATCTCGAAAGTGAGTTGGATCTGATGAATTCCGTTGAATACAAAATTGATTACCTCCGGAATTTTATAAAAATCTGTAATCAAAAAAGCATATTACAATTTGCGCGCTACAACTTACAGTTTCAGGACCTTTCTGCCTTGCTAATCAATTGGAGTACTTCCACACTGGATTATGTGACTGAGTCTCATTCGCTCTTTTCTAAAAGTATTAATACAGAGACTGTGCCATTACAAAAGATAAAATTGAAGGCTAATGTTACCGCATTAGGTGCTTGGTTTAAAATATTAGCGCATCATGAAATCATCAGGCATAAGGATATTCCCATTGTATTTCAGTATTTGTGTAAAGTGATCATTCCGGAAGAACTGGATGAGCTAAAAATGAGTACCCTGACTACTCGTTACAAAGAACCTATTCGAACTAAAACAAAAATGGACATTATTGATCTATTAGCTCGATTCCGAGACTATCTGAAATTGCACTAATCTCTCTTAGGAGTCTTATCTTAAACCCCTCCAGTCTCATAATCTTTGCCACAGTCAATTCCAGCAATTGTTTTACATCTGTAAAACCGTTAAGCTCCAGGAGTGTGTTGAGATCTTCGCTGATGGGGTGATGCCCCTTGGGTGCTTGTTCCATGTTTTAGATATTTAAGAATGCACACCCCTTCTACTGCAATTAGGTATAAAAAGGGCGTGGAACACCAACTAACCTGACAAGAGGGAACCCACTCCCTACACACAAGCTGCTGATGCCCACGCTTAGCGTAGGCGACCAGCAAGCAACTGTGTGTGTTTAGAATGTGGGTTTTCTTGTCACAGTAGTTTGCTATTCACTACAATTTTTCTTTCAAACCGGATTTCTCCCCGATTTGCACTCCAAAGATACAATTTATGCCATTTTGATTTCAATTTAAATGGCATGTTAATAACTCATTTGTCAAATGGACGATCATCTGCCATTTATTCGACCCAAGTGTGTTCATATTAGTTTTAAACAATATACGAAACCCTTATTTTGAACTTTTTTCAATTTTTATTTCATTGATTATCAGTAGTGTACCAGGGTGTACTGGTACACATGGTACAACATGCGTGTTGATATTTTGCAGTAATTTGTGGTAAACCTTAAAACCATATTTATTATGCCAACACAAGTTATTACCACCGACGATTTACGTGAATTTAAAATGGAGTTGCTTTCTGACATTCAGAAATTGTTTTCAAAGATTCCGGCCCTTGCAGCTCCTAAAAGATTTCTCAAAACCCATGAAGTAATGTCCCTTCTCAAAATGTCTGCCGGCACACTGCAGACTCACCGGAATAATGGTACCATTCCATTTATCCGGGTAGGAGGTGGTTTGCTGTATGATTATGATGAAATCATGGACTTTTTAAATTCCGGCAAAAATCAACTCGAACGTGCCTGATCAGAGATCCGGTTATCAATTTCTGGAGTTTGTTTTTTCATTATGGGATGAGGACCAGCGTATGACGCATATTCACATGGCGTTGTACCTGGTCCTTTTCAGACAATGGAGTCGGTATAAATTTTCGGATTCGTTTTTAGTCTCCAGATCTCAATTAATGGATCAAGCCAGAATCAATTCCCGGACTACTTTTACCCGGCTAATGTTGGATTTACAAAATTGGGATTATATAGAGGAGTATCATCCTCAGCACAATCCTAAGCTCAAGAGTTGCATTAAGTTGAATTCATTCCGGGAGGAGTTTAAATACAACCTTCAGGAAGAAATAATTCCAGATAATTCTGATTCTTCAGACCTTGGCATCGACTCCGTTACTACCGACACATGTCCAAAAATTGAACATCTGAGTGAACATCTGAATGGCACATGTCCAAATATTGGACATCTGACTGAACATCTGAATGACACATGTCCAAATATTGGACATCTGAGTGAACATCTGTGTGACACATGTCCAAAAAATGGACATCTGACTGGACATCTGAACAACACATGTCCAAAAAATGAACATCTGAGTGAACATCTGTGTGACACATGTCCAAAAAATGGACATCTGACTGGACATCTGAACAACACATGTCCAAAAAATGAACATCTGACTGGACATCTGAATGACACATGTCCAAAAATTGAACATCTGAGTGAAAATCTGAATGACACATGTCCAAAAATTGAACATCTGAGTGAAAATCTGTGTGACACATGTCCAAAAAATGGACATCTGAGTGAACATCTGAGTGAACATCTGTGTGACACATGTCCAAAAAATGGACATCTGAGTGAACATCTGAGTGAACATCTGTGTGACACATGTCCAAAAAATGGACATCTGAGTGAACATCTGAATGGCACATGTCCAAAAAATGGACATCTGACTGGTCATCTGAATGACACATGTCCAAAAATTGAACATCTGAGTGAACATCTAAATGAACAAACGGATGGCAAATCTCCACAAAATGAACCTCTGACAGATCTTTTAGAAAAAAAATTAAATGAAGATGAATTAATTCATTTCAAAGTAGATCAGGAAGAAGCGTTGGATTTGAAAAAGTCAAAAAAATTTATTTATTCAAATACTAGTACTAGTACTAGTAAAAGTATAAGTAATAGTATTAGTACTAGGGAAAAAAATCAAAATAAATCAGAAAATGAAAAACAGGAAAAAGTCGAACCGTCAATCCATCAAGCATCCTTGTGGCCTCAAAATCATATTTTTCAACCACCGGCTCTGGAAGAAATTATCCTCGGGTTTCGTCAAGCCGGTGGAGATGAAGACCAGGCTAGAAAGTTTTATAAATTCTACACCGACAAAGACTGGTGCCTGAGCGGAGGAGCCAAAATGACTTCAGTGGACAAAGCTATTTTTGGCTGGATTAAACGCACAGCAGAATACAAAAAGAATTCATACCAAAACCATTCAAAACCTACACATCATGGACCCTATCACGATCCACTTAATGGAAAAAAAGATTATTCTGAGCCCCTCTGAATCGGATTGGCGAAACCGGTTGATTTACCGGCACGAGAGTGGCCGATATGCATTCGACTTTGATGCCTGTCTCGAGTACTTGCTGTGTAAAGGCCGGGAATTGTTCGGTTTTCGCTTTCAATTGTTTCCGGAGGACTACGAGATGCTATTCAGTCTCCTGGCCTATGCAGTCAGAGATCCTGATCGGAAGAGCG
>JALHRR010000051.1 GCA_022841345.1 Saprospiraceae bacterium
CCTACTCCTTCTTAGGTATGTGCATGCATTTACTCGCCATCGCGAGTAACACTTATTATGTTTCTATTATTTTGACATGAGTCAATTCGAGATTGCAACTTCCAATAAACTCTATAAGTGTTACCTCGCGATCCCTAACTCTCCGCATAAAACCCTTTGCATTTGCAAAGGGTTTTTTATTTTGGGATTTATGCCTTACTTCACCTACATTCTATACTCCCCTACCAAAGACCGATATTACATAGGCCACACCCAGGATCCTTTGAAAAGACTCACTGAACACAATTGCGGATATGAAAAATCAACGGCTCCTTATGTTCCATGGACACTAATTGGATTCCTTGAAAAACAAAGTAAATCTGAAGCGTATATTCTGGAGTTGAAGCTAAAGAATCTCAATCGTCCTGATTTACAAAAATTTATCAAAAAGTATTTTAATCCGCCTTCCTAAGGTTCGAATGGCGAGGTAAATGCATTGTTTCTATTGAATTTATGTATTCTTTCATTTGTGCCTACTCCTTCTTAGGTATGTGCATGCATTTACTCGCCATCGCGAGTAACACTTATTATGTTTCTATTATTTTGACATGAGTCAATTCGAGATTGCAACTTCCAATAAACTCTATAAGTTTTACCTCGCGATCCCTAACTCTCCGCAAACCAATAATTGCCTCATGCGAAAGCATGGGGCTTTTTTAATTTTAGACTGAGCCAAACTTGTTTGTGCGAAGGCTAAAATTGAAAAAGACCGGCGAAGCCAGACTCTCCGCCAAAAGTAAATGCCTCTTGCGATAGCAAGGGTAAGTGAATTAAAAAGGTACACAGGCTACCTTTTTTGTTCACTTACCGAGGCACAGAAGACATAATTTCCTTTTCATTTAGTTGCCCTATTTGTGCCGAGGCATGTTGATTTTAAGTTCAAAACTCAAAAGTCGGGCCATTCCAAAAACTCAAAATATCCTCACAATAATTAAGCAGTGAATTAAAAATGGCAGGCGAAGCCAGGCATTTGCTTTTGAGCAGCCCCCCATCTTAGGGATCAGCAAGGCTAATCCCTAACTCTCCGCTCTTGAAACCCTATGCAAATGCAAAGGTTTTTTTTCGTGTTAACAAACTGACCATAAGCAAATAGACTAAAGAATTCACACATTTTCATGCAATTTAGGAATTCAATTCCTAAATTGCATGAAAATTACAAGCAATGGTCGACCGGCAGCTTTTTAAATCTGTAAAAAAAGCACTTAGCAAATACCCCATAGTAGCAATTACCGGACCCAGGCAATCGGGTAAAACGACATTTGCAAAATTGATAAGCAAAGATTATCAATATGTAAATCTGGAAGATATAACCTTGCGTGAATTTGCTATGCAAGATCCTAAAGGTTTTCTGGAAACTTATCGTGACAGGGTGATTGTTGACGAAATACAATACGCTCCCGAATTATTTTCCTACCTGCAGCTTTATACTGATGACAGGAACCGCAATGGTGAATACATCATAACAGGGTCCCAAAATTTCCTCATGATGGAAAGAATATCTCAGTCGCTTGCAGGTAGAGTTGCGCTTTTTAATCTGTTACCGTTTTCACTACAAGAACTAAGAGACACAAAATATCAAACATCATCCTGGGAAGAATACCTTATTGCCGGCAGCTATCCCAGAAAATGGACTCAGCAAATTGATGCTTCAGAATATTATGAAAATTACCTGAGAACTTACATTGAAAGAGATGTTCGTCTCATAAAAAACATAAGCGATCTCAGTCTTTTCCAGAAATTTCTTCAGCTTTTAGCCGGACGGGCAGGCCAGCTTTTCAACCAGAGTAGTCTCGGCAACGAATTAGGGATAGACAACAAAACTGTAGAATCCTGGATGACTTTACTCGAGGTTTCATTCATTGCTTTTCGCCTGCAACCATTCCACAAAAATTATAACAAAAGAATCATAAAAACTCCCAAGGTCTATTTTTACGATACGGGTGTACTCAGTTTTCTCCTGAATATTCGATCTGAAGAGGAGTTAAACATACATTTTGCAAAAGGACAGCTATTTGAAAATTTAGTGATTCTGGAAATGTTAAAAAACAAGCACAATAGATCTATCCACGGTAACCTGTATTTTTGGAGAGATAGTGCAGGAAATGAAATTGATTTGATAGTTGATCAAGGAAATGTGCTGAAAGCCATAGAGATAAAATCTGGCAAAACTATCAAACAGGAGTTTTTCAAATCCTTGAATCTATTCTCTTCATTAACAACGGATTCAGAAAACTTCCTCGTGTATGGAGGCGATGCTTATCAGAAAAGAAGCAATGCTGCTGTGATGGGAGTTTTTGAATTGGAGAAAATACAATGAACGAATCAATTAAGAATATGCCAGCCTAAAAACTATTTCCATGCAGATTAGGAATCAAATTCCTAATCTGCATGGAAGTTACCACAAAATTAGCCCACATGATATAAGTTAAAAGGTCAAGGATCAGCTGTTATCCCCCTCCACCATCTCCACCAGGTATCTCGTCGCTCTATACAGTGAAGGAAATACCCTAAATCCCTGCTCATCATGTCCGTCCTCCAAAATTCGCACAGCTTTCATTCCGGCGTTTTGGGCAAACTCCATATCTGAAGGGGTATCTCCAACCATAACCGATTTTGAAAAATCAATAGCCGGAAAGTCTGCCTGCGCCTGAAAAGCCATAGCTGGATTGGGCTTACGACAATCCGGTGACACACCCGCGAGTGCGGGACAATGATACACCTTATCAATACGGCCTCCGCATTCTGCTGCTTGCTGAATCATTTGAGCATGAATCTGTTCAAGCTTTTCCTCAGTCATAAGCCCTCTTCCTATGCCCTGCTGATTGGTGACTACAATTATGTATCTGAAGTGAGCCGAAAGAATTTTTAAAGCTTCCAGCGTATCATCCAGCCATATAAAATCTCTGACACGGGTCACATATCCACCAGTGATACGTTCGTTCAGTACCCCATCCCTGTCAAGAAAAAGTGTCCAGCCACTACTGGAATTTGTTTGGATACTCATAGAAGATTTGATTTAAGATGGAAATAGTTCTGCTTCTACCAATTCACAAATGATGTGGCCTATCAGAATATGCATTTCCTGAATGCGTGGAACTGATTCTGACGGAACTTGCAATGATAGACTGGCATGATCCTTCAAAACTCCACCACTGAGTCCGCTGAAAGCAATGACTTTCATTCCGGACTGCAAGGCTTCCTGCGCTGCCATCACGATATTCCTGGAATTACCGGAAGTGGAAAAAGTCATCAGGATATCTCCTTCCCTGCCGAATCCCTGCACCAAACGTTTATAGGTTTCATCGAATCCAAAGTCATTGGACACTGCCGTCATATAGGAAGAATTGACGTGCAGGGCTTCTGCAAATAGTGCCGGCCGATTTAACATAAATCGGCCACTCAGCTCCGCTGCTATATGCTGTGCGTCTGCTGCCGAACCACCATTGCCGCATAAAAGAACTTTCTTGTCAGCCCTGAAGGCACTTACAAGCATTCTACTTGCCTCCCGGATTTGCTGCTGCAAATGCTCGTCTTTACTGACCAGATTAGCCACATTCAAATGTTCATCAATTATATCTCTGATCTTCTTTTCCATATTTTTCAATCATAAAAATTATTCCGAAAGGCATCAAACTCGCCTTTTCCCAGTAAATATCGCTTGTAAAAAGCATAAATAAAGCCTAAACCATATCCAATCAATTGCACATATCCGGCCGCTATCGTAAGGTAACCAATATATACTGAACCCGCTTTCAGCGATCCCTCTATCAGCAATCCGAGTGCCGGCAACAATGGCAAGATATAGAACATCGGATGCAAAAATATTCCCATCAAAATACAAACCGGTATCCCCAGAACAAAGATTGCAGGTAAAGCATGTACAGCCTTTAGCGTTCCAGGATGACGCTTCTGAAGATTGATCCGGGCAATTCCGGAATTATAAACTTGTTTGAAAAATTTATTTAAGGATGTTCTGCGCTTGTGATAGACCCATGCCTCTTTGATCAAGCCTGTCTTAAATCCAGCTTTTAGTATCCTGACACTCATATCTATATCCTCGCCAAAACGCAATTTGCTGAAACCACCTGTCACATTATATACTTCTCTGGTAAACCCCATATTGAAGGATCTGGGATGAAATGTATCCATTTTCTCACTACCTCCACGGATACCACCGGTGGTAAGAAAACTCGTCATGGTGATACTGATAGCTTTCTGAATCGGGCTGAAATCCGGATGTCCGGCATCCGGGCCACCGAATGCATCTAAATGGGAATTACTTAATTTTTTAGAAAGTACATCCAAGTAATTCTCAGGCAAAATGCAATCGCTGTCCAGAAAAATAAACCAATCCCCTTCTGCACGATCAGCTCCGAAATTGCGGCTTTGGCCGGGTCCTGAATTGGTTTTTTGAAAATATTTTACCGGAAGAATGCCTTCGAACGCTTGAAATACTTCATTACTGCTAATAGAAGATCCATCTTCCACCAGAATGATCTCATAATCGCTAAAGCTTTGCTTTGTAAAACTATTCAGTAATTCCCTGACTTCATCCGGTCGATTGTAAACAGGTATAATGGCAGAAAACAGCATTATTTCAGCTCTTTTTCAATCTGATAGTCTCCTCTTTTTTCATTGTTGCGTGAGATCATTTCAGCCAAAAATCCGGTGAGAAACAATTGTGTTCCGATGATGACGATCAATATACCGAAGTAAAATAGAGGTCTTGTGGCTATACCCCCTACTGAGTAAAATAATTTCTCCACACTCAGATATATAAGGATCAGCAAACCCAGAAAGAAAGAAAACACACCGAGCGTCCCGAAGAAATGCATGGGCTTTTTGCCAAATTTACCAACAAAGAAAATAGTCATTAAATCGAGAAATCCATTGATAAATCTCTCCCACCCAAATTTGGTTTTGCCATATTTTCTGGCCCGGTGTTCGACTACTTTTTCTCCAATTTTAGAGAAACCCGACCACTTAGCAATCACAGGAATATAGCGATGCATTTCACCATAGATAATGATGTTTTTCACCACTTCTTTACGGTATGCCTTTAATCCACAATTGAAATCATTGAGCTGAATGCCGCTCATCTTACGGGTGGCCCAATTAAAAAACTTGGATGGAATAGTTTTGCCTATGGGATCATGGCGCTTCTGTTTCCATCCGGAAACAAGGTCGAAGCCCTGGTTTTTTATCATAGCATATAAGGCTGGGATTTCATCCGGCGAATCCTGCAGATCTGCATCCATAGTGATGAGCACTTCTCCCACACTTTTCTCAAATCCTACGTCAAGCGCTGCAGATTTTCCATAATTTCTCCTGAATTTAACAGCTTTGATAGCGGGATTCTCTGCACTCAATTGCTGAATTACATGCCATGACTTGTCAGTGGAGCCATCATCTATGAAGATCAATTCATAGTTAAAACTATTTTGTTTCATGACTCTGTCAATCCAGGCAGAAAGCTCAGGCAGGGATTCTTCCTCATTCAGCAATGGCACCAATACGCTGATATCGATCATGAAAGCCTTTCTATTTGATTTTTTTTGAATATCAGCGCAAAGATAGCTGAAAGAAGGAAGCCTCCTAATAAACTTCTGGCAAGCCCCATTAATGTACTTCCCAGTGTCACTGTAAAGTCCTGCTCTTCCATTGCTTCTACCATTTCTTCAATTTGATCCTCATTCATAAATGCGGCCATAGAATCCATCATCTTGTCCATGGTCTCCAACGTGATGGTTTTCTGAATTTCAGGTAAATCCGGATTGACAAAAACATACATTATATAGTTGAAAAAATAATATATGATATTGGCAAGCAAAAAAGTTAAAAATGGAGGTTGCAATGCCATGTTGAATGGATATGGTTCTTCTGTCAGATCATGGGAAGCCATGAATTTATTTCTTGCCTCCCGACTGGCCATATACATTGTAAAAAAATAAAAAAGAGTAGTTACCCAAAATATACCTGTATTGAAGAATACCTTATATCCCATCAGATAAGCTACAATATAAATGGTGACCGTCACTACACCTGTAATGATTCCCCATTTGATACCTTCTTTGCTAATATTCATATTAATTTGTCATATATTAAAGTTTGACAGGAGCCTCTTTCTTGTAAATGATAGCAGTTACCAGTCCAACAATTGCACCTATAACCACAGTTGAAAAAAACGCTGCAATAGAAAAGAAAACAGGTCCCATAAACATTTCAGTATAACTCATAGCCTGGTCTATTTCATCATCTGACAACCCTTTTTCTTCCATTCCTCTTATAGCTTCATCTCTTGCAAAATCAATTACAGAAGAATCAATGTAGGTAATCATGATGATAAAGAAAACCGTACTCACTAAGGCCATTATCAGGGTAATCCAGAAAGAAATCATAAATCCTTTACCCAAGGTGACTAAACCTTCGTTTTCATGATCCCTGTAACTTATAATGGCAGACCTGAACACCAAAAACATGATGATTATAGAAGACAAGGATGTTAAGGTCCGAACAGACCAGGATGGATGGGTACTGAGGCCGGTCAATTGGCTAATCAGAGTAAATGCTACGAGAATAAGGGAGCCTATTAATGCATACCTTAATACTGTGGGTTTTATTGGAGCCGGTTCAGTTTTGTATAAATCTTCCATGATGCTAAGTTTTAGATTATTAACAAATATTGATGCTCAATATAAGTAAAAATGAGATGTTTGACCACTTAATTTATACCAATGCCTGAAAATCAACGCCACGCATAGTCCCATACACTCTTCCCGGCAGACTTTCGTCCCACAATGGTGAATTATCCGATAGAGACTGATTTTGAGATTTGAGAAATTGCCAGCCTTCTTCCGGAGAAAATATAGACAATCTCGCTTCTGTTCCCTCCACAATTGATATTTCTTTTAAACCGAGCAATTTCCTTGGCCCATTAGTCCACTTCTCCACAACTTTGTCCAATGTAAGATGCCCCTTCAAATACTTCCAACTCAATCCAAAAGCTGTCTGCAGACTCAGGCTTCCCGGTGTGGAATATGTAAACTCCAACATCTTTTTTTCCGTCTCCAAAGGTGTATGACCACTTACTATACAATCTATCGTCCCGTCTGCCAGACCTTCAATGAGCGCAAGCCTGTCCGACTCTTCTCTTAGGGGAGGAGATAATTTAAAGTGATTATTGAAATCAGACAAGACCTCATCCGTAAATGCAATATTCCAGACACTTACCGAAGCTGTAACTTTCAATCCTTCAGCCTTTGCCTGACGAACCAATGCGACACTTTCTGCAGTGCTGATTTGTTGAAAATGTAGTCTTGATTCTGTGTACCGAAGCAACTCAAGATCCCTTCGTATCATAATTGTTTCGACTATGGAAGGAATGCCTTTGGTTCCAATCTGAGTACTGATAATACCTTCATGCAGATGACCTTTTGGAAATATTTTATCATCTGAAGGAAACTGCATAATCAGACCTCCAAAACCTTTTACATACATTAATCCTCTCAACAATAATCCACCGTGATGAATGGGTTCCGGGCAATCAGTGAATGCTACAGCGCCTGCTTCTTTCATTTCCATAAGCTCTGCAATATCTTTGCCTCCCAATTGCTGCGACAATGCTCCTACCGGATGCACATCGCAGGATTTGCCTGCGGCTCTGTTTCTAATATACTGTACTTCTGATTTACTATGGATGACCGGCAAAAGATTAGGAAGCAAAGCTATGTCTGTAAATCCTCCGGCTGCAGCAGTTAACAACAAGGTATCCATGGTATCCCGGTGCTCATATCCGGGTTCTCCACCCTGAGTACCATGATCAAAAAATCCCGGAGATACACTCAAATTCGGTTTATCAAGAACGATTGTATCAGAATCTGTGTCCAATCCTGCATCAGAAATACTTTGAATGCGCCCATCCTGTATAAAAATATTTACATTTCGGCCATTCCATTTTGATTGAATATCACAGATTGTGACATTTTTGAGCAGCAATTTTTTGATGAGAGCCATTTCAGCGACCTTTATTTATAGAGCCTGTGTATGTTACATTGCTTGTTTAACAGAGCAATATAGAACTTCCTATCTTTGAAACTGCCTGATTTCCAGCACTATACTTTCCAGAATCTCAGAATCAACACCTCCAGCAATAGAAACAACAGGGCTAAAATTAAGCAAATCCTCCATAATACAGTGCCTGTATTCTTTTCTTTGATCAATTCTGTAAAAGATGCCGCTGCGACCTGATCCAGAATAGTAGCATTCGGAAAATAGGTTGACAATGCTCCGGCCGCGTATGCCTCAGGATTACTCTCTTTTCTGTTATAATTGAATGCAATGCTGGCCATAGTGTCTCTTTCATTGGCAAATAATTGATAAGCTCCAGCTTTCTCTACCTGATTGAATACCTGAACTACCGCAGCAGATCCCTTGGGAACCACTCCGGGAATAAATTCACCGGGGCCTTTCATTTTGTAGATGACATCTCCCCTTCCCGCCGGCATATTGACTACTATCTGTTCATCATTTCCGATTGTATATGACATCACAGGTCTTGAAGAAGACTGAATCGCGGCTTTGTATAAGAAAGGGACAAATACCTCAGCATTCATACCTAAGTTACTTTCTGCTTCAGCAAGCGCTGTACTGAACAGGAAAAAAGTACCTTTCTCCACCGGATAGCCTACCAAAAATGGCGTACCGTCCCTGAAAGTAAGCAAACTCTCGCCTGAACTTCTTTGAAATTTGAATCTGCCCTGCACCTGAGGAAGCTTCATATTGGCTGGTCTTCTCTCAAATATATCTGAAAAAACAAAAGCAGATTCATTAATCACTGAAACCTGATGGGTTGCAGTTTCATAAGATGAAAGAGCCGGAATCCCCAGTGTAGATAGAGCACTGTTGAGATTATTGATATCAGCATTTTTGGCAGGAAAAAGCATCACATTAGTGCCTTCCCTGAGTACTGTGGCCATCTGAGCTGCAAGACCTGAACTGATCTGGGTTACATTTGACAGAATGATCATTTTCTTTGAGCTCAGGCCGGAGTAATCAATTCGTTTTATATCCGTCTGCACTAATTCATATTGAGCCGAAGGTCTGAAAGCTGCCTCCAGGAACCTGTTTGGCTGTTGCTCATATAAAGCCAGAATCTGGATTTTTTCAGGTACATTAAATGCCAGGTGGTAGGTATCATCAAACTGAACCGGATAATCCGTTATTTCAACTGTCAGATGTTGCCAGCCCATCCCATTTATGTTGAGATTTATTGTGTCGACTGAAACTCCACCTGCCGGAATTGTGACTGATCCAACCGGTTTCTTTTCGCCGCCATACTCTAAAGATAAGCGAACATTTTCAGCCGGATTCTGATCGAAGTTTTTGATACGCACCAGTAATTTAGCAACTTGTCCAGGCATGAGTACCGGCATATCAAACCACGCTGAATCAATGCTCAAATTTCTTTCCTGCACTGCAACCATAGGTACCACACTCAATTCCAGCTCCTGAGGAACAAAATTATCCTCAAACATGCTTTTTTGAAAATCGGAAATATGGAAATACACAGCTTTACTGTCTGTTTCGTCCTCAAGCACACCCTGTTGTCTTGTCAAAATCAGTGAAAACGGATGTGAAGCCGGAGAAATATCTATTTCTTCTATAAATTCAATCGCCGTGTTTTTATCCACCAATCGCATATGTCTGGCTTCGAGATCCTGAGTGATAATATGGAATCTGTCCCTGTCATCATATGCATCCACGACTTGAAGAGCTCTCTGTTTTGCCCGCTCTATTAATGGAAAATCCTGGCTTAAAGCTTGCATGCTAAAAGAATTGTCCACAAAAATGCTGACTACTCTCGGGCGGGTATCCACTACGTCCTCCTTTGTAAAGAATGGCTGCGAAAAAGCAAATACCAATAACGCAAATGCCAGCAATCTCATCAGCAAAACCAATAGATTTCTCAGTCTGGATCTGGAGGAAGTCTCCTCCTTAAGCTCTTTCAGAAATCTTACATTGGTAAAATATACTTTTTTAAATTTTCTGAAATAGAACAAATGTATGATAACAGGTATGGCCAGAACTGCCAATGCTGAAAGGAATACTGGAAAAATAAACTGCATGAATGCGAATTCAGATGATTATACCTTCATTTAAAAAAATGCGTCAGGCTTTGAACGCAATTTGCAAAGGTATGTTTTGTTCCGGTTATCTTCAAGGTGTTTTTATGAATGGCAAGACACCAGATTTATTCCCGGACCGAATACTGATCCAGTATTGACCGGATGAAATTTTCGAAATATCAATCAGTTCAGCAGAGATACGACCAGATTGAACAAGACGGGCATTGAGATCGAATATTTGAAAATCAACCGGGTAAATAATATCTCCCATATTGACTCTTAGAAATTCATTGGCAGGGTTGGGTGAAATGGAAAATGAAAGTTTTTCAGTCTCCCTTACGGATGAGCTGATCGGATCCACATTCGATCCTGAATTTAATATATTTTTTGTCGTAACTTCCTGTACGAATGCGATGACAACGAGACTATCAGCATTCCAGCCAGCTTCCGGTTGAAAAGAAAAAGTATAGGAAACTTCCTCTCCTGCATTCGCTGCTAAAAATGGAGCCCCTGAATTGGGTGTCAACATTGTTCTGAATACATTGTGGTGATTTTGATAATTTGGAAGAGGACCTCCGACCACCAGAGTTTCTACAACTATTGTATGCAATACATAGCTGCCGCCCCCGGGCAATACCGGCAATTCTCCAAGTGTTGCAACATTTACAGTAATATCCACTGAATTTCCATTATTTACTTTACTCACAGCCAGCTCTATCGGGCTGGTATCATCTGACATTTCTTCCAATAAAGCAACCGGTACGATGGATGATCCCTGATTGACCCTTGAGCCATTCACAAAGACAGAAGGTGTACCCTGGACTCCGTAGTAACTAATTCTGGCATCATTCTGGGGCTTGTTGGCATTGTAATAAATACAGGCAGGATATGGACTTGGAGCAAAAAATGATATTAGATGGTAGTCATTTTCAAATCCCTGCAAATTGCTTCGGAACTGAGGAATTCTGTTAGCACATATGGAGCAAAATGAATTGGAAAATTGCTCCAGCAGAATATATTTCTTTGCAGATTGAGCTGAAATATTGCTGGCAGAAAGTAGTATCAGAAAGGAAAATAAAGTAAAATGTCTCATTGTAAATCTATTTCAAATCAGAAAATAAAACAAACCTGATCGTATATACGATTGAAAGTATGGCAAAGATGAACCAGTGCTTAAATAATAAATTCTTGCTACTTGTTCATTTTAAATGGAGATCCTTGAGTTGCGAAGGCAAAATCATTAAAATAAAATTAAGGTTTTAGCTCGCAATTGATTTAATATCACATTACATTTATCACAAATTTATAAGCAATGACATTGTTGAGTACCCTTTATAATATGCCTGACTTCAGCCATCCTGACATTTGGTTCAGTTTGCTTACGTTGACATTTCTGGAAGTCATTCTGGGAATTGACAATATTATCTTTATTTCGATATTATCCTCCCGGGTTGCACCCGAGAAAAGAGCAAAGGTGATGCGAATGGGACTGTTGCTTGCAATGCTCTTCAGGGTGATGCTTTTATTCGGGATCAGTTGGTTAGTAGCATTGACTGAACCGCTTTTTTCTCTGGATATAATTGGAATCAAGGCAGGATTCACAGGGCAGGCATTGGTATTGATTGCCGGGGGGATTTTCCTTTTATATAAATCTACCACAGAAATAGGTCATAAGCTAGAAGGAAAAGAACACTCAGTAGAAGGCAGCAAAGCAGTTAAAACAACCGTGGCCGCGCTGATGGTGCAGATTGTTTTAATAGATATCGTATTTTCATTTGACTCCATCCTAACTGCGGTAGGTATGACTTCAGGTATCAATGGAGCATTGTGGGTAATGGTCATCAGTGTCATGATTGCCATATTTGTCATGATGGCATTTGCTGTTCCGGTAGGTAAGTTCGTCAATGAGCACCCAACGATACAGATGCTTGCACTTGCATTTTTGATACTTATCGGATTCATGTTGATCACCGAAGGAGCGCACCATTCTCATATGACAATCGGAGGTGAAGAAGTAGGCGCTGTTCCAAAAGGTTATTTATACTTTGCAATTGCCTTCTCTTTACTTGTAGAATTCCTGAATATGCGGATGAGAAAATCGGCGAATAAGAAGGTCAAACTTCACTCTATTACAGAGCAGGCGAAGGAGGAGGGATTGTTTGAAGAGAACTGAGAGAAACTTGAGATTTCAGCTGTCAGTTTTCAGGTATCAGATTTCAGATTTGGAACAGCCAAATGAACAATCGGAAAACACGTTGAGGTTTTGAAGGGGAAATGCATGGCATTACACGCATATAGGTGCTAGCTCATTTTCGCTCTGACTCTCCACAAATTGCAGGTTGGGTAATATGGAAAAACCAGGAAAAGCACTGATGTTCAGATAATCGTAGAAATTACATACACAATATAAAGCCACAGAAAACCCATCCAGGTGATTTTGTGTATTTTTTTCAATACTTTCCAATCGTAAACAAACAGAGAAATAAACAAGATATTCCATGCGATCACTAAAAAAGCTATACCATTTTCAATATGCAGATTACCTGATACCCGGCTCAAAATAGGTTCGAGAATTAACAAGGATGCCATGAGAATAAATCGCTTGTGGAGATCCCGGTTTTTTCTTTTGATATATGCAAGTGTGACCAGGATAGCAAAACTTAACATAAAAAACCGGTTAGCTTTCACATAAAAAACCATAGCGTCCCAGCCTTTGTAAACTGTAATGAATATATACAGCGTACTCAGGAATACACCAATAGCAGTAATCATGCCTGCAATACCCCATCTCATGTGAGATTCGTAATTTCCTTTTCTGATAAAATTAGCCTGAACTACGAAAATAAAAAACCAGGCAAACATAAAGAGACCATGAATGATAAACATGGGATTGCTGTTGCTTTCTTGTCCCACATCTGTTATCAGATTATCAGAAAATGCGATTAATGATAACACCAGAAGGAGTATACTGATGGATTGGAAGTAGTATTTCTTCATTCCGTCTTTAGCTTTAATTATCAATCAGGAATTGAAAATAATTTTTCTCAAATATGGCCTTATAAATCTAAAATTTAAGTCTGAAATAATTCTATTTTCACTTTAAATACTGATCAAACCATTTTATAAATTCAACTTGCTCTGCATTCATATCATCCCATCCGTGATTGGCACCTTTTTTCACAATCAACTTGTTGGGGACATTATTTTTCTGATATGCTGCAATCATTATTTCTGATTGCTGTAACGGAACAACATCATCCAGATCTCCATGAATAAGTAGTGCTGGTGCATCGTCAGGACTAACACTATAAAGCGGAGAAAAATCACGTGAAAGTTTCAATTGTTCTTCTTCTGCGGGGAAAATGTATTCCTGCTTTTTGCCATCCCATTTTTTGAAGTCAAAAGCACCTATTACGCCAAAGTCCCTCATAAAAGATTCACTTCTGATAGGTGCTAAATCTTTTTCACCATAATTAAGCAAATCTGTAGGGGGGGAAAGTACTGCTACAGCCTGGACTTTATCACTAACTCTGTTTACCGGATCAGGTGCATTTATATTTGCATCACTACCTGTTGTTGCAACCATTAATGCAAGATGTCCACCTGAAGACTCTCCAATGATGCCGATATTATCCGGGTCAATATTAAACTTAGCAGCATTCGATCTTATGTAGCGAACACTTCTTTTTATATCACTCACTGCATCCATCAGATTATATCTTGGCTGAGATCCATGCATTACATTAAAGACAGTATATCCATTCTCCAAATACAAATCCATTGTTTTTTCATAATTCAGTGCATCTTTATATCCGGACCTCCAACCACCGCTTATGATGTATATCAATGCCTTACCTTTATCATTTGCTGCAGGTGTCAGCATGATCATACTTAGTGCCATGCCATCTTTGTGTCCATAAATAATTTCGACCCCCTTACTTTCCTGCCCAAAGACGCTGAATGAAAAATGGAGAATGATGAAGTGAAGTAGTAGTTTCATGAGGTAATAATTAGGTAAACTAATTCTTTTTGGATAAACCAATATCATTTTAATGAATAGACACCAATGAATAATAGCTTACGCCAGATCTATAAATTTCGATTAATACATTTAAAAAAGTGGAACCGATGAGGGCAGTAACTACAGTATAAACCCAGTTTACTTTGTAGAATTGTCTGATCGCAAATATTAAATAAACCAGTAAAACCACCTGAATCGGGATTACATAATAAAGGCTGTCCACTACTGAAAATAACAATCTTAACAATTCTGTCCATGCGACCATGACCAATAAAGTGAATGAAAAAAATGGGTAGCAAAAATCAAATGCTTCCCGATCTGCATTTTTTTTCTTGCAAATATGACTGAGAAAATCAATCCTAATAATGGAATAAAGATGAGCACAATAGCCTTCGCAATTGATTTGGATTTTTGTTCATATAGCAGAGCAATTTCATTGATTGGCCTGGACAATTCTGTTGCTTTCCTTTCTGCAATTGCCTTAATATTTAGACCCATATCGGAAGTAACATCAAACCACCATGAAGATGGTTTTCTAAAGATATCGACATCAGACAGAAGGATAAAAAACAATACGTTGACCAGGATGAAAATCTGAACAGGCTTCATGAAAGGCTTTCTCAATCCTTCTACATAAATGGTGCTCAAAAGTCCCGGTTTGAAAAGGAGTAACTTAAATGACTTAAATAACTTTGAGTCTAAATGAGTAAAAACATCAACAGTTTGTTCAGCCAGTTTTATAAATGAAAAGTCCGTCGGAGAAACAACTTTTTCGCCACAGACATGGCAGTAATCTCCATGTAAAACAGCTTTACAATTAATACAGGTTTTGATGCTCATAACTGCTAATCAGGTAAAGAATTGCAGGCAAGTATACCAGTAATATTATAATTTAAAACATAAATGAGAACATAAAGACATCCGGAATAGTAGATTTCACTTCATCAGCACCACATCCGTCACATATTGTGTGCGAAGTCCATTGCCCCTATCCGTATATTGTACCACACAGGTGAACACATCCGGATCCAAAACCTGCCCTTTAAATGTGCCATCCCAAACCATCTTGTGAAGCAGATTATAAGATGCACTTTTTGTAGAAATGAAAAAAAAAAACATTAATCTTATAATCCCAAAAAACCCAATTCTCACAATTAAAGTATCGAATGGCAGAGAATAAAATAATCATTTATAACACAGCGGACGGTAAATCTTCTGTATCACTCTATGCCAAAGATGGCAGTGTCTGGATGAGTCAAAATCAGCTGGCTGAACTTTTTGGCACCTCAGTACCAAATATCAGCATGTACATATTTAATACACTTAAAAACAATGAATTACAAGCAAAATCAACTATTAAGCAGTACTTACCAACTGCTTTCGATGGTAAACAATATGAGGTAACTTTATATAACCTCGATATGATTTAATTAAAAGCGAAAGGATACACCTTTGTTTCTATCAGTTAAAATTAAAATTTTGTGTCCAATTCTAAGAGAAATCTATTCAACCCTTAATTCATGTAGGTTTTCGGTAACCAATAAACGTGTTGTTTCACCCGGAACTTGATGATCATATACTCTCACATAGATTTTATAGATTCCTTTGGGCCAGTCTTTCGTTGAGTGGGAGTAAGAAGTCTTTATATTGATTTCACCTTGAAGGGATCCTGGAGTTATATTTGTACCACTTTTAGGAAATGTTCCATAATCGGGATTCCATCTGTAAAAATCTGAACCTATATGCTCAATATAATTGTCAAAAAAGCCATGATGCAATTTTCCCTGAAAATGTACATGAGTAGTATAAAGTTCACCCTGATTGACTTCTGTCTTATCTATACTTGATGTCAAATTTTGTTGAAGAGATGGAATAATGAAATTCACCAATTCTTCACAAATCACTTTAAAACTTTGTGTCTCCTTGCTTTCGATCTCATTTGACTTGTACTGAAAAGGACAATCAACTTGAGAATTGATAAATCCTTTCAGTTGATTAAAACAGTCTGTAGCAATTATAGGAATTATCTCTTTTCCTTTTCCTATTGCATAACCGATTTCTTGGTTTACCCATTGATTACCTATTGAATTAGGAGTAATAATTGGCACTAAGATGTCGCACTCATTTAGACCTTTTTGGACTTTTTCAGAAAGTGTTATTAAAGGTTTTTTTTTCATCGGCTATGACTATATATTTTATTCCGCTACCGATCTTATCAATTACTTTTTTTAACGAAACCATTTTTTTGGTGTCAGAATGAGAATAGGAAATAAATATGCTTCTCATTTATTATAGTTCAAGATGTCAAATAAACAAATTGGTTGTATTTTTCATATAATTCAATCTTGCAATTATTATAATTTTTGATCTTCAAAGTTAATATTCATCTAAATACACCATGTATGCCAAACAGCAACAAGTATACCAATTATATTATATTTCAAGTTAATTTTGATTGTATAATAATCATTACTAGAGACAAAGATTTCACTTCATCAGCACCACATCCGTCACATATTGTGTGCGAAGTCCATTGCCCCTATCCGTATATTGTACCACACAGGTGAACACGTCCGGATCCAAAACCTGCCCTTTAAATGTGCCATCCCAGCCTGATGTAAGATCAAAGGATTCAAATATCAGGGCGCCATATCTGTTGTAAATGCGCCAGTGAACATCTGAAATTCCGACGCTATAGATTTGCAATTGATCATTTCGCTCATCTCCATTGGGTGAGAAAGCATCCGGTACAAATAACCTGACAACATTTTTCACACAGATATTCAGAGAAAAGCTATCTCTGCAGCCGAGATCATTGGAAATATATTGAGTGACGGTGTAATATCCGGTATCTCTGTATTCATGTGCCAAATAGCTATTCTGAATCATATCGAGTGGCAAAGAACCATCACCGAAATCCATTTCTCCTATGGTATATCCCACGGCCAAATTGAGAATTTCAATATCATTATTCACAATATCAATGCAATCCTGATTAGGATTCAATGCGAAGTTGGCTTTTAAAGGTCCTGCTCCTGGTAAAATAATTTCTGCTCTCTGCCTGCAGCCGCTGGAGCGCTCCAGAACATCAACATTGTAAGCGCCGGGAAGTCCATAAAGAGAGTCCCCCACAAAAACAGGATTGGTCAGCCAGGTCACTTCATAATTAGCCGGATTCAGGATAATGACTTTAGCAAAGGTAGAATCCCCATAACATACTTCTTCGCCGTCTATTTGTTGAATATTAAATTCCGGATAAACAAATACCTGCATACTGTCAATCAAAGGATCAGAGCATTGATCTGAAATTTCTACAGTGTACCAGGTGCTTTGGTCAGGACTCACAATCTGACTATTTCCAAAACCCAATCCCTGATTCCAGATATAAGTCAGATTTCCCTTGCCACCCTGTGCCAGGGCTTCCACAACCGCCTGTTGTCCACTACAAATGGAATCAGAAACAAGAGCTATCTCCAATGCAATGGGCTCCAAAACTGTAATGAATTTACGATCAGAGGAAGCACATGCACCGGTACCTTTCGTATAATAGAGTTCATGTACTCCGGCACCAAGTAAGGAGGGATTTATTTCAGGAATGGCAGTGACTGAATTGATGAAAAAGTCACCGTCTACAGGGTTTATAACAAGTTGATACACTGTATCTTTTTGACAATATTGTTGTAAAATACCTGATATGGATACTTGTTCAAACATAAATATCTCAACAGGTGCACTCGTAGGACAACCTGACGGAGCCCAATAGGTAATATTATAATTCCCCACATTCAGCAATTGAGGATCAAAAAGTCCAATATCTGTATCAAGAAAACCCGGACCTTCCCATGTACCACCGGAAGGTTGAGCACTCAGAATAACAGGGGCATTTCTATCACAAAAAGACAAATCAGGAATTACTGCAGGAGATTCTACAAAAACTTCAATTGAATCCACGCATCCCAGCCAGTCGTAATAAATCCAGTGGAATCCAGGCCCCGCGGCCTGCGGATTGAAAACCCATTCATCGTTACTCCAGGAGACCGTGTTGCCACTGAAGTTCCCGCTTCCGGGATCCCATGAGATATGATCATCCAATTCTATATAAGTATCTGTGGGACAGAATGATGGCATCTCATCTGCTGATATCCTGGTCTCTCTTCTGTATAAAATAAAGTCATCATTACATCCCTCCAGGGATATAACATATGTAAAATCTCCAACCCCTAATCCGCTTATATCAAATGTATTGGTTATCGGGTCAAATACCCCCGGCCCCGTCCAGTTTCCCGGATAAGGCAAAGTCAGTGTATTTTCACTTAGACAAACTGCTCTGTCATCCCCGGCCCAAAGGTCCAGGATAAAAATATCCATTGTTTGGCTGCAACCATTAATGGTATACGTGTAAGTATTGATTTGATTCAGATTGGCCCTCCATGCTTCCAGTCTGCCATTTCCTGCATTCACAATTCCGGGACCTGTCCATCTTCCTCCAAATGGCGTGGCTTCCAGATTTAAAGCGCGGGTAGAACAAACTGTGTCGATATCAGGCATGTCTATAGCGTCGTTAACAAAGACTCTCTTACGGTCTGTACACCCATTTGGTGCCGTGTAAATCAACAAAAAATTGCCTTGCATATCCGGTGTAAACAATCCACCAGGCGTAATTTGGGGTGCACCTGACCAAGTCCCACCACCCGGTGTAGCATTAAGGACCTGAAACGCTGCCGAACCGGTACATGCCCCTTCATCTGCTCTGGCATCTATAGGCAACACATAAATTGTATCCCGCACGAAACATCCATTTGGTGCTACATATGTCATTGTATCTGTTCTGAGGTTGTTTCCTCCCGCTAAACGCCAAAATTCATAAACACCTGTAGTCCTGTGATGATCCGGAATGGTATAAGAATAGAATTCTCCTCCCGGAAGATCCACCTGAAAAGTATGATTGCCCCGTGATGCACAAAAAGTATCTTGCAGGGGATTCAGTATCACCGGTATTTCTAAAGGAGTATAAGTAATTTGTGCTGTAGCTGTCTGCCCTCCCGGATTATCTGTCACTGTGACGGAAATCAATGTTGGACTTACTGAGCATATTTGAGTTTGAGCTGCATTTACAGGTGAATGTGACCATTGAAATGTCCTTCCCACAGGATTTCCATTCGAGACTACAGCTCTGACAGCCGTGCATTCACCCTCACATACAGGTCCATCCGGAAATTCAATATACACACTCATAGGACAATTAGCCAGCTGAAACAAAACATTGGAACTCACAGGATGAACTCTCCCACATGCATCTTCAATATCCGCACTAAAAAGCAATCTGTAATTCCCCTGAACGGATGCCGGCGGATTGAAAGTCACTCTGAATTCCGTAGCCATTCCTGTCTGAGGATCACAATTCAATGGAGTCACAGTGCTGATAGCTCCTCCGCCGGGGCCTAAAAGCGTAAAGTTCCCCGGAATGATAATATCACATGGAACGGGCCGGTCAAATCTGAAAACCTGATCCATCAAAGGACAGACAGGTGTTCCAACAAGTGACATCATGGGGGTCGGTGGAGTTGTTATGTTTGTTGTCCAGTTGGCACTCCATCCAATCGCTGCAATATTATCATCCGTTACAAATCTGAAAGTTATGCAGCCACTTGTAGCTATTAGCGTTGGAGCGGGTTGCAAAATTCCGGAAAGTGTAGCTATGACGGGAGAATTAATATTTGGACCGTCATAAACTGTGAGAATATCATAACCTGCTTCTGAGGCGAAAAAATTGAAGACAACAATTATTTCATCTGCTCCATCTACACAAATGGTGAAAGTGTAATCTTCTTCATGAGCATACTGACCTTCTTCTTCACCCATATCACTATCTGTCAGAATGCCTTCACAGTCAGTTACTGATGCATTTTGCATAACGTAAGTCACCTGAGCGCCTAAAATTGAGCCCAGGAAAACAAACATGCAAAGTAAAATGTATTTCATTTTGTTCATTTATGCATTAATCTCTGACAATCCAGACTCTTGGCGTTTCTAATGTGTCACTGACATTGCCTGCTCTGTCTCTTAGATACACAAAAAACCTGGTTGACTCCTGATCAGCTGATCCAAATAAAAATAAACTTGGAAATTCAACATGTAAGGTTCCCTGTATAGGAACAGAGCTGCCTTCAGGAGCTATGGTACCTACATAAAATCCATCAAACTTGGTCAATCTGGAATCCCTTATAAAAATTGAATTCATGTCCGGATCTGCAAATCCAATATCTCCGTCACCGTCTTCATAATTGATAGAAATAGTGAGGACATCCTCATACTCACGAATGGTGTCATGAGAAATTCCCTTCAGGCTTATTTTCGGAGTTTTTGGAAATGTCGGACCATCCTGCTTATTGCAGGCCCAAAAACTCAAACAAAATAATATGAAAGCCCCACTAATCCACCACTGAGATGGACATGTAGGTCTTAAGGTAAAAAATGCCATATTCGTTAGGTATTTCTATAACTGGATTAGCACCTTCACTGACATAAGTTCTGAAAAACAATTTGTCTTTATTACTCAGCAATGAAGCGGGATCAATGGTGACTTTGTGTGTATATCTGACTTGTGAACCATGATAGCCAAGATAATTGAATGGAGTACTCAGTTTTTCAAGATTAAACTCCAGTGTGGATGGAAATTCATTGATTTCTGTAGCAAATGTTATTTTGTTATGTCCGAATTGCATTGGATCGGCCGTATCATGGGTAAATGCAAAAAACAACTCAACTTCAGAATCAGTATTCTGTAATATGATGGGGCCATTTGCATTTGTTCGGGTAAGCCAGTTTCCTCCCTGAGAAGCCGCAGCTCCGGCGATTCTGGGTGCTATGAAATTACTACCCGGGCTGGCTCCACTTATATCCCTTGCTCCATTCTGAATCCAGGTGCGAATGCGGTTGATATAATCATCTTTCTTAGTGCTCCAGTCCGAATCAGGTTCAATTGCAAACGGCATTAATGGAGTAATGGTCCCATTCAGTCTGGCCATGATTACAGATTGATTGGGCTGTCCCGGTGTCACTCGGAAAGGATAATTTCCGTCATTTTTAATGGGAATTCTATTAACAAGCGTATTGTAACTACTTTCCAGTGTTCTGAAATCCGGCTCAAAAGTTCCGTCATGACAGCCCACATTGGAGCATGTGGGTTTGAATATATTGACATAGAGATCGGCAATTGTATTGGGCTCAGGATTCAGCAAATCAAAACGCACTGTATCCTGCGGGTCCCGTACATCATCGAATGGATTATCTACCGGTTCCTGTTTGCAGGATTGAACCAGTACAAAACTTCCCAGGATTACCAATATATATTGAAAGTAGATTCTGCGCATATTTAGGGGTCTTTATATTCTGTCAAATAAAGACATGGCGGCAGGATCCAACAGGCCTTTATCCATTACCTGCTGTTTGATTCCAAAGATATCTGCAATCGTAGGAACGATATCCGAAGCATCTCCGACAGGATTGGCTTCACTACCTACTCTCAAATTCCCTTGTACTCCCGGTCCTACCACCAAAGAGAAGATTCTTCTGGTATTTAAATTCCCTGTGGAATGATCAAAAGCATACCACATATTCAGATCCTGAATTGGATTAGGAGCAAGATCCCTTCCATGCTCAGGCATTACGATCATGATCGTGTTATTTTGCATCTCAGGTATTCTCTGAATTTCTCTCCATAAAAATCCAACTCCGTGATCCGCTCTGTGTACATTTTTCAAATATGCTGTGAAATTAGCATGGCAGACATCTATATCAGAAAGATCCAAAACCAGCATCTTAGGCTTAAACCACTGTAACACCTCAACAGCATATCCTATAGCTTTCAAATCCCTATTGTCATTAACAGGGGGCAGGATCAGATTATTAGCTTTTACTTTTTCAAAAGTGCTTCTGACAAATTCTCTGATCTGATATGCTTCTTCTTCAGTATTATATAAATGCGGAATTTCAAGTCCTTCCGTGCTGAAATTTTGATTTAAAAATCCCCGAATCTCACGAATGATCTCCCACTCCGTTTCAGGGTGATAATTTTTGAAATCCATAAAATGCTTCATGCCCGGTGCGCCGAAGGTTGTCAAAGGGGCAAGGAAATTTCCTCCATACCTGCGTCCGTAATCCGCATGTTCTGAATAATTGAGCAAAGGACGTGAGCCTCCGATATCTACACCAACAAACCAGGTGTCAGTAGCTTTGAACCCTGCATGTCTTCTCAAGTATTCGAAAATTGTTGGAGAGGCAGGTCTTGCACGCAGACTTTGAGACAGCTCATAATTTCCGGATACACCCGTACTCAGTCCATTATAGTGGCCCGCACCACCTTTAGAAAATCTCACTTCAGGGAATAAAGTGCCTTGTTCTGCAAGTGGGGTCTGGAGTATCCTGTCAATGGGTATTGCTCCTATGATATTATTCTGAATGTCATCCCTTCCATACGCAATTTTGTCAGCAGGAGGTGCTCCGCTGAGCATATTATACATGATATTTCCTTCCACATTTTCATTCTGACTGCCGGCAAGGTATTGCTGCAGTACAGATTCCTGCTGCCTTACTCCACCTGCAAAAAGCACAAACACAACATGTTCCGCCATGGGTGCTGTAGTGGACAAACTCATAAGGCCAGAAGGCATAATGTAAGGACTGGCTAATGTCCCACCGATCACAGTTCCCGCTTGTTTGATAAATTTCCTTCTGTTCATATCCCTGTGAGTTGATTAATAATGAAAATGCTCATTGCTGGTAGCAAATGAAAAATATATGAGCTCAGGAGTAACATTGGGTCTGCTGGTAATATAATTCAACATCCAGGCTAATTCTGCTTCAGTGGGTTGTCTGATCAAAAAACGTGTATAAGTATTCCGCACAAATGTCTCAGGATCGGCACGCATTTCTTCATTTGTTGGCAATACCAAAGTCGGATCATTCATGTATTTGCTGACCAAAATATCGTAAGCAATCTGCTTATCACCAATCGACTCGATAGCTTTCTGTGCTGAGAGCATATCGTTTGGTCCGATTGCTCTTTGGAAGAGATTGGTATAAAGTACAGAAATATACTGTGCCGAGGTTTTGGGTTTATTTTTCTCTGAATTAATGGGTAATATCGTCAGATCATCAATCCCGAATACCGTAACATCCCGTCTGCAGGAAACTATGCTCAAGCTTCCTGCCAGTAGAATTATAATGGCAAAATATTTACCTGAAATTTGCATATTCATCAGTTACCAGAATTTGTGTGATGATGAAATTAATATCTCTAGTCTCTATATACTCAGGAAGAAAAGTGATGACTTCCTGAGGAGTGGGTGGTCGTTTCAAAAACACCTGAAAAGCCCAGATAATCATTCCTTCAGCCAAAGCTGAAGAGCTGATTAAGTGATCAATAAAATCCGCTTTGCTGGATCCCATTTTGCCAAATACCATACCCGGTGTATTATTTTCCACCATAGCAAAAGCAACACTTAGTTCCTGATCAGTCGGTAATCTCCATAATAACTCGTCATAAACTGCGCGTACAAAATTGAATGTATTCATGTTGATCCGATCGTAAATACCATTGTCAACGATCGTTGTGAATATCTCGTGATACTTCATGATTCCGTCATACAATGCATGTCTGCTATTCAATACAACTTCATATCTGTAGATTTCTGCCTTCTTTTTATAAAATGCATCCCAGTTCATCAATAGTGAATCCTGTAACGCACCGAATGCAAGAATTCCCATGAATTGCTCTATTTCTTCGTCAGCCACTCCTTCCAGAGATCTGACTTTGGCGAGGGTATATAAATTCAATACATATGCGGCCTTATAGGATTCTTCAAATTCCCTGTAAGTAGTATCGGTCATTAACTTAGTGATGATGGATTCGCGGGTTTCACGACTCAGGGCATTATCCTGAAGATAAGCAACTTCTACTGCCAGTTCTGTTTTAAGCGGTTCACGGCCAATGATGTCAATGTAAATTCGGTTGACATAATTTTCGATCTTGATGCGGGAGATGTTGAAGGTGGAAACCGGCTCGTTGTCCGGGTCGATAATGATATTTTCCTTGGTACAACTAAGGATAAAGCATAAAAATATGAGCCCCGAAAGGTGAAACGAACTTATGTATCTGCGCTTCTGCATTAATTAATATGGCTGCTATTTTACAAAAATAGATTACAACTTAAATACCCGAATATTTGGAATTTGTTAGTAGTAAAGTCTATTTTTTTACCTGGAGGTAAATTATAAAGCTAAAATTACATAATTCCGGGAAGATTGATGTGGTGGGTGTGAGTTTTTTGTGGGGGTTTGAGAAGATTGATAAGATTGGGGTTGCGAGTGTGGGTTTTTTGTGGTGAGTTTGGGAAGATTGATAAGATTGCGGTTGCGGGTGTGAGTTTTTTTTACGATTAGTTTGGAAAGATTGAGGGTGTGAGGGTTGAAGAAATTAGCGAATTGGTGAATTAGTTAATTAGCGAATGAAACAGCCCGCCAGCCCATTAACAGCCTTATCCCTTATGCCTTATCCCTTATTCCTTTTTCTTTTGCCTTGGCTCTTTTTTCTTTTTCTTTTTCCTTTTGCCTTGGCTCTTTTTCCTTTTTCTTTTTCCCTTTTTTTTGTCTTTTGCCTTGGCTCTTTTTCTTTTTCCTTTTGCCTTGGCTCTTTTTCCTTTTCCCTTTTGCCTTCTTACTTCTGAGCTCTGACTTCTAACTTCTAATTTCAGCAGTCTTTGCAATAAAACAATTTATAATTTCCATTAATAAATGGTTTGCGATATGTCACCAGCATAAGATTTTGTTCATTGCTGACCTTGCTGCAAAAATATCGGCCTATCGCACAATGCACCCTGGGGGAAGGATAAACGGGAACATTCATTTCCTCAAATGACCAGCGCTCGATATCGATGACCTTACCTTCATCGATCAAATTCTCAAAAGCCAGATATCCCATATGTTGGGGGTCGAGTTCATCAATAGCCTGTTGCCTGAGAGCCACGAACATGTGGGATATCCTTTCAGTATATAGATTGAAAGATAAATATGCATCCCACTTGTCCTTAATATTTAAAGCCGGCATTATCCAGACAAAAAGAATCAGTAAAGCAGTGCTCCATTTTAATGAATTATGTCCGGAAGACCAAAGTTGAGTGGATTCCTTCGTTTTGTAGGCACTGAAAACTATTAATATGATCATCGCAACATTCCAGGGAAGAACTGCATAATTAGTATTGCCCCCAAGCGGTGAGATCCATGCAATGATTAATAAATGTGTGATTATCGCTACTATCACCGACCACTTCCTGGTGGAAGGAAATATTAATCCCAATCCAACCAGTAATTCGACTATTGCCATTCCATATCCCAGTTCTTTCATCTCCAGCAACTGTGAATCCTGAGTTACTTTAAACAAGCCCATCATCATGGACGGATATACATTCTCTATGAATTCTGTAGAAAACTTGTGCAATCCGCTCCAGGCATAGGTCCCGATCAGCAGAATCCGGATATAATTGAGCACTTGCTGGCTGCTGCTTTTATCCTTTTTATCCCTTACCCGGAAGTACCAAATAAAAGGAATGAACATCAGAAAATATATGTAAACCCAGGGCTGTAATCGCATCTGATCCAATAAGACTAAGAGAATCATAATACTGATTAATGCAATTACAAGCGAGCTTTTCTTTCGGATGATATTGGCAATAGTAATCAGAAGGAGTAGGCCAAGTAAAAAGTAATGAACGCCTGCCCCAAGGTCTGAAAGTGCCGGATGAAACGGTATCATTGGAAATAAACGATCATGATGCCACAGCGGAAGCGTGATAAAAATGCCTATGAGAAAGCAAATACAGACTGACTTGTAAATAACCATAAGACGCTGCTCGGCTGTCCAGGTGGAGGGCTTAAACTTTAGGGATAATCTTTTAGACATAATTACATGCTTCGAATCTTTTAAAGAGACTTACTACATGCAATTATAATTAATTAAGTGGTAGAAAATTGATTTTCTGCGAATATCATTCAAGTGGTATTTGATCCTGTTCAGATTGCTTTTTCTTATTCCAGATAATCCCTACACCCAGCCTGAGGCTTTGCATTTCACCAAAATTAGTATTTAAGCGAGATTCGGGAGTGTCCCTGGATGTAACAAGCCTTTGATATGAAAGTATAAAGTTATAAGTTAGTCGTTCCGCATTAATACCATAAATAATTCCCAATCCGGGACGTAATAAAAGGTCCGATTCATATTCTTCCCGATTTTTTGCTTTCAGGTAGTCTCCTTCATAACTTTTAAATTGCTCTTCTTCCCCGTAGAATGACCTACGGGTTTCGCTTGAAAATTGCTCACGAAAGAAGTTAAAAGCAAATCCCACATTAATTTCCAGTGTCAAATACTGATTCCCTCTTTTCAGGATATACGGCCAAAGATAAATGCCAGAGTATACACCATGGACGCGATGAACATGATTTACGTTGCGGTATGTCCAGTTGTAGCTTTCTCTTTCTTCTTCTGAATGTATCCGATGACCCATAAATTGATATCCCCCCTGAACTCCAAAAGCACTTTCCTTTGCATCAAAATGCATCCTGCTTTCAACAGCAAAACTCCATGAAGGCAGGTAAGAAATGTCTGTCAATCCGGGATCAGGTTTGTAAAGAAACTTTGTCCTGTTAGTTAAACCGGACAATCCTGATTCAATATGTATCCCGAATTCAGGCTGAGCAGCAAGAGGTGTCATCCCGGTAAAACTCAAAATCAGTAATAATATGTATTGATACTCTTTCATAACTTTTAGTTTCAATTATTTGAATGGCCATTTGAAGCAGTGCAGTGTAAAATCATCAGTAGCCAAAATTATCTTGTCCTGACTTTCAATGTATAGTGAATTTCCTGCAATATAAATGGCATCGCCCATGTCAGCTACATCAAGGTTCCCCAATATACTGCCATCATGGAGATCATAAATACTGAGATTTTTATTATAGTTTCCTTTAATCAAAGCCATAGCTTTATTTGGATGAAAAACTAAATGTCGATTAAAGTCACTATAGCTAATATCTTTAGCTGACCATAATTTTTTACCTGTATCCGGGTCTACAGATATGAGCTCCCTACCCTCCAGCAGATAAATCTTTCCTGCATTAGTGTAGGGATGGTACTCAGAAATTGGAAGTGTCCATATGATGGAGCCATCCCTCGTATCAATTGCTGCAAATCCGGAATCATTATCTAATCCAGTCAATAACATTTGATCCAATATGCCTAATTTTGTGATATGGAGACCATAAGTTGCGTCATCCGTAGAAAAATCCTTTATCCTTACATTCCGATACGTATCGTCCTCAAGATTAATTTCAATAAAATTCAAAAAATATATCCCGTTCTCCCGCTTCTTGTATGTTGCGTACAATTTTGAAGAATTGGAATCTATCAAGATAGGAGTGTTATAAATATTGAAGTTAGATCCTTCTACACTAATTAATAAAGTTAGCTCTCTGCTGACAGGATCAAGTTTATATATATGATTCAAAACTTCTGAACCTCCCGGAGCCAAACGATCTATTGAGAAAATATAAAGTTTGTCGTTCCATTTTTCAACTGATACCGGTGATCCTGCAAAGCCGGGCAAATCCCACATCCTTCCCCACTCTATAAAAGCCCCATTCGTTTTATTTATTACTGTAAAATATCCTCCCCCAGATTTCTGAAAAAACATAAGCCGATCAGGTGTTTCGATGATTTCAAAATCTCCCAGTATCTCATTACCTGGCTCAGGCATATAAATCCAAACTGGAGCCCCATCGACTATCGAAACTGCCTGAATCATTCTGGATGAAACTAAAAGAATCAAATTCGAAGTTGTTTTCAGACTAGCAATATTGTCAAATTCTCCACCTGGTTCAAGTGTCTGTGACCATTGATGTTCAAATGAAGAACTAGCATAATATGGTACTTGTGGATCATAGTCCGGAAGAAAACCGGATTCTTTTCGACATGCACTTGTAAGGAGCAACATTAAAAGACTTCCCAACAAGATGTATTTAAATTTCATAATTAAAATTCTATATTTATTTAAAAGGCCATTTGAAGCAATGCAGTGTAAAATCATCTGTTCCTACCACCCATGCATCCAGTTTTTCAATATATAATGGATTAGTTGTGAAGTGTTTGGCATCACCTAATGATGAAGCTTCCAATTTTAAGAGCATAGACCCATCGTGTAGGTCCAATATTCCTAAAGAGCTGCGGTAATTATGATATTTAATAGCTAAATCTTTGTTCGGATAGAAGTCAATTCCAGTGCTGCTGATAAAATATCCCTCATTCAACCATATTTGTTTGCCTGTCAGGATATCGACATTTAAAAACTGTACTATGGACGATAAATAAAGCCTGCCTTCATGATAAAATGGATAAAAAGTTTCTGAATCACCCGCAACCACCCCTCCTTTTTTATTCCAAACTACAGACCCATCTCCTATGTTAATAGCTGTAGTACCAAATTCTGAACCCAGCTCAATAAGAAGAAGATTGTTCTGTTTAACCATAGGAATGTGCACAGGCACGTAAGCATGTAATGATAATGTTAATTGAATGCGTTGTTTTCTGTAGCTTTGGTTAACAAGATCTATTTCCAGAAAATTCATTTGTCGGATACCATCTTTATCAGCGCGAAAGTAAACATATGCTTTCGAGTCTACGGTGTCTATAAGGATTCTCTTTACATGAGAACTAGAGTGAACACCTTCTTCGCTGGCTAATAATTTAACACTCATGTCAAATGGATCTAACTCATAAACATTATGAAGACCCATATCATCACCAGGTTCATAAAAATGCCTGGTATAAACAATAATTTTGTCATTCCATTTTTCTACTGATGATGGCCATCCCTGAATGCCCGGCATATCAAAGAACCTTTTTCTTTCAATTAACTGCCCTGTATTTTTATCAAGAATTGTCATAATTCCCCATCCGATTTGGAACAATATCAGCTTATCTCCTGTCTCAATCAGATCTGAATCTTCCCAGATTGTTTGATCATGCTCCGGTTCATATTTCCATAGCATCGCCCCAGTCTCCATAGAAAATGCCCCCAACCAGCGCGACGTAATCAGAAGAATCATGTCTGAGGTGTGTTTTACCCCTCTAAGAAAGTTTTCTCTCTCACCTGGCTCAACAGACTGTGACCACAGATGCTCAATGGGCACATCGCTATAGTATGGCTCTCCCCTATTGTAGTCAGGAATTAAACCTGATTCTTTTCGACAAGCACTTGTAAGTATCAACATTAACAGGCTTACCAATAAGATGTAATAAAATTTCATGATTTAGGTTCTTTGATTTAATCAATCAAATATTTATGCAATATACGAATTCCTGATAATCTATTTACGGAATCAAAGCAAACTAAAGCAGCTAATGATTCATGTATCGTCTTCTATTTGCTTTGCTTTTCTCCGGTAAATCATAATACAGGTCAAAAGTAAAAGTGTTCACTCGCATGTTTTTATGAAATAATGCTTGAATCACATATTTATTTCTCTAATATTGATACAAATCATTCAGGCATTTTACCTTGCATTTTATCATTATCACAAATTTAACATGCCAATCCAAACGTTCGTAGCAGTCCTTTTCCCTCCTTTCCCACGAGTTTGCTACCTTTGTCACTGCAATCAATCCGGCAACTCATGTATCGCTTTAAATTTGTGCTCTTCCTTCTGATTTTTCTGAATGCTGGATTCATCCGTGCACAACACGTTGCTGTATTTCCCGGCTTGAGTGGAGAAACGCTTGCAGATGCGATGCGGGAAGCTTTCCGGCCCAATTTTGTATTTTCATACGGAGATGCACGAGACACGCTGTTTTCAAGAATTCTTGTAGAAAATGATAGTCTGAGCTGCCTTTACACTGATTTCACTATTTATCTAGACCCCAACCAGGATCCTACTGAGGATGCATTTGCAAAAGGATTAAATACTGAACATCTCTGGCCCAGATCCAAAGGCGCCTCACACGTGCAGGCTGAAGCAAATATGTACCATATCTTTCCGACAAGGGAAAATGTGAATAATGACAGAGGCAATCTTCCCTTCAGCGATATTCCGGATCCGCAGTCTAATTGGTGGTATTATAAAACTATCAAGACAGCAAATATACCTGCAACTAATAAGGACTTGTATTCAGAAATAGGCCAGGGATTTTTTGAGCCGGCAGAAGGAGTGAAAGGTGATGTGGCCAGGGCTATGTTTTACTTTTATACCATTTACAGACCGGAAGCAGATGCTGCAGATCCTGCATTTTTTGCACCCCAAAGAGCTACACTCTGTCAATGGCATTTTGATGATCCGGTCGATTCAGCAGAATGGGAAAGAAATGAATTAATTGCCCAATACCAGGATGGTAAAGAAAATCCATTTATTCTGGATTGCACAGCTGCTCAGAGAGCTTATTGTCCGGAGTTTCAAAATGATTGCATCATTTCTTCTACAGAAAATGTGTCGTTCAGCTATGAACTTCAGGGCAGAATTTTTCCTTTACCATGTGAATCTGATTGCACTTTGGAAGTTAATTTACCGGCATCAGGAGATCTGAATATTATTCAAATGGATATATTGGGAAATACAATTTCGAATGATTCATGGAGTAATTTGCCGGCAGGAATACAAAATCTTCAGCTTCAGCAGCATCAGCAATCTTCAGCAGGACGTATTTATTTAATCCGTCTTACAACAAGTGATGGATTATATCAGATTTTCCTTAAGGGTTAAAATCCATAAAAAATAATTAAGAAACTTTTATCAGTTTAGATGTAGTGATGATTAATGTGTCATAGCTCCAGTTTTCGGACTTGTTCCAAAAAAAATACTCGGTGGTAGGAGCAGGTTCCCACCTTGTAGAATAAGACGTATAAAATGGTTTTGAGTGAAGCGGCCATGACCGGTACTGTGTGAGCACTCACAAATGCCGAGCAGATATGGAGATGACCTGAGAGAAATAAACAGGAACAACAAATGCTAAGGCGAGTTTAGCGGGCATAGTGAAGCGAAAACGCATTTTTAGGCTTAGGCTACACAGTGGGCGGCTTTTTTTTGTTTTTTTGGCTGTTGAAAAAAAAGAAAAGCCCGACCGGCTTGAGGTCAATTAGAAGTAGTTAATTCCAAATGATTTCAATTAGAAGAAGTAACACTACTATTTTGATTCTATATACCTGAATCATTCATAGCGTTAATTTCCTCCATCAACCAATTACAAATTAAACTGTTTGTGAGCTATATTCTGCTACTATGATCAGACCAAAAACGGGTATTTTAATTGTAAATCTCGGCACTCCGGATTCTCCGGAACCCAAAGATGTGTACAAGTATTTACAGGAATTTCTGCTCGATCCAAGAGTTATCGACATTGCTCCCATCTCCAGAAATTTACTGGTACGTGGCATCATCGTTCCTTTTAGACACAAAAAATCAGCCAAGCTGTATAAAAAACTGTGGACATCTGAAGGCTCCCCTCTCAAAGTGTATGGATACAAAGTAGAGAAAATGTTGCAGCAAGAAATGGGATCTGAATTTAAAGTGGTTCTTGCCATGCGGTATCAGTCTCCTTCTATAGAAGATGGATTGAATGAATTGATCAAATCAGGTGTGGACAGAATTGTAGTTTTCCCAATGTTTCCACAATATGCTTCTGCTTCCACCGGATCTGTTCATGCGAAAGTCCTGGAAATTGTATCAAAATATCAGATAGTTCCGGAATTGCATTTGGTGCATTCATACCCTGAACATCCTGGAATGATTAAAGTATTTGCAGATAATGCGCGACAATTTAATTTGGGGGAATACGATCATTTCTTGATGAGTTTTCATGGTATTCCTCAGCGGCAAATGCGAAAGGCATCTATTGACAATCACTGTCTGCAGTCTGAGAATTGTTGTCAGCAAGTCTGTGATGCCAACAGATTCTGCTACTCTGCCCAATGTTATCGAACAGCTACTGCACTTACCAAAGAATTGGGCATTCCACCTGAAAAATATACTGTTTGTTTTCAAAGCAGATTGGGCAATGATCCATGGATACAGCCATATACCAGCGAGGTTATCAAAGAAAGATATAATGCCGGCGATCGAAAAATGCTTGTTTTTTGTCCTGCATTTGTGTCTGATTGCCTGGAAACAACTGTGGAAATATCAGATGAGTATCATGAGGAATTTATTGAGCTGGGAGGTGAAAAGCTGGATCTTGTGCCGAGTTTAAATGATCATCCTGAGTGGGTGAAGGCGATGAAGGATATTGTTTTGGGGCATTTGCCGGGGTGGGTGAAAAAGTAAGATTTTTTGTTGTCTCTTTAAAGCTGAATCCTTAGAAATTCAAAGTCTATCTGGTTACCCAACTTTGGATTTCAAAAGCATCAGCTTAATGATTTTACTGCGGTGTGTATATTCATTTTTCTTTTACTTTTGCCTTGATGCAAAAGTAACAAAAGATCAAGGCTGTTTAAAATTTCCTTGTTTTCTACGCTTCTCTCCACTCAGCGCATGCAAAGCCGCTCGCTTATTTAATTTGTAATATAATCAAGCTTATATTTCTATTACAAGAATTGGCAAAAACAAGAGATTTTCGACTTTGCTCGTCTTCCTTGCCTGCTTATTAGTCGTCAAATTCAGTTTGACAACTGTGTTGCGAGCAGCTTGAAAAGCTACGGAAATTTTAAAAGGCCGGGTTTAACAGCCAACGTCCAGTAAGACAAAATCAATCCTAAAATTACTCTTAATCCACTTGGCACACAACTCCGTAAGGAGTTTAATGTGGATAACCCCGGGCAAGTGAAGCGTAGCCCGGGGTAGTTTGGAATCTAAACCTGAACTCCGTAGGTGTTCAACTATGAATGGCTTAAGCAATTACAATATAGCTGTTACTATGTCAGAAAATTCGTTTGACTTTATTCAACACTTTCAAACAGTTCCAATGGGCCTCAAATCAGGATGGGTCTTTTATGCAGCGTACAGATCCGCCAAAAATCCGGGGCGATGTAATAATTTCTGTGGTATCGGAAGAAATGATAGCTAATTTATAAGCTTCATTATCATGAATAGTTGAAGACCATATAAATGACCAAATGTCGGTATACCTTTCAGTCCCATGGTTGTCACGGTTTCCGCCCGGGACCCATTTCAGGGTCGAAGCAAAGGCTCCAACTTTATGCCTGGGATTCCAGGAATTCATTTCCATTTCCAATTCTTCTTTAGTTGGTACTCTCCAACCTTCAGGACATGGGCAATTTAGGTTTTGAGGCCCATTCCATAATTCATAATTAGGAGGACTCAGCCAATTATTGCTGTTTAGTGGTGCTGCTATATATTTGTTATGAGCCGGATTATAAGTAGTTGAGATAGTATGAGTAGTATCACTGTTTCTTAATTGATGCCCATCATCATCTCTTCCCCATTGAAACAAATCACCGGCTGCCAATAAATCATTTTCAGTAATTGCAACCCGATGTGCTCCCAGGTTTCGATCCAGCCAAAGTTTTTTTACAGGAGTCAGCAGAGAATCATTGTTGGCATCTCTGGTGTATTCCCTCAGCACTACACCGTAAGTTACCATTGAATCCAGATACATGAAACTAACTTCTTTGGGATAATTTAATTCATCTGTATCTTCAGGATCATCTTTCACGCATGAAAAGGATAGCAAAGCAAAACTTAAAATCAATAAATAGCACTTTTTCATAATTGCATTTTAAAAGCATTTGGCAGTTTACCTGGGACCCGGAAAGGAGTGGCTCATTTTCTCTATCCGGTCAATTTAGAAAATTTAATTAATTTACGGGTTCCAGATCACAAATCTCAATAGTTAAAACTAAAAAACGGGCATATGTCATCGTTATTTTTCTACCTGAAGCTTTTCCTTTTCATTGGTATTTTATTTAGCATTTCTTTAAAACTGCAGGCTCAGGAGAAAAATTACGCTTCCACCGTCAATCCCTTCATCGGAACAGATGGGCACGGACATACATTTCCGGGAGCTACCATGCCATTTGGTATGGTGCAGCTTTCTCCGGATACCAGGCTGGATGGATGGGATGGATGCTCCGGATATCATTATTCTGATTCCATTATTTATGGATTTTCTCATACACATCTGAGCGGAACAGGAGTATCTGACTATGGAGACATATTGCTCATGCCGAGTACTGAAGCACCTTTTCTGGGGAATTATCATTACAAATCCTCATTTTCAAAGAAAAATGAATCAGCTGAAGCCGGATATTATAAGGTCTTGCTGGACAAAGGCAATATAGAAGTTGAATTGACAGCCACGCCTAGAGTGGGTATTCATAAATATCAATTTCCGGAGCAGGACAGGGTGCATGTGGTCCTCGACCTGGCACACAGAGATCCTGTGCTGGCCTCCTCTTTGGAAATCGTTTCTGACACAGAAATCAGAGGCATGCGAAGGTCCAATGCATGGGCGACAGATCAGTTGGTCTATTTTCATATACAATTTTCAAAACCCATTCAGGAATCCGGAATCTCATCTTCCGGCAATTGGACAGATGCAAAAAAAATGCAGGAAGGGAAGGAATTGCGGGCTTATTTTTCTTTCGATGGCAGCGGCAAAGAAGCACTGATTGTAAAAACAGGAATCTCCGCCACCGGATATGAAGGAGCTTTAAAAAACTTGCAGACCGAGGCACCCGGCTGGAATTTTGAAACATATAAAAAAGCTTGCCAGGATGAATGGAATAAACAGCTTGGGAAAATTCGGGTAGAAGGTGGAACTGAAGCAGAAAGAACAACATTTTACTCAGCCCTTTATCATTGTATGATCGCTCCTAATCTGTTTTCAGATGTGGACAAATCCTACAGAGGAATGGACAAGAAGAATCATACTGCTGAGAATCATGATCAATACACTGTTTTCTCTCTATGGGACACTTACAGAGGGCTGCATCCTTTGCTAACAATCATCGATACTAAAAGGACAAGAGATTTCATCCGGACCTTTCTAAGCCATCATGAGAAAGGTGGATTATTACCGGTTTGGGAACTTGCCGGAAATGAGACTTATTGCATGATCGGGTATCACAGTGTTTCGGTTATTTATGATGCCTGGAAGAAGGGAATTCGGGGTTTTGATGCCCATAAAGCTTTGGCTGCTATGGTCAATAGTGCAAGAAAAAATCATTTAGGATTGGAATTTTACAAAAATCTGAGATCGGAAGAGCGT
>JALHRR010000052.1 GCA_022841345.1 Saprospiraceae bacterium
AGGCATGATATGGATGATCTTGTCCTGTGACTACAGGAAGTGCGTCTGACCATTTCAAAAGTGACATTTCGTATTGTCTGGTTTTGAAAAGTGGAGCTATAGTTGGTTGAATTAAGCTGTAAACATTGCTTTTGGGCTGTGCGTCACCCCATGACTCAAGGGTGTGGCTAGACGGACATGAATAGTCGCAAACTGCAAGCGTCTCATTGGGATATCCTGAAAGTGAAACCCGAAGTCCCACTTTACTCAAAGCAGATTTAAACTGCTCTGCTTCGGGCAGATCAAATGCTGGATTGGCATCATTCAATACAAATAAGGCATCTACTCCACCGGAATTCATTTCTGCAAGTAAGTCAACTACTGCTTTATCGCTGCCCTGTCTCTGAAGTGAGTAATTGTTCAGGTCTATTGTCTTACCGTAATTGCCTAAAAGTGAATTGATACTATTAATTAATTGCTGTTCAGCAACATTATTTGAATTTGAAACTACCAGAGTACCTTTTCCTGCAGAAGCCGCAGCCATAAGATCTTTGGCAGCCATTTCGATTTGAGCTTTTGCTTTTTCATTTGCAAAAGAACCACCGGTGCTAAGAGATGCTCCTCCGCGGGCTGAGGCTATAGCCTGATAAAGTGTTGCAATAGCTAAGCCCTGTTCAGAAGGCTTTATCAATACCCTGTGATCAGCATTCGAGCCGGTTAGAGACATCATTGCTTCTACAGCAATCATTCTGGACATTGTATTTTGTCCTTCTCTGCCTACTTTCCTGGTTTGAGCCCATTGATGAGCATATTCTACAGGAGATATCCAGGTGCCTAAAAAGTCAGCTCCAAATGTCACAACGACATCTGCCTTGCTAAAATCGTAAGCAGGAACAACTCTTTTGCCAAAAGATAAATTATTGGCATCCAATAAAGCTGAAGCAGAAACCGGATCATAACTTACATGAACTGTATTGCTGTATTTTTTCTTAAAATCATTGATAGCAGCCTGAGCTGAAGGACTCATGATAGTATTGGAAAGCAATCTTACTCTGGAGCTTGGAGTCAATTTCGAAGTGATTGCCTGATCTACTTCATCCCAGGTCATTTCTTCAATTTGGGCATTTTCAGTTACTTTACCGGGATGTCTGAGTCTGTAGACATCATACAAATCAAGTACTGAAGCTTGCGCTCTTGCACTAGTACCGCCTCCTGTAGTTTTGCTTCCTGCATTACCTTCAATTTTGATAGGACGACCTTCTCGTGTTTTTACGAGAACCGGAACCCAGTCTCCTCCACGAAGTACAGTTGAAGCATAATACACAGCTACACCAGGCACTATTGCGTCCGGTTTAGTCACGTATGGGATTGCTTTTCTTACCGGAGTTTCGCAAGCTGCCGCTATTGTAGCTGCACCCAGACTGAATCCAAGATACTTAAGGAAGTCTCTCCGATTAGTCCCACTTGATTGCTTAGAGACAACATTGTCAGAACTAAGGTCATTCAACACCGGGAGGTTGAAAAATTCTTGTTCTGCACCGGCTACAAACTCAGGAGTTTGTTCGATGTCATCTGCACTTATCCAGGCTTTAGTATAATCTTTCATTGATATCAATATCCTTTAAGTAAGAAAAATGGCTCTTATTTATAAAAATCTTAATAGTGGCATTTTTGACATTCCAACCCACCTATTTCTTCAACTGTAACACCCGTCCGCTTTCCTGATTTGAATTCCTCATGATAGCGGAGATAGTTTTTATAGTATTCATTATCATTAAACTTCACTTCAGTCTGTCTGTGACAATTAATACACCAGCCCATTGAAAGAGGTGAATATTGGCGAACAACTGCCATTTCTTCAACTTTACCATGGCAGGTTTGACACTCCACTTTGCCTATAGACACGTGTTGTGCGTGATTGAAGTATGCATGATCAGGCAAATTGTGTATTCTGATCCATTCGATAGGTCCCTGAATTTTTTTCTTAACATCTGAAGTTAAAGAGGTCTTGATACCAGTCCACTGGTCTTCCATCATTTCCTCCCCTGCTTTATCCAATCCCCCGTTTTCCAGCACATATTGATCCCCGATCCATTTTTTATATACAGCTTCAATCTCCTCTTCTGTTAGGTTTTCATAGTTTTCGATGTACTTATCTGTAGATGGATCGTAACCGATAGAGGCAAAGATTTTTGTCAATTCAGCGGTTCCATGCTCAGAACCTACTTTAATGGCTTTATGGCAATTCATACAAGTATTTGCGGCAGGAATCACAGATTGTTTTGACCTTCTCGCTCCGTCATGACAATATTGACAATCGATTTTATGCGTACCTGCATGGAGCTCATGGGAGAATTTGATAGGTTGTTCCGGCGCATATCCTTGTTGTCTGCCCAGGTTGATTGCATTATTAACGGTAGTATAACCACCTAAAACAACGAGCGCAAAAATTACAAAGGCGATAACACCCTTGCTGGTAAGTGTATCAAATAATGTTTTTCTTTTTACATCAGTTTCACCATCTCCTTTTCTGGATAAGTAATTCAGATTGGATAAAATAGTAGAAAGTAAAAGTGCGAGTATAATTAATACTCCTAAAAGAATAAAGTAGATGGTATTGCTTGATTCCTTTTCAGCAGCTACTGCTCCAGGGGCTGCAGCAACTCCGGCAGGAGCTCCGTATGTTCCTGTATACACTCCATTCACATATAACAGTATAGAAGCAATCTCATCATCTGTAAGATTTTGAAAAGCTGTCATGACAGTTGGCTTCCATTCGTTCCAAAGCTCTACTGCCCGGGGATGCCCATCAGCAATCATTCCCTGGGAATTTCTGATCCATTTATAGAGATCTTCCTGATTTCCCCATCTTTCTTCAGAACCGCCTAATGCCGGTCCTGTCAATTTACTTTTCATATCCTTTGCGTGACAAGCACCACACAAGTTCCTGAAGAGGGTTTTCCCATTCTCTATATCCGGCTGCGCCTGTACAAATAGTGGCAAAACGAGGAATAAAAGAAATGTTAATAATTTGACAGTCAGCCACTTTGATTTTAACATATTCATTGACATAATCTGATGAGATGATTCATTCTTAAATATAGTAAGTCCTATTGTCATACTTTGGTCAGCAAAAATACAATTGAGCCCATCATTTTAACAAAATATTAGTAAAGACTGCATTATTTAGATCGCATCTAAATAGCGACGGGTGCTTTAATGGCCGGATATGGGTCATAGTTATCAATTGTAAAGTCTTCATAAGTAAAATTAAACAGATCATTTACATCCGGATTGATTCTCAAAACGGGTAAACTTCTGGGTATTCTTTCTAATTGTGTAAGGGCTTGCTCCATATGATTACTATACAAATGCACGTCTCCAAAAGTGTGGACGAAATCCCCCGCTTCTAATCCACACACATGTGCCATCATATGAGTCAGTAATGCGTAGGAAGCAATATTAAAAGGAACACCCAGAAATACATCTGCAGATCTCTGATATAATTGACAGGATAATCTACCATTTGCCACATAAAATTGAAAAAGGCAATGGCATGGAGCAAGGGCCATATCTGGCAAATCACCCACATTCCAGGCGCTCACAATGATACGTCTGGAGTCAGGTTGATTTTTAATTAAATGGAGTGCATCTGCGATCTGATCTACCACTCTCCCACTTCTGGTTTCCCAGCTGCGCCATTGTTTGCCATACACGGGACCCAGATTGCCATTTTCATCTGCCCATTCGTCCCAGATTCTGACCTGATTTTCTTTTAAATATTTGATATTGGTATCGCCCTTTAGAAACCAGAGCAATTCATAAATTATAGACCTGAGGTGAAGTTTTTTAGTTGTAACAAGCGGAAATCCCTGCTGCAAGTCCCAGCGCATCTGATATCCAAACAGACTTCTCGTACCTGTACCTGTGCGATCAGACTTATCTACTCCTTCCTCCAGAATTTTTCTGAGAAGCTGTTGATAATTTTCCATCCGGTGTTCTTCTTTATTTATAGTACTTCGAAACGAAAGGATAAATCCTGTGAATCGTTCCAGCGGCGAAGCTAAGAATAAATATTAAAAAACATATATATGATTAATAAATAAATGAAGAAATCTGCGAGCTTTGAGCTGCGAGCTTCGAGAATAACAGCCGCTTCTGGCTTCTGGCGGCTGGCTTCTGGCAAACTGCCGGGAAGAAGCTACGAGCTTCGAGCTTCGAGCTGCAAGGATAACAGCAGCTGCAAGCTCAGGGCTGAACAGCCGGGTAGAGGTAGGCTGCGCCTGCGGGATACAACTAGAGATCGTGTGTGTCGCTGCGCGCCGTGTGTGCTTGCCGCTTTCAGCAGCACGGGATGTGGTTCGCTCAGCTCACGGGATGTATTGTGAGTGTAGGGGGTGGGTGGGAAAACAGCTGGGATGGAGGTTGCGAGTTGCGAGCTTCGAGCTTCGAGAAACAGCCAGGAAGAAACTGAAAGGTGGAAGCGAAGAATAGCAGCTGCCGCTCTAGCAAACAGCCAGTGTGGGCGTGAAAACTTGTGTGTGTGAACCCTATCCCGGCCTTTCCCCTGGAAGGGAAAGGAGAACAGCCACGTGGGAGTTGTATGTTTTGATGCGTAGCATTCAATTTATTTCGTAGATGCCTGGGGCACAATGAGCAAAGCGAACCTTGATCTCACTTTTTGAACGCAGCGCAGCAAGGTCACTCGTTCCATAAGTACCGGCCTAAAGTTTAACGTAATAGACTACCGGTTTTTAGTACAATTAATTTAAAAGATGACCCTACACATTCATCAACCTAAGATGCTGAGTGAAGGTTTTGTCTCCTATCATGGCCAGGGAAATTGAAGAGAATTCTTTCATTAAAATTGATTTAATATCCATCCAGACACCATGCACGGGGCAAGGCCTTTGGAGCCCACAACCATCCAGGCCCAGCATACAGGAATTGAAAAAATCCTCTCCTTCCAATATCAGGATGATCTCCATCAGGGTGACTTCTTCCGGTGCTTTTAAAAAGCTCACCCCTCCGGCCGGGCCTCTGCTGGACACCAATATTCCTTTTTGCGTCAGGGGCTGTAAGGCTTTTGTGAGAAAATGGAAGGAAATATCCAGCGTTTCAGACATTTCCCTGATGCTGAAATACCTTTGCTTTTCTCTTTTCGAAACAAGGTACATAAGGGCTCTTAAGGCGTAAACACTCGAGCTAGAAAATATTCTAAGAGACATATGAATGCAGTTGCGGATAGTGAAGCTTAATTAAGCCATAAATGTATTAAATATTTCATGTTTTCAGGAAAAGTGCAGTTATCGATCTTTCCGAAAAGACCTTTCATGTCATGATAATGTAAAATCGCTCAAATATAACATTTAATTAAGACTTTTTTATCTTAAATAAGATTATATTTGTATCGAGGCACTCAATAAGCCGTGCATACTTGTGAATAGTTTGCACCCTTAGCAGAGCAGGTGTCAAAATGCAAGTACACGAATGAATGCATTTTCAAATAACAAGTATTTCAAATAACAATTTTTTAATATATAATACCCAATAAAATGATAAGTATAGCATCAGATCGTCCAGAAGTTTTTACCATTGATGAACATACACCAGTAGGTCAAATTGTTGCACATGATTACAGAAGTGCAGGTGTATTCAGCAAATATGGTATTGATTTTTGTTGTCAGGGAAATAAAACAATCAGAGAAGTGTGCATAAAGAAAGATATAGCACCGACTTTACTGATAGATCAACTTTTAGGTGTCATCAATAGCAAAAGGGAAAATGGGTTGATTTCATTCAAAGATTTGCCTTTGGATCTATTAGTAGATTATATAATAAAAGTCCATCACAGATATGTCCATGAGCATTCCCCTCTCCTTGTCAATTTATTGGATAAATTATGCAAGGTTCATGGAAATGTACATCCAGAATTGTTTGAAGTCAGGTCGCTTTTTACAGCTTCAGCTGAGGATCTCCTTACACATATGGCGAAAGAGGAACAAGTTTTATTTCCTATGATCAAATTCATAACTCAGCGATTTGATAAAGGAAACCCTGAAATCCCTGAAATTCAGGCTTTGCCACAAATAATTGATGTAATGAATACTGATCATGAGCAGGAAGGAGATAGATTTAGGCAGATAGAAAACTTGACGGGCGGCTATACAGTTCCCGCTGACGGTTGCACTACCTACAGTGTTGCATTTGCAATGCTGAAGGAGTTTGAATCTGACCTGCACATACATATTCATCTTGAAAATAATATTCTTTTCCCGGGAGCTTTAGCGATGAGTAATATTTCGGCTGAAACAGTAAATAATTGATTTTCAATTCAATTTGAACCGATTTAATAGAAACAAGAAGAAGTTGGTTTAATTTGGGAGAAGGTGATGCACGCTGCTGACAAATTTGTTGATCGGTTTCATCTGAAAACGATAACAGGAAAGTCAGCAGGTGCATTGCCAATTTCAAATCTACAAGGTGCTGAATAGCCCAGCTTTTCAATTGTTTTTGCCCCATTGACAAAGCTCTGCAGATAGTATTGCTTGCTTCTGTATCCTTTTTCATATAAATACCATACCATCATCTCCAGCTCTTCATCTGAAATCAGATCAGTATGCACTGTAGTCCGAACTTCGTATTCAACTTTCCCACCCAATAAAATGGAAAGTGTATTTTCAAAAGGCTGAAACAGGTTTTTACCTGTTATTTTTAAAAACTGAGAAGGTAAAGCTTTAAAATCCAGAGCAACATAGTCCACAAGCATTTCATCCATTAACCGCTGTACTACAAAAGGATGAGAACCGTTTGTATCAATTTTTATATCGAAACCCATATCCTTTGCCATAGAGGCAATTTCAAAAATACTTTTGTGCGAAGTGCATTCACCCCCGCTGAATACTACAGCATCCAGCAGGCCAATCCTGGTGCTGAGAAATTGCTTTACCTCCCCAATACTTATCATGCCTTGTCCTGTCACGATCTCCGGATTGTAGCAATAACCGCATCGCATGTTGCAGCCTGCAAACCATAATATGCAGGAAATTTTGTCCGGATAATCAAGGAGCGAAAACGGCGTAATATTATAGATCGGTTTTGTCATTGCAGGATGTAAAATGTTTTCGTTGCATATGCTCTCCTTTTTTGCCGGTATTAAAACTTTCCACCGGACGATGATATCCCATCACTCTGGTGTACACAAGGCATTTTGTTCTTTCCTCATCTGTAAGCTTCCATTCAATCTCAGAAATTTTCGTTTTTTTCATTGTATTTGATTTTATTGATTAATTCGTCGTCGCAATTTGGACAAAACTCATGTTCACCCGGTAAATAACCATGTCTGGGACAAACGCTGAACACCGGAGTGACGGTGATATAGGGTAACCTGAAGTTACTCAGGACTTTTTTTACAAACTGTCTGCAAGCTTCTGCACTACTTATTTTCTCCCGCATATATAAATGCAGCACTGTGCCACCAGTATATTTGCACTGAAGCTCATCTTGCTGCAGTAAAGCTTCAAAAGGATCTTCAGTATGATCGACCGGTATCTGAGAACTGTTGGTGTAATAAATATTTTCTCCCATACCGGCCTGCATGATATCCTCATACCTCCTGGCATCTTCCTTTGCAAATCTGTAAGTAGCTCCTTCCGCCGGTGATGCTTCCAAATTATAGAGATTGCCTGTTTCCAACTGGAAATCCTTTATTCTTTTTCGGATAAATTCCAGTATTTCTGCAGCCATTGATATACCACTGGACTGGGTTAAATCATCCTGTCCCCCGGAGAAATTAAGAATCATTTCATTCATTCCGTTCACACCTATTGTAGAAAAGTGATTTCTAAAGTCAGCTAAGTACCGCTTCGTATAGGGGAATAAGCCTCTGTCATACATTTTCTGAATAAATATTCTCTTCTTTTCCAAAGTGGATTTGGCCAGATTTAGCAGAATTTCAATGCGGTTAATTAATCCTGGCTTATCATTTTTGAATAAATATCCCAGACGAGCCATATTAACGGTTACCACGCCAATGCTTCCAGTCATTTCTGCACTCCCAAAGAGTCCATTACCTCTTTTTAATAGTTCTCTCAGATCCAGTTGAAGCCGGCAGCACATACTTCGCACGGCATTCGGCTTATAAGCATAAGGATTCTCAATTTTGTTGCCATTCTCATCGTACATATATTGACTTCCTATGAAATTTTGAAAATAGGATGAGCCGATTTTGGCTGTATTTTCAAAAAGTAAATCGGTATTTTCTCCGTACCAGTCAAACTGCTCAGTTATGTTTACAGTAGGAATTGGAAAAGTAAAAGGCTGTCCCTGAGCATCTCCTTCAGTCATTACCGTGTAATAAGCTTTATTGATCAGATTCATTTCATTCTGGAAGTGAGCATAAGTGCATGCTTCAGGGTGAGTAATTCCTCTTTCATTTAATCTTGTAAGAAATTGTGGATCATTCATCCCTGAAAATAAATGAAGATCGTTTTTGGTTGGGATTTGACCTTTTAAATCTTCAGGTACGACCCAATCCAGAGTAATATTAGTAAAAGGAGATTGACCCCATCTGGCTGGCACATTGAGGTTGTATACAAAGCTTCTCACTGCCTTCAGCACTTCGGGAAATTTCAGATTGTCCTTAAAAATATATGGCGCCAGATAAGTATCAAAAGAACTGAAAGCCTGCGCACCTGCCCATTCGCTTTGCAATATTCCAAGGAAATTAGCCACTTGTCCAAGAGCCTCTCTGAAATGCGATGGAGCGCTGCTCTCTACCCGGCCTCTGACGCCGTTGAATCCTTCATTTAAAAGCACTCTGAGGCTCCATCCGGCACAGTACCCTGTAAGACAATCCAGATCATGAATATGTATATCTGCATTTCTGTGAGCATATCCTTCTTCTTTACTATACACTGCATCCAACCAGAAATTTGCAATGATCTTTCCTGATACATTATTCACCAATCCGGCATTGGAATAGGATGTATTGGCATTGGCATTAATTCTCCAGTCTGATTTTCCCGTGTATTCTTCAATAGCCTGAGTACTATCAACATAAGTGGTATTATCTTTCATTCCTTCTAAATGCTCTCTCTGCATTTTGCGCGTATGCCGGTACAATACAAATGATTTCAGGACCCTGAAATGCCCGGCATTGAAAATTTCTTCTTCAATAATATCCTGTATTTCTTCAACAGCCCAAATTTCTTTACTTTCAATGGCTTTCGACACTTGCATGATGACCTGAGGGTCCAGCTCCTGTGTGACGCTGCAAAATCCCCTTTCAATGGCCGATTCAATTTTATACCAGCTAAATGGGCGGTAATTACCATTTCTTTTTATGACGAATTTTTCCATAGCCTAGAATTTCAATTTTTATTTACAATTATGATTTGCATTGCCACTGATGATGATTTAATAAACTTTCTTATAAAGTTGGGCAGTGTCATGAGCAACTGGTACGGACAAATATATTATAACAATTTGTAATTTAAAACTATTTAAGACATTTTTATCTTTATTAATTTAAAATAAATACTCAAGATTAGTCTAGCTTTAAAATTGCCAGAGTACCTACAATATTGGCAAATACAGACATTGATAAATATCATCAATAGAAGTGAGGAAAATTATTTTCTTATATTAAAGATATTTTTATCTTTTTTATACATTTGCAATCCATAATATCCACGATATCCTTTATGAATCAAAGAACACTTGTAGAACCCTTCCGTATTAAAATGGTAGAACCTGTCAGAGTAACTACTGAATCATACCGGGCAGAAATATTGAGAAATTCAGGTTATAATCCTTTCTTGTTGAATTCAGATGATGTATTCATTGATTTATTAACTGACAGTGGTACAGGGGCAATGAGTCAGGCGCAATGGGCGGGAATGATTATGGGTGATGAAAGTTATGCGGGCGCCAGGAGTTGGCTGGACCTGGAGAAAGAAGTCAAAGACTTGAGTGGTATGGAATATGTATTACCTACTCATCAGGGGCGCGCTTCAGAAAGAATCCTCTTCGGCATTCTCGGTGGTAAGGGTAAATACTTTTTGAGTAATACCCATTTTGATACTACACGCGCCAACATTGAAAACACAGGAGCAATAGCAATTGATCTGATGCCGCAAGCATCGATGGAGCCGGATACCTATCTTCCATTTAAAGGAGATATTGATCTGATAGCTCTGGCTTCAACAATTCATTCACTGGGAAAAGAAAACATAGCAGGTATCATTATCACTGTGACCAATAATTCATTCGGTGGGCAGCCGGTGAGCATGGGGTGTGTGGAAGCTGTCAGGAATATATGTGACAGGGAAAATCTGCTTCTGATCCTGGATGGCTGTAGAATTGCTGAAAACAGTTATTTTATCAGACAAAGAGAAAGCGCATATGAGAAATGGTCCTACAGGGAAATCGCTCAAAAAATGCTGCGTTTGGCTGATGCCTTTATAATGAGTGCAAAAAAGGACGGATTGGTGAACATAGGTGGATTACTCTGTGTGAAAGATTACACGCTGAGTTTGAAGTGCACCAACCAGCTTATTTTAACTGAAGGATTCACCACTTATGGGGGATTAGCAGGGAGAGATATGCAGGCGATGGCCATTGGGCTCAGAGAGGTATTTGAGCATGATTATCTTGAGTACAGGATCAAAAGCACGGCGTATTTGGGTGAAAGACTCAAAAATATGGGTATTCCTGTGCTTTGGCCTATAGGTGGACATGCGGTTTATATAGATGCCGGACAGCTTTTTCCACATATTCTTCCCGAGGAATTTCCCGGACAGGCGCTTGTCTGTGAATTATTTGTGAAGGGAGGCATTAGAAGTGTAGATGTTGGCAGTGTTATGTTCGGAAAGTTTGATAACGGAACTTTTGTTCCTGCCAGACAAGAACTGGTCTGGCTCGCGATTCCAAGGAGGGTCTATACTCAAAGTCATATAGATTATGTGCTTGACATTTTCAAAGAAATAAAAGAAATGGATGTATTACCCTCCGGATTTAAAATAATATACGAACCGCCTTTTTTGCGACATTTTACGGTAAGATTTGAAAGAATCAATTCCCAATCATTCAATTAAACTAAACGCTTACAGCATTATGAAAATGAAACAAAACAGAAATCCGAAAATAATTCTAAGTTTAGAAAAGTAATTATTGGTAGTCAGCAAATACACAGATAGTAAGCACTATTGCATAAGTATATCATACAACCATTTCAGGTTGTTACCTGAAAATTTCTGTATCCCTTTGTTTACAAAAATTAAAGTATTACATTTACATACTTCCATATCTTAAATTATGAAATATTCGATTAACATTTTTCTGACGGGTCTTCTGGTTTTCTCCAACTTGATACCCATATCTGTTACAGGAAGTACAGGCTATTTTCAGTTTGATGATACATTAAAACAGGACACTACTAGGATTAAAGTTTATATAGATGGAATGTCCTGTGAACGCTGTGTGCAGAAAATTGAAAAAAAAGTAAGCGCAGTTGAAGGTGTGCGAACAGTAAATGTTTTCCTGCAGGAAAAATATGCCATCATAGTCTTCGACAATAAAATATCCACAATAAAGGAGATTATCTCAAAGATTGAAGCCTCAGGTTACGTAGTTAACAGACACGAAGTTATACTAAACAAAAAAGGATAGTCACTTGAAGAAGTACTTACCGGTAAGTTTGGAACCAAAATATTGTTCTTTAATTTAAGATAATTTTATCTTATTTGAATGATGATTCCTTTGACAATTTGGCGGAAAAATCAACCTATAACTAAAGAATAGCAAACATTCTATATGAAGCAGAACCTATATACTTTGAATAAGGACATTATCGAAACCTTAATATGCACATCTCAAGGAAATGCCTGAAAGTCAACATAAACAATTAAAATCCTGGATTGCCATTACGCTGGTAAATTTTGCAATTGCTGCCATTATGGGATTATTGTTGCGCCTGGCTTTTATCATAGAAGTGGATTGGATTGATTTCAAAAATATGAGGCATGGCCATTCGCATGTTGCTCTTTTAGGATGGTTATATCTGGCATTTTACAGTTTGATCTGGCTACTTTTTATTCCCGAAGAAGAACGAAATAAAAGGAAATATTCTATTCTTTTTTGGTTTACCCAGTCCACAGTTGTGGGTATGATGATTAGCTTTCCTGTTCAGGGATATGGTGCATTCTCCATTATATTTTCTACGCTCCACATTCTTGCTAGTTATGTCTTTGTAATTTTCATCTGGAGACATATTCCATATAAAAGTAATCTTTCAGGCCTTTTGATGCGCACTGCAATTGTCTGGATGTTGCTTTCTACACTTGGAGTATGGGACCTTGGGCCGGTGATGATGCTGCATCTGAAGAATTCCATCCTATATCATATGTCCATTCAGTTTTTCCTGCATTTTCAGTTCAATGGATGGTTCACTTTTGGTGCACTGGCTATTCTCTTTAAGTTACTTTCCACCCATTCTGTTGAGATCCATGCCGGGAGGTTCAGACTTTTCTATTTCTTAATGGTCATTTCATGCATCCTGACCTTTGCACTTGCGGTTACATGGAGCTCACCGGAGGATACCTTGTTTTTCCTGAATGGCGCCGGGGTTCTTATACAGCTGACAGCTCTGCTTGCAGGAGCAGTTTTACTTTATCAGGGTTTGAAAAAAATGTATCGTTCTTCAGCATTTGGAGTAAAAGTTTTCTTTTCAATAGCCCTAATATCGTTTGTACTTAAAATCCTGGTTCAGGCTTGTGTCGTGATACCTCAGATTGCTGTGATCTCATATACAGTCAGGCAATTTGTGGTGGGATTTATACATCTCACTATGCTGGGTTCTATCTCATGTTTTATAATAGGAGTATTGATCGAAAAGCAACTGATGAATATTTCCAGTTTAACCGGACGTGCAGGAATAAGGATTTTCATTTCAGGCTTCTTTCTAACTGAAATCATTTTATTCATCCAGGGAAATATGTTATGGGCAGAAATGGGTTTTTTGCCATTTTACTACGAAATAATTTTTATTGCGAGCATCTTTTTACCACTGGGATTGCTGCTAATGCTGGCAGAATATTTCAAAGTTGATCAACATCATATTAATATATGATATAAGTCATTAAAAACTAATTAAGACAATTTTATCTTTAATCTATTAAACCAAATGTTATGAAAAAATTACTAGTCATGCTGGCCCTGTTTATACCAGCTTTATGGTTTGCCTGCGGATCAGAATCCAAGCCAAATGAATCAGAAACCGAGGCTCCGGCAAAAAAAGAAGTTCCATCTTCAATAGCTGAAGGAAAAGGTGTTGGAGAGATCACTTCGGTTGACCTGGGTACCGGAGTAGATCCGGCACTAGTGGCAAGAGGTAAACCGATTTACGACATGAAATGCGCAGCTTGTCATAAGCTGGATGGCAAAAGAGTAGTAGGTCCAGGCTTTGAAGGCGTCACTAACAGAAGACGTCCTGAATGGATCATGAATATGATCACCAATGTAAATGTCATGCTGGATGAAGATCCAACTGCCCAGGCTTTACTTGAAGAATGTCTCACAAGGATGCCCAATCAAAATGTGTCTGTCAGCGAAGCAAGGGATATCCTCGAATTTTTTAGAAATAATGATGAAGAACGTCTTAAAACGCGTGACGAGGCAGTCAAATAACAACTAACCAATAATTAACCTTACAAAATCATGAAAAACCTTTCAATCTTTGGACCACTTATGGTAGCATTCCTGCTTGTTTTCGCCGGATGTGGCGCTCAGGATACGGCTGAAAATGAAAATTCTGTTACAGAAGAAAGCAAAGCAGGTCAGTCTGCAGTACAAGATGACGAATCACAGCGTAACGTAGTGCAGGTGGCAGTTGCATCTCCTGATCATACCACATTGGTGACAGCCATTCAGGCAGCAGGCCTGGTCGATGTATTGTCCAATGCCGGGCCATTCACAGTATTTGCTCCTGTGAATGCAGCTTTTGATGCACTTCCTGCTGGCACAGTGGAAAGTCTGTTGGAGCCGGAGAATAAGGCAAAACTTCAGGACATACTGGAGTACCATGTATTTGTCGGGGTAATTCAGGAAACGATGTTCAAAGATGGACGGCAGTTTAATCAGGTCAATCTAAAAAATGTGACGCTTGGTAAAAATGGTGATCAACTAACTGTAAATGGCGCCAATATCCTCGGAAGCGTCCGGTCTTCAAATGGTATGGTGTACATCATTGACAAGGTATTATTACCCGAATAACATCTTAGTATTTAAATAAAAAATCAATAAATAATTTTTCAATGAAAAAGAATTCATTAATCAGTTCGGGTGTGATAGCCTTTATCTTCCTGGCTTTGTTACAGATGGGCTGCAGGCCGAAGTCTCCGGGTTCAGTGAGCGTAGGTGATGCGGCTTCGAAAGTGTATGTGCCGCCTGGAGAGCATGACGAGTTTTATAATATCGTGTCCGGAGGTTTTAATGGGCAAATTAGCGTAGTGGGCCTTCCTTCAGGACGAGTGCTTAAGATTCTACCCGTCTTTTCTGTGTTTCCTGAGAATGGATATGGCTATAGCGAAGAATCAAAACCTATGTTAAATACCTCACATGGATTTGTTCCATGGGATGATTTACACCATATCGCTATCTCCACTACCAAAGGTGAGCATGATGGACGCTGGGCATTCGCCAATGCAAATAATACTCCCAGAATTGCAAGGATTGACCTGACTACATTTGAAACTGCAGAAATTCTTGAAATTCCAAATAGTGCGGGAAATCACTCCTCCCCTTTTATAACAGAAAACACAGAATATGTGGTGGCAAGTACCCGTTTCTCAGTTCCTATGGGTGAAGATGCTCAGAGAGATGTACCTATCAATTCATATAAGGAAAATTTCAAAGGCACGATCAGCTTTGTAAAAGTCGGAGATGACGGTACTATGGATATTGCATTCCAGTTAGTGACTCCTGGTGTAAACTTTGACCTTGCAAGAGCCGGAAAAGGTAAATCACACGGTTGGTTTTTCTTCTCCTGCTATAATACAGAGCAAGCTTACAGTCTGCTGGAGGTGAATGCCTCGCAAAAGGATAAGGACTTTATCATGGCTGTCAACTGGAAAAAAGCGGAAGAATATATTAAAGCGGGAAAAGGAAAAAAAGTGAAGGCTAAATATGCTCACAACAAACTGGACCACAAAACACATATGACAACTTCCACCATCAAAGAGGATGTGCTTCAGCTGGATATCAGGGATTTTGAGGACCTGGTTTATTTGATCCCTTGTCCCAAATCTCCACACGGTTGTGATGTGGATCCTACAGGCGAATACATTGTAGGTAGTGGTAAGCTGGCTGCGATGATCCCTGTCTTTTCATTTACCAAACTGATGACCGCTATCAACGGAAGTGATTTTGAAGGAGAATATGATGGTCTTCCTGTTGTGAAGTATGAATCTGCACTTCACGGTATTGTTGAAAAACCGGGTTTAGGACCTCTACATACTGAATTCGATGGAAGAGGAAATGCATATACTTCTATGTTTGTATCTTCTGAGATCGTGAAATGGGATATCAGTACACTTCAGGTATTGGACAGAGCACCTACATATTACTCTGTTGGTCACTTAATGATTCCCGGAGGATGTACCGCTAAGCCTCATGGCAAATATTTAGTCGCATACAACAAAATTACAAAGGACAGATATCTGCCGACCGGTCCTGAGCTTTGTCACTCTGCACAATTGTTTGACATAAGTGGTGATAAAATGAAGCTATTGCTTGATTTCCCTACGATCGGCGAACCGCATTATGCTGAGGCTATCCCTGCAAGTCTGATCAAGGAAAAAAGTGTAAAAATCTACAAAATTGAAGATAATATGCACCCCCATGCAGTCAAGTCTGCTGCGGATGCCCGTGTAGTAAGAGAAGGAAATGTCGTGAGAATATATCTTACATCCATACGATCTCATTTTTCTCCTGACAATATTGAAGGTATTAAAGTGGGAGATGAAGTTTATTTCCATGTTACCAATATGGAACAGGACTGGGATGTACCTCATGGTTTCGCTATAAAGGGAGCAGATAATGCAGAGACATTGATCATGCCGGGTGCCACACAAACATTGAAGTGGTTGCCTAAAAGAGTTGGAATATATCCATTCTATTGTACAGACTTCTGTTCTGCTCTGCATCAGGAAATGCAGGGATATATAAGAGTCTCACCGAAAGGTAGTAATGTACCGATAAAATATTCTCTCGATGGAGAAGAAGGAAAATAAATAATAACATGTAGAAAGGTATGCCCTGCAAGTCGGGGCATACTTCTATTTGTTAGCATTAATAAAATTGATATGACTAAATTAACGCCGCTATCGAGATGGCTTATCTTAATTTCATCCCTGCTATTGATAATTCTCTTTTTTACCCCAATATGGCAGATAGATCTTTGGGCACCGCAATATCCTGAATGGCTTAGCATGCAAATTTGGCTGTACCAGGTTTCAGGAGATATCAATACGATTAATGGGCTCAACCATTACATTGGTATGAAGCATATTCAGACTGAGATGTTCCCGGAGTTTGGGATCATGCCCTATATCGCAGGCGGGATGATAGTAACAGGCCTGTTATTATCCATATGGGGAAGGAAACCGGCTGCCTGGATTTGGTTGATAGTGTTGGTAGGAGCCGCAACAGCAGGATTTATTGATTTTTATCTTTGGAGTTATGATTATGGACACAACCTGGATCCGAAAGCGGCAATCATAGTGCCAGGCATGGTATATCAGCCACCCCTTCTGGGTTCAAAGGAGTTATTAAATTTCGTAGCTTACGCAGGACCTGCTGTAGGAGGCTGGATCGCATTAGTTGCTGGTCTGCTCGCTGTCACCGCCTTATTAATTGAATTATTTAAAAAGAAACTGCAGCAGAAATTTACTTCCATGAGCGCTCTGTTAAAATAAAAACCTCGTTATGAATTTACCTATTAGGAATTTCCTTTTCATTTTATGTCTGGCCATTGCAGCCTGCAGTTCGGAACCGGAGCCGATTGATTTTGGAAAAGATATGTGTACCTGGTGCAAGATGACCATTATGGATCCCAAATTTGGTACTGAGTTAGTAACAGATAAAGGACGGGTGTACAAATTTGACGATATAAATTGCCTGGTCGAATACATGGTTGAGAACAAAATTTCAGATCAGGAGAAGCATTCGCTCTATGTACTGGATTATAGTGATCCGGGTAAACTTATTGAAGCGAAGACTGCGAATTACATATATTCGGAGGAATTGCGCACTCCCATGGCAAGCAGAGTTGCTGCTTTCGGCATTGGAAGATTACAGCAGGCACACAGAGATCAATTGAAGGCTGAAGAAATAAACTGGGATCAGGTTTGGAAAAAGTTTAGCGAAGAATAGCAGAATAATATCAAGCTAATGAACTGTTTAACAATCCACCGGGGCCTTTTATTATTACTTCTCAGTATTCTGGTTCCGCTACAGATGGAGGCTAATATAATAGAAGTTAAAGCAACTTCAGGGAAATCGATTTCTGGGGCAATTGCAACTGCAAAGGATGGCGATACTATCAAAGTATATCCCGGGATTTATAAAGAAGCCAATATGGTAATAACTAAATCGTTGTATATTTTAGGTATTGATCACCCTGTGCTGGATGGTGAATTAAAGCATGAAATATTTACAATAGCAGCTTCAGATGTTATTATTGAGGGATTCAAAATAATTAACACCGGGCGATCCAGCATGGAAGATAAAGCAGCGATCAAATGCCTTGATGCAAATAATATAATTATCAGGAATAACATCCTTCACCACACATTTTTTGGAATTCACATTTCAAATTCCTCAGGAATCATCATTGAATGTAATTACTTACTGACATATGGCGCACATGAGTATGAACACGGGAACGGGATTCATCTTTGGAAATGTACTGATGCCTACCTTCAGGGCAATGTAATTGAGGGCCACAGAGATGGCATCTACTTTGAGTTTGTTACCAAATCAAAAATTATAAACAATATCAGCCGGAAAAACAAGCGTTACGGCCTCCACTTTATGTTTTCTCACGACGATGAATATTATCACAATTCATTTATAAATAATGGAGCCGGAGTGGCGGTAATGTACACTACCAATGTCACGATGAGATACAATAAGTTTGAGGAAAACTGGGGTTCATCATCCTATGGAATGCTGTTAAAAGACATCCGGGACAGCCATGTGGAATTTAATACATTTTCATCCAATACCACCGGGATCTATATGGAAGGAACCAGCCGCACGCTTTTTCATAAGAATGAATTCAGGGAAAACGGATATGCAGTGAAACTGATGGCAAGTTGTGATGATAATGTTTTCAGCAAGAATAATTTCAAAGGCAACACTTTTGATATTTCAACTAATGGCAAAACTATCCTCAATACGCTGGAGCACAATTACTGGGATAAATATCAGGGCTATGACAGAGACAGAAATGGCATTGGCGATGTGCCTTACAGGCCTGTAAGTTTATTTTCTATGATTGTGGAACAGGTTCCGCCGGCAATGATATTGTGGCGAAGTTTTTTCGTTATGATACTAGACAGGGCTGAAAAATCTCTTCCGGTGGTCACTCCTGAAAATCTGAAAGATTTATCACCAAAAATGAAATCGTATGATCTCCATTCGTAAAGTCAGCAAAAAATTTAATAAGCTTCATGCGCTTCGGGAAATCGATCTGGATTTTGAGAAAGGAAAAGTGTACGCTCTTATCGGACCTAATGGAAGTGGTAAGACTACATTGATCAAATCAATCCTGGGACTCGTCATCCCTTCCGGTGGTGATATATTGGTAGATGGAGAATCTATCCAAAAATCATGGCTGTATCGTGAAAAAATAGGCTATATGCCTCAAACAGGAAGGTATCCGGATAATTTGCAGATCGGACAGCTATTTGAAATGATGAAAAATATCCGAAGCAGCAACCAAAGCCTCGACGAGGAGCTGTATAATTTCTTTGATTTTGCTTTGCTGTCAAACAAAAGAATGCATACTCTTTCCGGAGGAACCAGACAGAAGGTTAGTGCGGCTCTGGCTTTTTTATTCAATCCACCCATTTTAATTTTGGATGAACCCACTGCAGGGCTGGATCCCCTCGCGGTAGAAATTCTGAAAGAAAAAATTCTGCAGCAGAAGAAAGCCGGCAAATTAATCATTATTACTTCTCATATCATGAGCGATCTGGATGATCTGGCGACAGACCTTGTATATGTTTACGAAGGAAATATAATCTATAATGATACTATTGATACTTTGAAAAAATCCACCAATGAGCAGCGTCTTGGAAAAGCAATCGTCCATTTGATGAACCAAAACTCCGTGCAACAGTGATCAGATTACTCAAATACATCTTCTACGATATATTACGGACCCGGTTTATATTGTTTTATCTCTCATTTTTGTTGCTGAGCACATTTTTTATGTACCAGCTGGATACTGATACCTCCAAAGTGATCCTGAGTCTGCTCAGTATTTTATTGTTAATTGTCCCACTGATCAGCGGGGTTTTTACGACCATCCATTTTTACAATTCTTACGAGTTTACGGAATTAATGTTGGCCCAGCCCTTACGCCGGGAGACTGTATTTCTGGCACAATATATTGCTGTGGCCTCTTCTTTGTGTGTTGCATTTGTTGTAGGCGTAGGTTTTCCGACACTTATATACGGGGTCAATTCCAGCAGTCTCACATTACTCTATACCGGCTTGATGCTGACCCTTGTGTTCGTTTCTCTGGCATTTTTAGTAGCCGTACTGACTAGAGATAAGGCAAAAGCCATTGGAGTTACTTTGCTGGTATGGTTCTTTTTCTCCCTGATTTACGATGCAATTTTACTTTGGGTAGTGTATGCATTTGGTGAATATCCGCTGGACAAAACATTGTTGGTCCTTGTTTCATTAAACCCTGTAGATTTGGCAAGAATCCTGATGATTCTTAAGCTGGACATTTCTGCCTTGATGGGATATACCGGTGCTTTGTACAAAGATTTCTTTGGCAACTATAGCGGTATGCTTTTCTCCACTTCCATTTTATTGGTTTGGATTTTGGTCCCGGTTTGGATAGCTTTGAGGGTGTTTAAGAAGAAGGATATATGATAGCTAGTGAGAATAACAGCCGGGAAGAAGGGGTAAGGCGTAAGGAGTAAGTGGTAAGTTAACAGCCGGGAAATAGGCTATAAGGAGCGAGAATAACAGCCGCTTCTAGCTGCAGGCTACTGACAAACAGCCGGTGTGGTCGTGAAGAGTTGTGGGTGTAAACCCTATCCCGGCCTTTCCCCTGGAAGGGAAAGGAGAAAAGTCAAACTGCCAGGATGAACGAGCAAAAAAGGTACTAAACGTACCTTTTTTGTGAAGTGAACCGAGTAGTGAAGCGAGCCCCGCTGAGCAAAACTACGAGGCTACTCAAATTCCGAATGAAACACTCAGAACAGCCAATAGAGCCGGGAATAATCCAAAGGATGAAATGCTGTAATGTATGTACGTGCCTGCTTGTTGTTTGCGCCAGCTGTCACCTCCTAAATAAATTGGCTGCATAGCAGACAATTTATTTAGGGGATGTCACCATTTGCCGCAGGCAAAGGATGTCACCTTGCGAGCGCAGCGATGCAAGATGTCACCAAATTGACCACTTCGGCCCGACCAAAGTTGCTCTACTTATGCCTTCCCTGACTTTCCTCTCTTTTTAGAACCGGAAGATCCCTTTTCCCAGAATTTCCAGTTGGATGATTTGGCTTTTTTTGTGCGCTTGACGAGGATGTAGCGGACTGAGATGGCAGTTTCCAGTTCAAGTATGCGATAGCCGCCCACCAGATTGATGGTGGGTTTCATATCCCATGAGAAATTGAGTTTTCCGAGGGTCAGTTCAGCGCCGGCGATCGGGCTGATACCGAATTTAATATCTGTGGTAGTAGTTTCAGGTGGTGCATACCAGCCAATATGAGGTCCCACACCTAAATACATATTTAATCCTTTTGTGATTATTGGGTAATGTCTTTCGTACAAAAGTGAGAATTGAGAAGAGGGATATCTGAAACTTGTCTGTAGCATTCCTTCGAGGGTTGACCGCTCTCCTATCCTGTACTTACCGGTAATTCCGATTTCTGTACCTAAACGGATTCCGACAGCTGCTTTATAGTTTTGAGCTGATAGACTCAATGAAAAAAAACAAAGGAAAAGAATACTGATGACAAGTGTTTTGTACATACCCCGGGGATTATATTATAAAGTAATGTAATACAAACATATAATATGTCTGCGAATTTTTACTGTTTTAGTAAATCAAATTTGTAGACTTTCAGGTAACAGATGTATAAATATCTTATGTGCGAATACAATCAGAAGTGATGTAATACTATAGGTCGAAAGTGAAAAAAGTAATCATAAGCCTAAGCCAATAATTCAGATTCTCTCCAAAGACGTTCGAATATTACTTTTTGTTATATACAATTGTGCTTATTTTGCATGGTATGAATCTTAACATTGGACGTATTGCATTTTATTTGAGAGCAGGGAACAAGTATAAAATACATTCTCCATTGTTATTTTCATTCACAAATGAGGTAATTGAAGATAATGACACATATTATGCCGACCTCGATTTGCAGAAACTTCATGAAATGATTTTGGCCAATCATCCGGCTTTAAAGACAAAGCCCCTTCCGCTAAAAATCTACCACACACTTTTCAGAATTACAAAATGGTTTAAGCCGGAACAAATGTTCATCTCAGGAAGAGATGATGTGGGTATGAGTGCTTTGTCCTTATACTATGGCGCCAGAAATGCTGGTCTGAATATTCAATCTGCAGGTTCTGAAAAGGACGAACTGAGTCGAACACATTTCAAAATGCTGAAGCTTTCTGAACCTCCTGTCTTTTGGCAAAATGATACTCTATCCGGGCTAAAAGATCAACAACACAAATCTATCCTCTTGCTGGATGCCTGTGATATAGATTCTCAAAAATTAAAGCTGGGAGATGAAATACTCCGGGGCGCTCAGCAACAAGCTTGTCTGATTATCTGCAATTTGTCAAAATCAAAAACTATCAGAAAGGAATGGATAAATATGAGCAAATCCGGAAAGCGGGGATGTTTCTTTATTGATTTGTATGATCTGGGGGTTGTAATTTACACGCATTCTGATCAGGAGTCGGTGTATGAGGCGATTGTGAGTTACAGGAGGAAGTGGTTTCAGGTGTATTGAGTTATGGGGGGATTTGATTGTATCAACGGGACTGTGATGGTTCGATAAACTCACTACAGGTGTTTTTCTGCGCCTTCGGCTGGAAAAGTGATGGTTCGATTCACTGCGTTCACTCACCACGAGTGTTTTTTCATAGGATAAACCATGAAAAAGTGATGTCTCCGAAATATTTGACTGCAGATCAGTCAATTATTTCGGAGGTGATGTGCGATTCCTTAGATGGCGAGCACAGCCTCGCCACGGAGCTCGCGATTGGGTAGTGGGTAGGTGTGTGTGTTTGTTAGAGGAGCTAGACCCAATGCTGCTTCCATGGCTTTCCTCGTAGGGGCGCACGGCCGTGCGCCCCTACGAGGAAAGCGTGTACGAACTTGCGCCTGGATACAAACGGAGACTTTACTCACATCTGGTTGTTCTTTTGAAACTTGAAGCTTGTAGCTTTCCCTAGAGTTGGGGACACGGTGCAGCTTCTTCCACTCAATCTTTCGACTTAAACCCAATCGTCTTGCGATTAAACACAAATGCATCAGAATTTGCTTTCAGGTGCTCGACATCCTCTTTCGTGATCAGGAATAAATCCAGATTTTTCCTTTCTTCAGGTGCTATGGATGCAATGCGAAGATTCTGATGTTTGAATGCGTCCAACACCATGCTGCGGATACTTCTGGCATTGCTGAAATATTTATCCCTGAATTTGTAAAGGAATGTGACATATTCCTGTAAGTGCAGATCAGACTCTTCATCCAGTCTGTATTGCTGATCAGTGATCATCTTGCGGGCAATCTGAATCAACTCTCCAGGATTGTAATCCTCAAACCGGAGTGCTTTGTCAAATCGGGATGAAAGACCCGGATTGGATTTAAGGAAAGATTCCATATTATCGGTATATCCTGCAGCAAACACAAAAAATTGCCCACGCTGATCTTCCATGCGCTTCAAAATTGTCTGGATGGCTTCATTCCCATAATCTGCATAATTCGCAGGACCATTGGAAGTTAGTGCATAGGCTTCATCTATGAATAATACACCACCCAGTGCTTCGTCAATCTTTTCAGCTGTTTTGATTGCTGTCTGACCTACAAATCCTGCTACAAGTCCTTGTCTGTCAGTTTCAACCATGTGACCACGCTCTAAAATACCCAGTGCTTTGTAGATTCTTGTCAGGATTCTGGCAACAGTAGTTTTTCCTGTTCCCGGATTACCTACAAATATGGTGTGCAGAGAGAAATGATTGAGAACATCTTTTTCTGATACTTTATAATACTGAACAAGTTTGATCATTTCTCTGATCTCCTTCTTCACATTTTCCATGCCTATCAGGCTCTCCAGCTCATCCATTGATTCTTTGAGCAATACTTCATCAATAGGAATATTCGGACGGCCCTTACCTTCTTTAAATTGAATTTTTTCAATATCCTGTAATTGAATTGCACTCAATTCAGCCGGATTCAATGCTTCGGGTTTCTCTAACCTCATCACACGCATAGCAAGATTCTGCTTTGCCTTTTCAATCAAATCATATACAAACCTTGCATTTCCAAATGTCCGGTCTCTGTTTCTGTATGCATCTGTGATCATCTTGCGCAAAGCCAACTGAGAATTTTCATCCAGTGTGACATTTTTCTCAGCACAGGCATATTCAGCTATACTGTACAACTCCTGTGGCAGATAATCATCAAACTGATAAAAGAGCTTGAAACGTGACTTCAGACCTGGGTTAGAATCCATGAAGTGATTCATCTCCTTGGGATAGCCTGCAACAATGACCGCAAGATCGCCTTCACCATTGCTCATTTCTTTAACTAATATCTCAATCACTTCTCTACCAAAATCCTTGCTATCGTCATTTGTTCTGGCGAGCGCATAAGCTTCATCAATGAAGAGTACTCCTCCCCTTGCGGCTTCGATGGCATCCTTGACTTTAGGCGCAGTCTGACCAATATATTCTCCTACAAGATCTACCCGATCCACTTCTTTTACATGACCTTTGCTGAGAATGCCCATTTTCTTGTACAGCTGACCCATCATTTTTGCGATGGTAGTCTTTCCTGTACCCGGATTACCGATGAAAACTGAGTGAACGGCAATTTGCTCCTTTTCTTCAATGCCTTTACTTTTTCTCAATTGCAAATACTGGATGTATCTGGCGTGATCTCTGACTTGCTGCTTAATATGCTGAAGCCCTATGAGACTATCCAGCCGCACTAAAAGATCCTCCAAAGATAATTTGTCCAGATCATAAGGTTGAAGCAACATAGGATGCTCACTATTGGGCATAGTAACCATTGAGACTCCTGCCTCAAAATGATCTGCTACTTCAAATGGAATAATCCCCAGAACATAATCCATAAAAATCACTTCGGCAGTGTAATAACCTGCTCTCCATGATCCCTTAATATTAGAACCCCAACCGGCTGTGATCTGAATAAATTCTTCGTCTTTTTTTATTGTCTGCAGCCGGACCACCTGACCCTTCAGCTCTCTGGCACCATTGTAAAATTTGATAAACAATTCACATTGCCAGACCTTACCGATGTTTATGTTTTGCAGAAAAACCTCTGAATAAATATATCGCGTTTCCTCACTGCTGAATGTCTTGTAATAGATCCTGTCGTCCTCAGCTATATCATCATAAGGACCTTCATACAGTTTGAATGAATCCAATCCCAGATAGGGATTAAACAGATGATTGATAGGCTCATCGGCTTCTTCAATGTAAAAATATTTGGTTGCCTCTCTTTCTCCTTCGATCCAGGCTTCCCAGTAGTAAGTGCCCTTTTTCCAGAAAGCACCGGGATTTTTATTCCCCCATCCTTCCCGGATATAGACTACGTTGTCGTATTTACTGATTTTACGCTTGAAAGACAGATTACAAATTTCTTTTTTGCGTCCTTTGCTGAGCATAAAGCATTTGAGGGATATGGAAACTTCCCAAAAATCTTCGTCAAACAACTTGTTGTAAAATGACAATTCAGCATAGATATAGCTTGTCTCTCCCCTGTCAAATACCTGCCGATACTTTTTCTTATTATCAGCCAGCCATTCAGTGGAAGCGTACACACGCAACTCTCTGAATTTATATGCTTTAGTCACTGGTTTGTTAATAATGTCTGCCACTGTATTCTGCGGTATTTAAATGCAATTTAGATAATTTTAAACTCTTTCTGTACACTTTCCGATTGATGAAACGAGTTTTGGACCCTTATTTGTTTAAATATTTGTCAAATAATAAATAAATTCTTTTATACTCATCAATCCATGAAGATGTACGAACAAAACCATGATCTTCAATCGGGTAAACAGCCATTTCCCAATTATTCTTTTCGAGCTCAATCAATCTCTGGCTAAGTCTTACGACATCCTGAAACTGAACATTGACATCTACCATACCATGCAAAATGAGCAATGGATCAGCCAAATTCTCTGCATAATAAATCGGCGAACTCCTGACATAAGCTATGCTGTCTTCTTCAGGTGTATTCAAAATATTAGCTGTATAGCCATGATTGTAATGAGCCCAGTCAGTGACGGACCGTAAAGCAGCACCACAAGCGAAGGTCCCTGGATGTTGAAACAAAGCCATCAGGGTAATAAATCCACCATAAGAGCCACCGTAAATGCCAATTTTCTCAGGATCCACTCCATATTCAGATACCAGAAAAGGAATGGCATCCACATGATCAGAAAGGTCTTTTCCACCCATATGCCTGTAAATGCCTGTTCGCCAGTCCCGACCGTAACCCGCACTGCCACGGTAATCAATATCCAGGACTGTATAACCGTTGTCGCTTAAAAATTGATGGAACATATATTCACGGTAGTAGGTGCTCCAGTGTTTATGCGCATTCTGCAGATATCCGGCTCCGTGGACAAATATGACAGCAGCCTTATTGCTAACACCTTCTCTGGGGCGGTAAACCCTGGCATAAACTTCTGCCCCATCAGCAGCATTGAAGGTTTTGAATTCAGGTTTGCGCCACGCATATTTCCGAAATGCTTCAGTAGTTGATTGCGTGATTTGTTTCCAGGCAGATTTATCATCCGATTTCCGGATATATAATTCAGCTGGTTGATTTGCAAGGGAAAACAGCGCGACAATTGAAGATTCATCAGGACTCCATACTGCATCATACCTTCCTTCAGACTCTGATGTTATAGCAGTCCATCCTGAGCCATTGATATTAACTTTGTACAAATTGAAAACGCCGGGATGTTCTTTATTAGCATGGATCAGAAATTGCCTTCCATCTTTTGAAAGCTGAGCCTTATTTATTTCAAATTTACCGGAAGTGATCTGCGTTTTTCTTTGCTTTTCAATGTCATAAGTGTAAAGATGCGAGTAACCATCTGCTTCAGATTGAAAATAAATTGTCTTATTGTCCTTCAGAAAACCAATTCCTCCTCCGCCAAAACTTCTGACACCGGGCCCTCCAATCCAGGCCTGATCACGCTGATGATCAATGAGTTCTACCTTGCCGGATGGAATCAGAATTTTAAGAATCCAGCGATCTTTATTATCTCTGGAGAAAACATCTGCAATGGCGTATGTACTATCTACGGAGCCTATTAAACCACTTATAAAAATCGGCTTTGCTTGTTTGTATTGAGGTTCATAAGGCAGGCTGTCTTTATGATATTCCTGCTTATATTCAGGCTTGTCCTTTATTCCCGGAACCGCAGAAAAGTCAATCATCATGCTGGTATCTTGTCCCGGCAAAAGCATCAACAATTCCTGCGAGTTCTCCCTCACTCCCACCTTTGGTCTGGCATTCATCATCTTGACATAACCATCAGCAGCGATAAAATCTGGAACCTCGGTTGAAGTGGAAGGTTCGCGCTGGGATAAAATAATAAATGCAGCTTTGCCATCTGATGAAAGCAGTGCCGGATTGCCGGTTTTTTCTTCAAGGTAGAATTCCGGAGTGGATTTGCGGGCCGATTGTTCCACTTTTCTAAGTGAATCCAGCACCAATTTTTTTTCTGAAGCTTCCTTCAGATGCCCGAATAATTTGAGCTCTTCCTGTTTTATCCAGGTGGATTTGTCCTTTTTTTCTTCTTCTTTTTTGCCCTTGTAAAGTTTGTAAAGTGATTTGATGCTGCCATTGATGTAGTCATAATGATAATACACCTGATCCATGAGAAAATAGAAGCCTTTTTTATCCGGCTGGATTGAAATTTGAGAAATTCTGGAATCAAACTCAACCAAATATCTTTGAAATCTGAATTGCTTGTCGAATAAAGCGATCCCTCCCTGATGCTCCATCACATACCTGCCATCAAACAATTGTTGTGAAACATCCGGTCTTCTATAAATCAGGGGTTTAATCTCCAGAGGAATTTTTACATTCTTTTGCTCCTTAATCACATAAGCATACAATTCAGACCTGATGTCATCCGGCTTTTGCCAATAAAAGTAAACAGAATCCTGCTGAACCGACCAGAATGGCGAAGAGGGTGAATGCCCGATGAAGTCATTTCCAGCCATGATGCTTTCCAGGGTCAAGCTTGACTTGTTGGGGTATTGAGCTTGAAGTTGAAAGGCTTGCAGTAAAAGCAGCGATAGTATAATTCTCATTTGTATCCATTTAAAGAAAGCAAGATAATCAGAGATACTATAAAAAGAAAGGAGCCCCTGAAGGCTCCTTTAAAGATTAATGCTTTTTATAATCGAATCTCTTTTATTACCTAAGGATTAATAAGGAAGTGCTTACTGTACCCTGATCAGATTTTAACAAAACTTTATACATTCCTGCGGCTATGTCGGATACCGGAATTTCTATGGATTGCGAACCCGCTTCCAAATTTGAGGACCTGATGAACTTGATCAGTTGTCCATTCAGAGAAAATAATTGAATGGAGACTTCGCTCAGTTTTGTATTTAACTCAAGCGATAATTGTGCTGATTGATTGGCCGGATTAGGGAATAATTTCATTCCGGAGATAGCTGCAGGCAGTTCGGAAGTGGAAGAAATAATATCCAGAGGGAAAGTTATGCCATTCGCTAAAGCAACCCACAATTCGAAATCTGGTTCAGGAAGCCATTGTCCACTTGAAAAAAGAGTTATAGCCTGATTAACTAAAGCACTGAGGCTCAAAAAATATTTGGCCGATACATTACCAGAGTCTGCTCTTGTTAAATTAAGAGTTAATGATCCAAAAGGAGGCAGAGTAGTATTATCCTGAAATTCGCCAAATGGTAACGAATCCATCAATAAAATTGTACCTCCGTCAATTTTCAGATCAATAGGTCCAAAGTCAGGTATACCATTAAATGTAAGAATATCTACGTTACCTGGTAAAGCCATCAGTCTTGCCTTATCATAAATTTTCAGATCAAAAGGAGTCTCAGCTGATCCTCTTATTCCCGCTGCCATTGCAATGTAGTTGGCTGAATTTGCCAAAGTGAGGGTGAACATGGCAAATGTATCAGAAACTGATTCACTATCCGGCTCTGCAAATCCAAATACCAGAGGAGTAAGGGCAGGTAATTCTATGAATGGCGTAGCTTCCCGAAAATTCATGTTAGAAACGATCTTGTCATTACCCAAATACAAATCCACATTGCCAATCGGAGCATTGTGTATTAATTGAATTTTAGCAAGTGGCTTATAAACAAAAGGAATTACAGTACCATTATTCAACAACATATATAGTCCGAACGCCTGAGGTCCGTCTATTTGTCCGGAAATGAACAGCACCCCATCTATTCCTCCATAAGGAATAAGATTGGCCTCATAAGTATATAGGATTTCATCTTCCCCTGTAAGAGAGATATCGATTAAGTATCTGTTGGTCGGTACGGAAGTGTAGGGAGCAAATTCTTTGAATGCTATATTTTCAAAATTTATATCTGCACCCCTGATGGAGATATCCACTGCGGGAGTTCCGGCAGATCCATGAAAAACTGCCATATCCAGAGAGAATTGATCTGAGCCATCATTTTGTGCCTGATCGTAGATTAATAACTCAACGGGATATGTATCATTATCCGTTAATCCATTGAAAACTATTAAATAAGTTGAATCTGCCTCAAAAGCCAATTCCAGAGAACCCAGGCTGTCTGTTGGTTCCTGACCTGCAGGTGCCCATTCAAGCAACACAGGAATATTTGCAGGCAGTGTGAGAAAATTGGTTGCATCCAGATACTGTATAGAGTCCAGCAATTTGAATCCATCCAGAAATAGATCTACTGCAAGTGCCGGAATATTTTGCAAAAACTGGACATTTGTAAATGAAACTACAGGGAAAGTAAGGATACTTCCATCTGATAAAACAGCAGATAATTTTATTTCTGAAGTATCTGTTTCCGGAGATTTTATATAGAAATGAAGTGCTTCACCCTGCATATCTGACAGATCCACATAATATGTATTCAATGTCGCAGCAGAAGCCTGTTCGATAAGCTCAATGTAATATTTACCGGGTTGATAAGAACTGTAATTGCTTAGTTCTGAATAAGCGAGATTAGTGGCCCAGGCTCCGATATTGGTAATATTAGTGCTTATTCTGGGTAATGTATGCGCAGCATGAAAAAGATTCATGTCAACCAGGGTGTCTACGTTTGCCTGATTTCTGGACCTGTTATTCATTTTCCAAACAAAAGGAAATCCCGGAACATCGGTTCCTCCTGCCAGATAAAGTGTATGCAATGTATCTCTGGACAGATTGTATTCAAATGTTGACACAGCTTCATCAGAAGATTCACTGTCATCGGGTGCAACCGCAAATTCATTCAATCTGCCTGCAACGACCGGAAAGAAGGTGGTGGCACTGTCGGAAACAAAATCATTGAGCCATAAATTTCCATTTAAATAAATGTCTTTCGGATCTTCAGTACCAGAAATATCTATAAACTGCATATTTGAGAACCGGCGTGTTGGAAGCTGATAAAACGTTCCGTCATTTAAAATTGCCAGCAACTCAAATTCTGCCGAACTTAAATATCCTCTGGCTAAAATGGTGACACCCTGCCCCGCCCATTCCCTTGCGTCCAATTCGTACACGTTCATGGTATCCCCAGTCACTGCATTGATCACTCTGAATAATTGATATATGGCATCCAAAGACGAATAATCACTAAAGTCGCCATAAGCGATAGAATCAACCAGCAAAACATCATCCAGCGTGCGGAATGTCAAAGCTTGTGAGACAGCAGCTGCGTGGACAATATGAAGATTGATAGATTTTAAATCCCTCGCAAATTGTTTGGCATCATCTCTGAGAATCACTTCAAAAGGGAACATTGCATTGTTTCTGCTTCCTGTTGCAACCAGAATGTAATTTTTGCCGCCATCCAGTGTTAGGTCAACACTGTAAAATGCATCATCTACATCGTCACTATCTGCAGGTGCGAAGGCAAAACTGAATTCAGTATCGGCTTCAAAAGGAATATATCCTGTAGCATTTCGTGTATTGTAATTGTTCAGATAGAGTGTATCATTGAGATAAACATCCATTACTGCCAGCGAAGCATTATTGATAAATTGAACGTATGCAAAACTTCTTTGAGCCAGTTCGAAAACAGTTCCATCTGATAAAATTCCCAGCAAAGTAAAATCCGGATCTCCGTCAACATTCCCAGAAGTCATCAATGTGATACTCTTTCCTCCGTAAGGACCGAACTCTCCAAAAAAGCTGTAAAGGACATCCTGAATGCCGGTAGCATTAATATCCAAAAGATAATCCTGGGGATTCACACTAACATATTGCGAAAATCCATTGTAATCTACACTTTCAAAAATAGTAAATCCATCTCTGACACTTATATCAATTGAGTCAAGGCCTTTTCCACCATGGAATGCCAGCAAATCAACTTTATTCGTTTCATTGGCTATAATTCTGGCATGATCTTTCAATATCCATTGCAAACTATCAGCCATATCTCCTGCCAGACCAACCAAGACCATGATATAATCGACGTCTTCTTCAAAGACAAAGGTTTTTTCCATAGTGGTCGTATCAGCAAAATCAGATCCGGTAGGTCTGATGGAGATGTTTATCTCGATTCCTGAAGGGATATTTAGAAATTTTGTTGCCGTTCTGTAATGAAGGTTTTCTGCGTACAATTCAGTGTTGAAATATACGTCCACAGAATCCGTCTGACTGTTATGAATCAATTGAATTCTTGAGTAGCCTAAGGATTCAAACTCTATCAGTGTCCCATCTGCCCAAAGTCCCCATAATCTGACATCTCCATCATCTTCCAGTGTTCCGTTGAGAAACATTGTCATGGTTTTACCAATGTAAGCTTCTGTAACTTCGATGATGAATGTCTTGATCAGTTCTCCGTTTTCAGAAGACCGGAAATCCATATAGTAAGTGCCTGTATCGAAACTTGAGTAATCTGTATATGTATTGTATGGAAGACTGTCCTGCAGCGGACCTACATCCTTGATGGAAATTGAAACCGAATCCAGTCCCGGAGCTGCATGTCCGACAGTATACTCGAACATTAGCGAATTTAAGGGTTGTTCTCTGGCACCTTGTTTTCCACCGGCAATTAATGGGAATTCAGGATGATCCAATTGACCATTGATAGAAACGACCGCTGATTTTGCATTTTCAAAACCTACATTTAAGGTCGCAACAGCATCATCAACTGATGCGGATCCTGCAGGTGCCAGCTTAAATTCCAATAATTGATCTGCAGGTAAAAAATCAAATAATGTTGCCTCCAAATATCCCAGGTTGCTAATTATTTTTTCCTCTTCCAAATAGATATCATAGTCTGATTCAGGGGAGTTATTGACCCACTGAACTCTTGCTATAGGTGTCAGCGGCAACTGAGTAATACTTCCATCTTCGCAGACAATAAATAAACCCAATTCCGGAATACCAATGGCTATACCTGAGACGAACATCAGTGCAACATCGCAGGGTAAAAGGGTTAAATCAGCTTCATATGTGAGCAGAAAACCAATGTTTTGTATATCTACATCCAGATAGTAAACTTTTCTTTCCAGTTCCGCGTAAGTAGTATACTGACCAAATTGTCCATTATAAAGTGTTCCCTGACCCTGTGCTCTGACTTGCAGGGGCGGAACTAAAACCCCTCCATGAAAAAGATTCATAGAGATGGTGGTATCCGATAAAGATGTTGTGGGTACATTTCGGTTAATCACGAGATTGAGAGGTGGCAAACCCTGAATGATAGGAAAAACCCCATTAACCATGATAGTGTAAGAACTGTCTGCTACTATATTCTGCAATAAAAACACAGCAAGCGGTGGAGTCAAAAGCGTACTGGGAGAAGGTCGAAGTTTAAATGTCAGATCTCCGGGAGGGATCTGAAGAAAAGGCGTTGCAGTTCGGAAAGTAAAACTATCCAGGGCTGCATACAAAGTATCATTTACATACAAGTCCATGACAGTACCTCCATTGGTACCCGGGATAGGTGAATTATGAATAAACTGAATCCGTGCATTTTGTGCAAATGACAGCGTATATGTAAACAAGAAGAAAAACAGAAAGTATATTTTACTCATAAGTATGTTTTATATTGAAGCATCAATATTTTTTTCAAAATATAAACGTATCGCATTGCTTTTTCAGCTGCTTTTGATAATAGATAAACCCAAAAATCACCTAAAATAAACAATTTCCCTTTTTATTGGTGCAATACATTTAACAATAAGAAGTCAAAACAATTAATTATATATCAATAATATATGCATTCAAATTTAAATCAATTGTTCTGGCTTTCAAAATAAATTCACATGTATATAGATAATCTGTTATATATCCATGCCAATATCGTACCAAAATCATCAAAAAAATGAGTCCGCAGATAATTTAACATAAGCTACTCTCACTTATACTGTTTCAGCCATTGTTCAGTTGGCAATTAAGCTTTAATTCTACATTACAGATAATATCTCAATTTGCGTATCTCTGTAAGTGAGCTGCAAAAATTAGGACTACAGAGAATTATAAGGAGCAATAGATTTTGATACCTTTGTTTCGTTGCAGCAATGAGTTAGTTCAATTTCACAATAAAAGGAAAGGATGATAATATTTGACAAAATAAATGTGTTACTCTTTGATGTTGATGGGGTTTTGACAAATGGAAATATTCTAATCACAGAAAGCGGAGAAATGCTTAGAACAATGCATGTCAAGGATGGATATGCTATCAAAAAAGCAATTGAATATGGATATCACATAGGGGTAATTACAGGCGGTACATCTCAGGGAGTGGTCGAAAGATGCAAATTTTTGGGGATTAAAGACGTATATCACAATGTGAAAGACAAAATGGAAATCCTGGACTTATTTGAAACGATGTACGATTACGACAGAAAAGATTTTTTGTACATGGGTGATGACTATCCTGATTATGATGTTATGAAGGCTGTCGGTAATCCTGCCTGTCCTTCAGATGCTGCGACTGAGATTCAGCAAATTTCCAAATACATTTCGCCGGTAAAAGGTGGGGAAGGATGTGTGAGAGATGTTATTTTTAAATGTTTGCGATCCAGAAACCTGGCAGTTTAAATTGTCGCCATTTTTATGATCCGTATAATCCGACTTCAAAATCTTCTTATAGCCATTTTGACAGCCTACTTGTCACATTGGATCATAAAAATATTTATTGTCACTTTTGGTGATCAGCCTGAGCTCTCAGGATTGAATATGATTTTGTTTTTGTTAGCCCTTGGGCTATTAATGGCAGGAGGTTTTATCATCAACAACATTTTAGACATTGAGACGGATACAGTCAATAGTCCGGAGCGGGTGATAGTTCTTCAAAAGCTGGGTAACAAATCATTACAGAATATTTACATCTGGTTACTGATTCTGGGCACTCTGCTCTCCATATATGTATCATTTAGACTGGGAAGGCCATATCTGGCTATCATTTATCCGGTCTTCTATTGGTTGTTATATATTTATTCACGATATCTGAAGGGTATTCCACTACTCGGGAATCTACTTGTGGCGCTGATGTGTGCCATTGTGCCATTTCTGTTGCTGCTTGCAGAATGGCCTGTGATTGCTTCAATCAAAGAAAATGCCGGGGATGCTTATTCCTACCTGATCAAATTATTAACCGGAATGACCCTATTTGCCTTCATGATTACCATCTCCAGGGAAATTATTAAGGATATGGAGGATGTAGAAGGCGATGAAGCTGCAGGATATAAGACGCTGCCCGTAATGTATGGTCTGGCCATGAGCCAGATGGTGGTTGGAATATTAATGTTGCTTTTACTCCTTTTAATCGCACTGTGGACGTATTTCATGTTTCTGTATTTAAGTACATGGAACATGCTGCTTGCACTCCTACCCCTCACTATCATTGCATTTATAGTGACACTGAAAGTCCTGAATGCAAAAGGTAAAGAGGATTATTTTATTTGCAGTCAGTTGATGAAAATCATGATGCTTGTGGGGATGCTGCATTTTTATTTTTTGACGATACAATTCTGAGTATCATGTTGGCTCGGTCAATTGTGGTGAGAGTGAGAGTTTGAGTGTAAGTGTGGTGGGTGGTTCGTTGAGACGTTGAGGTGGAACAGCTTTGAAGAAGCACCAAGCCGCAAGCTACAAGCTTCAAGTGAACAGCCAGGCCATTGGCTATTGGCTAAGGCAAACATACAGGTGGATGGGGGGCGATTGGTGAATAAATTTGCCAATTTTGATGTCAAATTTTATTTCTCAAGTAATTTGAAAATATACATAGCTGGCTGCCTAACACGAAAAATTTGCAAATTATTGCGGGGACAACTGTGGGCAGAAAGCAACGAGTCAGGAGCCACATACTTTGAGTTAACACCTAACCTCTGACTCAACAACAAGATGAAGTTATGAGTTATAAGTTATGCATGATGAGCAAAAAGCTGGAAAAAGTTAGTTAGAAGTAAGGCGTAAGCCATAAGTAAAAGCCGGGATGAAGCTTCGAGATTCGGGAGAACCTTCGGAAGAAGCTGCTTCCTTGTCGTCGCGACAGCCATCACCTTTATATTTTCTAAGCAAAGCTGCAGAAAATATAAAGACATCACCTTTTCATGGCTTGCTCCATGAAAAGACATCACCTTTCAAGCCGAAGGTGT
>JALHRR010000053.1 GCA_022841345.1 Saprospiraceae bacterium
CTTCTAATTCGCCTCGAGCCGGCTGGGCTTTTACTTTTTGAGATGGCAAAAAGTAAACAAAAACCATTCCCGCTGTAGAGCCTAATCCTAAAAATGCGTTTTCCTTTCGCTATGCCTGGTAAACTCGCCGTGGCATTTGTTGTTCCTGATTATTCCTTACAGTTCATCTCTACATCTGCTTAGTCTCACCTAATGCTCACACAGTACCAGTCATGGCCGCTACAGTCAAAACCATTTTTTACGGATTATTCTCTAAGGCGGGATGTGGCAACTTTTATGACAGCTTTCATTTTTGTAGTTTATTAGCTGACAATTTGAAAACCAGAAAAGGAAATGCTTTATATGATACTACTCATACCCGTAAGGAAGTACTTTGGATTCTTTAACGGTAGACAACGTCATCAAAGTCTTAAGACGCTCGATTTCCTCAATTTGAGAAAGTGTCTTAAAAAGTATATGCTCGTAGGAAGGAATATCCCTGGTTATAATCTTCATAAGGAAGTCGGCTTCACCAGTGATAATGTAACATTCAACGATTTCAGGAATTTCGCGCACTTTATCCAGGAATTTATCCAATGCATTTTCCATTTGCCAGGCAAGAGAAACTAGAACAAAAGTTTTTACATTCAAACCAATGCTTTGTGCATTCACCTGAGCATGATAGCTTTCCACTATTCCGGTTTGTTCCAATTTCTTAACTCTCTCGAGTGTTGGAGCTGGAGATAGCCCAATTTTTTTGGATAAATCCAAATTCGTAATCTTACTGTTCTCCTGCAGAATTTTTAATATGGCAAGATCGATTTTGTCCATTTTATTATCAGCCATGTCACCAAATATTAAATTATTGTAAAAAATTTGCCATAAGCCCCTGCAAAGAAAATATAATATTCCGAAGATAAGAAATAAGACGCAGAAATTATTTTCAATCAGCAACAAACAAATAAGGGTGCCACAAGGACACCCTTAAGAAAATGTTAATGCCAAATAATCTATGGGAAAATACCCAAAGTCATATAGTCACTTGCTATCTTATTCAACGCGCTGACAAATGCCGCCGTTCTGAAGTCATTGATACCTTTTTTGCGTTTGCTTACTTCTCTGATTTGTTGATAAGCATTCACCATCGTTTCTTCCAGTCCTGAACGAACCAAATCCACCTCATCAGCTCCTCTTGTAAGGAATATTCTTTCCTGAACACCAACAGTCTTACCTGTCATGCCCTCTACCATGTTTACAAGATTGTCATAGGTGTTGTGGTTGAATCGTTTTTCCATTCTACCAAAACGCATGTGAGAAAGGTTTTTCAACCACTCGAAGTAAGATACTGTCACACCACCGGCATTCAAATACATGTCAGGGATGATCACAATTCCTCTCTTCAATAAAATCTCTTCGGCATCGGCAGAAATAGGCCCATTCGCTGCTTCTCCGATAATTTTTGCCTTGATCTTGTCCGCATTTCCTGCATGGATTACATTCTCCAATGCAGCCGGTACGAGAATATCACATTCCAGTTCCAGTGCATCTTCTCTCTTTGGCAATGTTTTAGTACCCGGGAAGCCAACAATAGATCCGGTTTCTTTTCTGAATTTCAACAGTTTTTCTACGTCGATGCCAGCTTCACTATAGACAGCTCCTTCATATTCCGCAACAGCAATCACCTTTACATCTCCTTCTTTTTGAGAGATAGTACCGGTGAAGCTACCTACATTTCCAAGACCCTGAATGACCATTGTCTTTCCTGCTACACCCGGAGTCAGGCCCAGTGGCTTCAAGTCTTCCTTGAAGCTAAAGAATTCACGAATTCCATAATATACACCTCTTCCAGTTGCTTCCTCTCTGCCTCTGATACCATTTTGGGAAACAGGCTTACCGGTCACACAAGCTGCGCCATCGATCTCTCCATGTTTCATCGTTTGATAAGTATCCGCGATCCATGCCATTTCTCTTGCACCTGTTCCATAATCCGGAGCAGGAACATCAATACCGGGGCCGATGAAGTTCTTTCTGATTAATTCTGCTGTGTATCTTCTTGTAATTTTTTCCAATTGCTTGGGTGTATAATCTCTCGGTGAAATTTTAAGACCACCTTTAGCACCTCCAAATGGTACATCGACAATAGCACATTTGTATGTCATTAGTGCAGCCAAAGCCATAACCTCATCCTGATTTACGTGCATGCTATAACGAATACCACCTTTGGTAGGTAATCGGTGATGGCTATGCTGCACTCTGTATGCTTCGATAACCTGATAGTCATTTCCTATTTTCACAGGAAAACGCATCTGATATACTGCATTACAAACTTTTATTTGCTCCAGAAGACCTTTAGGTAGTCCGGTGTGTTTGGCAGCTTTATCAAAGTTGCGCTGAACACTTTCAAAAAATGTAGGGACCTGATTACTCATTCTTGATTTGTTTTTCTAAATTTTTGATTTTACGATCCAAATTATACAAGTAAATAACGATACCAAGGAACATGGCAAGAATAGCCGCTACCACAACGTACAATTTTCCTGTACTCCTGAAAAAATCATCTGTACTCCCCTGCGCCATTAACGGCAAGGTACAGAGTAGAAATGCAGCTAAACCAAATAATCTTTTTTTCATATTGCTTAAATCGGTGCCAAAACTCGTTCAAAAAATTAAACTTACCAAATATTATTGTGGCAATATCTTATTATTTATTCCCTCAATCGGGACTCAATTCTCATTGTTCTCCATTTCAACTGTGCCATCCATACACCCAGCAAGGTCCAACCTATAATCGCCGGATAAAATATCATTCTCATGGTATTATCCAGGTCTTCGCCTCCTAATGCAGGATTACCTCCATTCCCGGGATGAAGGGACTCTGTAAGCCTTGGAATCACAAATAATAGAGGAATCATTGCCATGAAAGCAAACAAATTATACACTGCAGAAACGCGCGCCCGGCGATCCTGGTCTGTCATCGATTGCCTCAGGACAAAATATGCTGCATAAATCAACATACAGATGGCAGACATATTCTGCTTTACATCCCAACTCCAAAATGCGCCCCAGGTGAATTTTGCCCAAATGGCACCGGTCACAAGACCCAGAATACCAAATAATACCCCTGTACTTACGAACCCTACTGCTTTTTGATCACTAAGTTCATTTGGCTTTCTCAGGAATTGGATGGAATGGATTGTTGAACCCAGAAATAGCAGAATCATCCCAAACCAAAGCGGAACATGAAAATATGTATTACGGATCGTCTCCACCAAAATATTGCGGAAAGGATATCTGAAGTGATTTGTTTGTGATAAATCAGTGATTTTATCAGAAGACCATGCTTGCTCACCCAGTTCAACATTGACCTCCTTCTGATTAATACTCAATGCAAATGGCCTCACGAAAGCGCCATCTATGTCTGAATCAATAACAAGAGCAGTCTCCGCATATAATTGATCAACAGGAAGATATGAAGGCAGATCAAATGTGAAGATGATTTCATTGTCACTTATGATTTCCTGAGATTTAGCTGCAAGTGCATGATCTCCGGCAAGCTTGAGCCAGGCCCGGATATTTTTAGCGGAAGTAAAAAAGGTGTTATAGCCATTTGCAGAAACTGATATAGTCGTGCCCGATGTGGCATTGGATGGGCTTACATTGGTGATTCCCGGATTCAGCGGTACCAGTAATCCTATTAGAATGACAAGGGTCAGGATGAATACTCCCAGCCATTTCCACCAATCCTTTTTCATCGAACTCATTTGTAATTTTTTAATCCTTCCACAAAAATGGAAATAAAAGTAATGTCAAGCTCAATAATAAAGCGTCCAGGCCCAATAAAATACCCAAATCTGACAATATAGCAGTATCCTGGATCAGACCAAGTGCATTGGCAGAAAGCTTCATGATGGTCAGCAATATCGGAATAATCACCGGAAAGCCTAGTATAGCCATCAATGTAGCCTGGTTATTTCCTTTGGAAGCAATGGCGGCAATAAATGTAAAGGCAATGCTGATCCCCGCTGCTCCTACTATGCTTGTCAGAAAGAATAGACCGGCATCTCTCACAGGATTTCCTGCCAAAAGGACTAATGTCAGAAATGCTAACCCTGTTATCATCAACAGAATCAGTAAGTTATAGATCAACTTTGAAATAATTACTGCAAGTGGCGATACCAGTTGATAGAGGTATAATTGCTTGTCACTGTTCTCAGAAACAAAACTCTTGAGAAAGGCATTGACCGCTGCAAAAAGAATAATCAGCCAGAATTGCACATTCCATACAGTTGTCGGAATCTGAATAAATGCACTGTAAACTATGAAAACAGTAGAAAACACATACAAAAACACACCTCCAATAGCATACTTCTGGCGAAATTCCAGTGTAAATTCTTTGTGTAAGAGTACTAGTATACTATTCATATTTAATCACTCAGAAAAGGTCAGTACAAATCATATCGTTGTAAATAGTTGTCTCATTTCGACAGCATCTTTAGCCTGCATACGACCACCGAGAACAAGTCTCAATTCTCTTCTCCTAACGGCAGACTCATAAATTTTCTGTTCTTCTTGCGTCAACGGTTTCACTTCGCTTACGGGGATTGGCTTCTGTGTCTCGTCACTAATCGCCACAAAGGTAAAATAAGCATGATTGCAGAGTCGCTGATCACTGCCCTTTATATTGGCTGCGAAAACCTCTACATATACTTCTACTGAGGTTGTAAATGCACGTGTCACCTTGGCAATCAAAGTGACAACATCACCATTCTTTATTGGTCTCTGAAAGGAAACATGATCAACAGAAGCTGTGACAACATAAGCTTCACAATGTTTTCCGGCACAAATTCCGGCCACGACATCCATCCATCGCATCAGATTGCCCCCCATCAAATTCCCGATTGGATTAGTATCATTAGGCATAACCATTTCAGTCATGGTCGTAAGTGATTCAGCAACAGTTTTTTGTCTCATCTTTGTTATAAAGCTAATTGAATCCGAGCAGAAATTTTATTTTATCATTACACCCTGAACATCCAAAAATGGGATACGGGTGAAATTTTCTTTGGAAATACTTCCACGCACAAAGGTGTACTTTTTGTCAAACAAATAATCGTCACTCATCGTAAAGCTAATCCAATACTCGTGCGTTATATCAAACAATTCTGATTGAATAGCCTCTATCACAACTGTTTGAAGCGGACCAATTTCATCAAAAAAATAACGGAAAGTACTGGTCTTTACTTTTTCATCATTTCTAAATCCATAGCCTGTGCTATTGATCAGGACATTCTTGATAGGCTCATCCTTCAAATTGATCAAATACACATCCCAAAGAAAATCATTTTCAAAATCTTCTGTTCGCGGGGCAACTGCAATAGCAATATCCTCCACTTTGATAACAGGAATATCCTTTTTCATAATCTATAAATTGTACTCTCCTGCAATATTTCTGTTTCAAATATCTCAGAAAAGTGATGTATTAATCTTTGTTTTACTTGATTCATATCCGGGACATAACCAAGAATTGTTTCCATACTGCAAACATCTCTCTCACTTGAGCTAATACCACAAGGCACGATATTGTTGAAATGGCTAAGATCTGTTTGCACATTAAATGCAAAGCCATGCATGGTCACCCAACGGCTGAGATGCACTCCTATAGCACATATTTTACGCTTTTCAGGTAATTCATCATGCATCACCCATACTCCTGTATAATCGGGCTCCCTGTAGCCAATAATATTCCATTCAGCTAAAGTCCGAATAATAGCTTCCTCCAGAAATCGCACATATTTATGCACGTCTGTAAAAAACGCATCTAAATCCAATATAGGATACCCAACAATCTGCCCCGGACCGTGATAGGTAATATCTCCTCCCCTGTTGATTTTGAAAAATTCAAAACCCTCCTCCAGCAAATTATCCTCGGTCTTCAACAAATGATCCATCTTGCCACTTTTGCCCAAAGTATATACCGGAGGATGAGCACAGATGAGAAAGAAGTGATCGTTAGATTCAACGCCCACTTCAAGTTCCTGATCCACATTGCGTTTGCGGTTGATCAGATACTGATGCAATTGTTTCTGGTAATCCCATGCTTCGCGGTACGAAATCAGGCCAAGATCCCTGCAATGGATTCTTCTGGATGAAAGAGTCTGCGTCATAATTTAAAAAACGCCATAAGGCGCTGCAAAAATATACTTATAAATAGTAATTGGATTACTAATGTTTATGAAACCTTTTTCAATCCCCGCAATCAGGATGGTTGATATGATGAAAAATTTCTCGGCGGGGACTGTAGATTTCAGGTTTCAGTAGTTTCAGGTTTCAGTAGTTTCAGATTTGAAACAGCCAATTTGCGTTTATTTCTCAATTGAAGGCAGGCAAATCCGTTTAATATGATACACCATTCAGAAAGTTAAATGATTGACAAGGTTTAAACGGGATAATGATTTTATATTTGTTGCATGAGTAAGATTTCATTCAAACAGCAGGAACCGGATCTGAATATTTTGAATACAGGTATTCCCAAAGTAAAAGGCAGGCTTACCAATGAGCAAATTCAGCTTCAATCAGGATATGATGCATCTGACCTGAACGACAAGAAATTACTTTCCTATGTATCCGGTCTTCCGCCTTTTTTAAGAGGACCCTATGGATCCATGTACACGCAGAGACCCTGGACGATTCGTCAATATGCCGGATTTTCAACAGCTGAGGAAAGCAACCGATTCTATAAACGCAATCTCGCGGCGGGGCAAAAAGGGCTGTCTGTAGCTTTCGATCTTGCCACACACAGAGGCTATGACTCAGATCATGAGCGCGTTTCAGGAGATGTGGGCAAAGCTGGGGTAGCCATCGATTCTGTTGAGGATATGAAGTTACTCTTCAACGAAATTCCACTCGACCAGATATCAGTTTCCATGACAATGAATGGGGCTGTACTGCCGGTTATGGCCTTTTTCATAGTTGCAGCGGAAGAATCCGGAGTGACTCCGAATCAATTGAGCGGTACCATTCAGAATGATATTCTGAAAGAGTTTATGGTTCGCAACACGTACATATATCCTCCTCAGGCTTCTATGAAGATCATCACGGATATATTCGGATATGCCTCAAGGAGTATGCCCAAATTCAATTCTATCAGCATCAGCGGATATCATATGCATGAAGCAGGTGCTCCGGCAGACCTGGAACTGGCATATACTCTTTCTGATGGACTGGAATATGTTAGAGCCGGGCTAAAAGCAGGTTTGGATATTGATGATTTTGCACCCAGGCTTTCATTTTTCTGGGGAATCGGGATGAATATCTTTATGGAAATAGCAAAAATGCGTGCAGCCAGATATTTGTGGTCTAATATCATAAAGAATTTCAATCCAAAATCTAACAAGTCAATGGCTCTGCGCACCCATTCTCAGACATCAGGATGGAGTCTTACTGAACAGGATCCATATAATAATATAGCCCGAACGGCAATCGAGGGCCTTGCTGCAGTATTTGGAGGAACACAATCCTTACATACCAATGCTTTAGATGAAGCAATTGCCTTACCCACTGATTTTTCTGCCAAAATCGCTCGTGATACTCAATTATATATACAAAGAGAAACCGGAGTTTGTGCAGCTATTGACCCATGGGGAGGTAGCCATTATGTGGAGCACCTCACCGAACAATTAATTAACAAAGCCTGGCAGCATATGCAGGAAATTGAAAGTTTGGGAGGGATGACCCTTGCTATTGAAAATGGATTACCAAAGCTTAAAATTGAAGAAGCTGCAGCCAGAAAGCAAGCTAAAATTGACAGTAGAACTGAGAATATTGTAGGAGTTAATGTTTTTCAAACAACTGAAACTTCTACATTTGATATCTTGGAAATAGATAATTCAGCGGTGAAAGAATCCCAAATCAGGAGATTAAATGAAATCAAAGAAAAAAGAGACCAGGCTGCTGTGAATATTGCTTTGGAAGATATCTTCCAATGCGCTCAATCCGGAAATGGAAACCTGCTGGATAAAGCAATAGTGGCAGCCAGACTGCGAGCCACTCTCGGCGAGATTTCCTACGCCATGGAAAGGGCATTTGGCCGCTTCAAAGCGCAATCTCACATGATTACTGGAGTTTACTCAAAAGAAATAGCCATGGACCCATCATTTATAAAGGCAAGGGCACTAGCAGATGAATTTGCACTTCAGGAAGGCCGACGTCCCAGAATCATGGTCGCCAAACTGGGTCAGGACGGGCACGACCGCGGTGCTAAAATCATCGCAACCAGTTTTGCGGATGTAGGATTTGATGTCGATATCGGCCCATTGTTCCAAACACCCAAAGAAGCTGCTATGCAAGCCGCTGAAAATGATGTACATGTCCTCGGTGTCTCCTCCCTTGCTGCAGGTCACAAAACTTTGATTCCTGAGACCATTGAAGCACTTAAAAAGCTCGGTAGACCTGATATTCGCGTCGTAGCAGGAGGAGTTATCCCTCAGCAAGACTATGATTTTCTGTACGATGCAGGAGTTATTGCAGTTTTTGGTCCGGGGACCGTGATTGCTGAAGCAGCGATTAAGATTTTGAAGATTTTGAGTGAGGAGAGATAAGATATGAGATATGAGATATGAGATGAAAGTTATGAGTGATGAGTGATGAGTAATGAGTGATGAGTGAACCGGGAAGAATTTGAAAGTTTACAGTTGAAAGTTGATCCCCAAAGCTTTGGGGAGAAAATAAACTGCCGTCGATAGTTATGAGTTATGAATGATGAGTGAAGAAGGCGTAAGTGGTAAGGCATAAGTAGTAAGGGAACAGCCGGAGAGAAGCAGAAAAATGTCATGAATGTGACCTGCTTGTTAGTATTATGCGCCAGCTGTCACCTCCTAATTAAGTTGGCTGTGAAGCGGTCCATATATTTAGGGGATGTCACCATTTGCAGCAGGCAAAGGATGTCACTTTGTGAGCGCAGTGAGCACGATGTCACCCGTGCTACGATTAAAGCTTATTGTGCGTTGATACAAACAGAGGATACAGCCGAGGAGGGCGAGTGCCCGAGGGGCGTGTATGATTGCTAATAAATTAGCAATACCAAAAGAAATCTCCTGAGCGAGCCTCCGGAAATTCAATAAAATCATTTCACACCATTGAATTAGCATAAATATCCCGTCTTAAACACAGGGCTGCTCATGCTCAATCCCAAACACTAGCACAAAGCTCTGATTTTTTATAACTTCGCCGCTTCAAAGCAGATTCAAATCAATCCCACATGGAATATAGTCCAAATATAATAGAGAAACACTGGCAGAAATACTGGAAGGAAAATCAGATTTACAAAGTCAGCAACGATAGTACAAAGCCGAAGTACTACGTCCTGGATATGTTCCCTTATCCCTCTGGGGCCGGTCTGCATGTGGGTCATCCCATGGGATATATCGCTACAGATATTTTCACCCGATTTAAAAGATTAAAAGGCTTCAATGTCCTGCATCCCATGGGTTACGACGCATTTGGTCTACCGGCTGAGCAATACGCCATTCAGACCGGAGTGCATCCTGCAGAGTCTACAGCTGCCAATATTGTGGGCTTCCGCAGACAAATGGACAATATCGGATTTTCATATGACTGGTCAAGAGAAGTGAATACCTCAGATCCAGCTTATTACAAGTGGACACAATGGATTTTCCTGCAATTGTTTGATCATTATTATGATACAAAATTGGATAAAGCACGGCCACTTTCTGATCTGATTAGTCATTTTGAAACGCAGGGATCTTCAAATGTGACAGCCAGCAATTCATTCGACGGCTCATTTACTGCTGAAGAATGGACTTCATTTTCAGCTAAAGAAAAAGATGAAGTTTTAATGAACTATCGACTGGTTTACAGGAAAGTAGGTTATGTGAACTGGTGCGAAGCGCTGGGTACGGTATTAGCAAATGACGAGGTTAAAGATGGTGTATCAGAAAGAGGTGGATATCCGGTAATGAAAAAAGCAATGATGCAATGGTCACTGCGCACCACTGCCTATGCTGAAAGACTGTTGAAAGGTCTGGATGATGTAGAATGGCCGGAATCACTAAAGATAATGCAGCGCAACTGGATCGGGAGATCTGAAGGTGCAAGAGTATTTTTCCAGGTTAAAGATCATCCGAATCTGGCTATCGAGATATTCACCACCAGACCAGATACAATATTCGGGGCAACTTTCATGGTACTTGCACCCGAACACGACTGGGTGGAACGGCTCACAACTGAAGCATGTCGTGAAGGGATAGAGCAATACAAGGATTATGTTCAGTCAAGAAGTGAAAGAGAAAGAGTGTCCGAAGTCAAGAAAGTGTCCGGGGCATTCACAGGAGCTTATGCTATACATCCGATCAGCGGAAACGAGATTCCTGTCTGGATTTCTGAATATGTATTGAAAGATTATGGGACAGGCGCAATCATGGCAGTTCCATCAGATGATAGCAGAGACAACGCTTTTGCTAAGCATTTTAAATTGCCCATCATAGAAGTAATAGATCGTTCAGCATTCCCAAATGCCACAATGGAAGACAAAGTGGGGCATCTAATGAATTCTGATTTCCTGAATGGTAAAAATATAGTTGAGGCAATCGCTGCGGCTCTTGACTATATAGAGCACAATGGACTGGGAACGAGACAAGTTAATTTCAGATTGAGAGATGCAAATTTTTCCCGTCAAAGATATTGGGGAGAACCCTTTCCTATCCTCTATGATCCTGAAGGAGTTGCTCATGCAGTAGATGTGGAAGATTTGCCTTTAGAGCTTCCAAAACTGGATGATTTCAAACCTTCTGTTGATGGTAAAGCACCTTTAACAAAAGCATTGGAATGGCTCCATCCTATTGATGGCTGGGTGAGAGAGGCAGATACAATGCCGGGTTTTGCCGGATCTTCCTGGTATTTCCTTCGGTACATGGACCCGGAAAATCCTGAAGCTTTTGCTTCAAAACAAGCTTTGGATTACTGGCAGGATGTGGATTTGTATGTAGGTGGTGCTGAACATGCAGTTGGTCACCTTTTATATTCCCGCACCTGGCACAAATTTTTATTTGACATCGGAAAAGTTCCAACACCTGAGCCATTCAGGAAGCTCATTAATCAGGGTATGATCCAGGGACGATCCAATTTCATCTACAGAGCAAATGACAAATTTTTCATGGCCTACCTTGAGAAAAAAGTTTTTGCGGATTTGATGGGCGATATTGACTATGTTAAAGAAACTAAATCAGATTTTGAATCCGCTACAAATTATGATTATAGCATTAAGGGATCCAATCTGGTAATTGAAGTAACCTCATTCAAACAATCTGATAAGATTGCACGAATCAGAGAAATAGCCGCTGCGAATGGAAAAAGGTTATTAGTGATTGCAAATGAAACTATTTCCAGAAATATCAACAACCCGAAGCATATTGAAGCGATTATCAGAGAAAACCTGCATTCATCAGTACCTTTCGTAATCTCCGAATATGATAAAGAACCAGGGCAGTTGTATGTATCACATAATTTGACTTACAAATATGACGAATCAAATTTTTCTGCTATCAATATTGATGTCAACTGGCTTGAAAATGATGTACTGGACATTGAAAAGGCCCTGGCATCCAATATGTACAAAAACGCAGATTTTAAACTGGATCCAAATGGTAAGTTTACATGTTCATGGGAGATCGAGAAAATGTCCAAATCCAAGTACAATGTAGTCAATCCCGATCATGTCATAGGAGAATATGGCGCGGATTGCTTCCGAATGTATGAAATGTTCCTGGGTCCTGTAGAACAATCCAAACCATGGGATATGAATGGAATTGATGGCGTCGCTAAGTTTCTGCGAAGATTCTGGAGTCTATACGCCAGTCCTGATAGTGTTCTACTGACAAATGATGCTCCTGCGAAACCTGAATTGAAGATTTTGCACACGGCCATTAAAAAAGTCACAGAGGATATTGAGAAATTCTCCTTTAATACATCCGTCAGCGCATTTATGATTTGTGTCAATGAATTGAAAAAACTGAATTGCAGCAAAAGGGAAATACTTGAGCCGCTTACCATATTAATTGCACCTTTTGCCCCGCATGTATCTGAAGAGATTTGGCAAAATATTCTTAATAATGAAGGAACCGTTTTTGATGCTTCATTCCCCTCATTTGATGAACAATATCTGAAGGATGATGAGATAGATTATCCACTTTGCATTAATGGTAAAAAAAGGGCCATCATGAGTTTCCCTGCCGAAGAGAATAATGCGAACATTGAAAATGCTGCTAAATCTCACCCTGATATGGAAAAATGGCTGGAAGGAAAATCAATTAAAAAAGTGATAATTGTACCGGGCAAGATGATTAATGTAGTGGCTTAGAGTGTGATGAATTATCAGTGATGAATTATGAGTGAACAGCCTCAGGAAGAAGCTGTGAGCTGCGCCCCTGCCCCCAACGCTTTGGGATAGCAGAGAGAAACAGCCGGGATTTACCACTTTATCCTCCCCAGTTTCTTCCTAACCTCGTATATCGAATATTCATGGAAATTATTTTAAACATCACCCAACCATTTAAACAGATGTAAGTGTTTGGGTTATACTTATAAGTCGCGGAAGGAGTTGAAGTATTGCAATTCATTAACATTATCGCACTTGTCAGTTCGGCAAAAATGAGTAATATTTGCTGTTTATCCCATGAAGCAGAGTGTAAATTGTTTTTACTGAACCCTGTTCAGGTCATAATTGAGTGCATAAGTAGCATGTTATATAAGTTTTTACAATCTTCTTTTAAATATAGGAATTTCCTGTTGTCGATCGCTTTGACCGGGATGATCAGTCTTATTTCTGCCGACACATTAAAAGCACAATTCTGTTTTTCGCCTACTAATATTCAGACAGTCACCAAAGGAAAGACGTTTATAGATCTAATATGGACGCATAGTTTAGGAACAAATTTTGATTATTTTGAGATCAAACTAATTCATAAAACTGATAACCCTGACACGACCATTTATGAAAGTACAATCACTACATTTGTTATAAATGACCTTGAACCAGGTCAACAATATGAAGTAGAAATCAGAACAGTCTGTACAAACGGTATTAGTGCACCACAGAAATATTTCTTTACAACAGTAATAGATAATGAGAATTCCTGTGATCTTCATCTTGATATTAATGACTTCCGATGCAATAATCCACAAATATTTGATATTGAAGTCAGCAATATTCCCGGGACTCAATTGGGTATTGATATTGATTTTGCAAGTATAGAATTGATTATTTCACACCTATCTCCTGCGGATTTAATTTTCTCGCTCATCTCCCCTTCAGGTAAAATAGTATTATTGAGCCAAAACAATGGGGGGGCAAGGAATCATTATGGTGATCCTTCCGTCAGTGGCTGTGAATTGCCTATTGTCTTTACACCTTTAGCGTGCAATAGTATTGTAGGTCTATCCGGTCCCCTTGTCGGTGCGGTATTACCACAGGAATCTTTCATCACTTTTCAGGATACTACCAATCCAAACGGAATATGGAAACTTCGAATTTGTGATAATTTTGATGAAATTCCGGACGTTTTGCAATATTTGCAATATGTGAAAATAAACTTCAGCAACAACGACTGCACGCCCAGCCCGGATCTATATTTCACAAATATTAATGCAGATGAAGCAGCTGTTTCAATAGCCAACTTCAGTCAATGTGATTCTGTAATTATCGAACTTGTAAAACCCGGAAAATTGCCGGGATTTGGATTAAATAAAGGTCATCCTGAAAATATTCTGCTTCATATGCCTTGTGGACAGAATCCATATTTGATTCCTGGTCTTCTGCCTGATCAGGAATATATCTTATATAACAGAACCCAATGCCCGGGTGACCGGTATTCCTTCAATAGCTGTGGTGAGTTTTTTAAAACTCTTTGTCAGAACGCTGATATTCAATCCGGTTTCGATAATCTGGATATATGTTCTGATGATTGTATTGAATCCTGCACATTAGATAATATTTGGAGTAATCAGACAGCATCAGGATTAAAATGGATAGTACATTCAGGAGCAACGGATACAAACTTAACGGGCCCTGACGGAGATGTATTTGGCAGGGGAAAATATATCTATGTGGAAGCTTCCGATCCTGATTGTCTTAGCTCAGGACCGGCAGAAATTTTATCACAATGCCTGCATTGGGCCTCTACAGATACAGATTGCAACTTATCATTCAACTACCACATGAATGGTCCTGAATCCGGAAAACTGCAATTATTTATCACGCATGACGGAGGATTTACCTGGACAAACATTTGGGAAATTGTGGGAGAACAGGGAAATCAATGGCATCGGGTCAATGTTGATCTCGGTGAATATACAGGACAAAATGTTCAATTAAAATTCTCGGCTTTACCGCTTGGATCATTAGGAGATGTCGCACTTGACGAGATTTCATTATTGGGAAATGTCAACATTGTCTCCTTAGAATCAATATTCTATGCAGATCTTGACGATGATGGGTTTGGTGATCCTTTAAACTCTGTGTCGATCTGTTCTCTGTTACCACCTGAAGGGTTCGTAAATAATAATCTGGACTGCAATGATAATGATCCGATGATCAATCCCGGCGCTGCTGAAATACCATGTAATTTGATAGATGACAACTGTAGCGGACAGATAGATGATGTAGTTGGTGGTTTAAATATTACCAATGCCATTATCCAGGATGCCACCTGCAATGGTGTGGATGATGGAATGATTAGTTTATTCATTGAAGGCGGTTTACCTCCATATGAAATTTCATGGAACCATTCAACTCTGAATACTAGCTCCATAAGTGACCTTGCCCCTGGTTTTTATAATGTGACAATCACGGATCAAAATGATTGTGAAAGCATTCTCACTAATATGTATGTGGGTGTTAATACAGCATTTGAAATCATTCCCGACAATATCGTCCCATCCTCCTGCAGTGGCATTGAGGATGCCTCACTTACAATTTTGATTTCAGATCAAATGCCAATCAGTTCTTATACTTTCCTGTGGAGCAATGGCGATACCACTCAAAATCTCAGCAATATCACGAACGGAAGCTATCAGGTAACTGTCACCAATAGTGATGGATGCATTGAAGTGAGTCCAATATTTAATGTGGGCGCCACAAATTCTTTGCAAATAACCTATGAAGAGGTAAAAAACATCTCTTGTCCCGGAAGGAATGATGGAAGTATCAGATTAATTGCCACCGGAGGACAATTACCTTATCAATATACCTGGGGTCATCAGGCTGGTAATGTTAGTACAATCACAAATTTGAGTCCGGGAACTTACAGTGTGACCATTTCTGATCTTGAAGGGTGCAATACCATTAGAACATTTGAACTGAATGATCCTGATTCTATAGAAATTCGAATCCGGACACTGGACCCTGTTACATGCCCGGGTGCAATGAATGGAAAAATCCAGATTGAAGTAAGCGGGGGAAATGCGCCTTATTCATACCTCTGGAAAAATGAAGTCAACACATATTACACCAAAAATATTCCTCAGGCACGTTCCGGTTGGTATTTTCTGACTGTTACAGATACAGCCAATTGTAAAAAAAGCCTGGACAGCATTTATGTGGGAACACCACCCCCTTTTATGCTGAATAATTTAGTCGTTTATCCCAACAGATGTCTCAGCAGCAGACAAGGAAAAATTCTTTTTGATCTGAGTGGCGGCACCCCGGATTATGCGTACTTATGGAGTAATCAGAGCCTTGAGCCAGGTCTTGATTCTCTTGCAAATGGGACTTATGCATTAACTGTTTATGATCAATATAATTGCAAATTTGTCGCAGGTCCATTCCACGTGATCAGTGAGGACATGCCACTGGTAATGGATGTGAATGTGATTAAGGACATACTATGTCACTCTGATAGAACCGGCGAAATTGTAGTTGAAGTAATGGATGGTGTGTCGCCATTTGAATTTCACTGGAGCAATGGAAGAAAAGTCTCGAAACAAGATTCCCGTGATTCTCTGCTGAATTTATCGAAAGGAGCTTATAGAATTACTATTACAGATGCTGAAGGTTGCCTGGGCATCAATCAAAACATTGAAGTGAATGGTCCGTCAAATCCTTTAGCATATTCAGTCGAAGAGTATCGGTCTCCTACCTGCCATTCTTCTGCTGACGGGTATATACGCCTGATGACTATGGGTGGCACTGAACCTTATGAATTTGAATGGGAGGATGGAAGCAATGGGAATATTCGCTCGGGATTAACCGGAGGCACTTTTAATTGTAAAATAACCGATATCAATGATTGTGAATTAGAAATTCTTCCTATTCAAATGATCCGACCGGATTCAATTATATATAGTTTGAGTTATGATGGCAGATTATGTGCCGATAATCTGGGAACGGTCTCCATAAATGTTCAGGGTGGAATTGCACCGTATGATATACATTGGAACCACAATTCCTTTTCAGGTATGGGGTCTAGTATCATGAACGCGCCATGTGGCTTCTATAACATAGAAATTATGGATAACGCGGGATGTGAAATGAATGTTGAATTTCTGCTCGATATGACTAGCGCTGCAGAAAATGAGCTGACTGAGATTTCCTACAAATTATACCCCGTTCCGGCAAAAGATGTGTTATATCTTGAGTCAAATAATAAAGAAAAACTATCGGGGTCCTTTCATATCTATAATGCACAAGGGATTTTAGTAAGAACAATAAATTCAGAATTTTCAGACAAACTACAAATTGAAATTTCTAAACTGCCTCCCGGCTATTTCAGAATTATGTGGAATAATCATGGCAAAGTCTATAGTTTGCCTTTTCTGATTCATTGAACTTCTAATTTCTTCCTCAAATCTTTGGGGAATAATTTCCATGTTTCCTATCCTCCGGCAAACATTAAATTACAACCACGGATATCAGATTGATCCATGCGCCCCAGAATTTCAAAACTTCCATCAGGATAAATTCTGCCCACATCATCTGTTGCTATAAATGAACAAGTGTCAATATTGCCTAAATCAATGCAATTAATAGCGGCCTGCTCTGAGAACCTTCCGGCAGCAAGGGGATCGGTAATCTGCCGCGGATACACCCTCATTGTAGAAGCCGGATAAAAATAGCCATTCCCGCCTGAATATGCCTGTGAAAAAAGTTCAGTCATCCCATATTCCGAATGAATATCATTCAAATGGAAAGCTGATTCCAATTGCCGGTGTACTTCTGATCTCACAAGCTCTTCTTTGCGGCCTTTCATACCACCTGTCTCCATGAGAATAACATTATTTAAATGCTGTGGATGCTTATACGCCCAATCAAGCAGCGCAAATGTGACCCCAATAATTATCAGGTTTACATTTCCGAGCGAGGCATTCATTACAGCCTGATTTAAAGCTTCATAGTCATCCATGAAGAAATCAGGTTCATCATTCGTTTTCCTACGCTGTAACATGGCCACCATAGAAATCAGAGAAGAATCAGAACGCTCTGTATATGAAGGGAGTAAACCAATTATTTTATACCCGGATGGATCTCCATAAAACTCCAAAAAACCTTTTAAACAAATCTCATGGTACCAATCTACGGATCTTACAAGATGCTGACTCCGGTCCATTCCGGTAGTGCCACTGGACCTGAAAACTTCTTCTGCTATCCATGAACCTGTTTTTATTACAAAGTTTTTAAAAAAAGAAATGGGTAAGAATGGAATGTCTTCGATCCGTTTAATCGCATTAATATCGACTTTCAAAAGATCACAATATGTCCTGTAAATATCATTATATGTATATTGCAGATGAAATACCTCCATAGCCAGCGAGTTAAAAGCTGCTATGTCAGTTCTGGTAATCGCCTGAATTCGTTTCTTTAGTAATGAGATTTCTTCCATAAATGTGATAACAAAGAACGCTGCAATTTCGTTAAATGCCTGAGATGAACAAAACTATCATATTATTAGGATGCTTATGTGGCTTTTTCGCCTGCATAAAACCACCTTCCTACCCTATTGAACCTGTGATTGCATTCACTAGTTTATCAAAAGTAACTATTCAGCAAAGTACGCTGAATGAGGACTCTATCACCATCAATTTCACTTTCACGGATGGAGATGGTGACCTGGGAGATTCCGACAGTATTAATATTTTTGTGACAGACACAAGACAGGATTTCATTGCCAACAAGTTCAGAATTCCTTTCATCCCGCCTGAAGGTGCGGCGAATGGCATTTCAGGTGAGGTTTCAATTGTGACTTACTCCACTTGCTGCATTTTTCCTGACGGACAGGTTCCTTGTACACCATCTGTCACTTACCCGGTTGATACATTGACCTACAAAGTACAGATTAAAGATCGCGCCGGTAATCTCTCTAATATTATCGAGACACCTCCTATTTTTGTGCTATGCAATCAATAGTTGATCCAGTCAATATCTTTTTGGTGCCATTTTAGAGATTCTGCTTCATTAGTTCCTTCTGCGGGATGATGATCATATAACCACTCCGCCATGGGTGGCAATGACATTAGAATCGATTCTATTCTTCCGTCGGTATCCAGTCCAAATTTAGTTCCTTTGTCATACACCAGATTAAACTCCACATAGCGTCCACGGCGGATATGCTGCCACTGTTTCTGAAGTTCGGTAAACTGCAGATTTTTCTTTGGTTCTACCATAGACTTATAGAGTGGTGCAAATAAATAACCCACATCCAGAATGAAAGCCAGTAATTGCTCTTTTGTTAATCCTTCTGATGCTTCATTCAGTCTGTCAAAGAAAATCCCCCCTATTCCTCTTGTTTCCTTTCTGTGCTGGATATAAAAATAGTCATCCGCCCATTTTTTAAAACGCGGATAGTAGTCGGGATGATGATTGTCACACACAATTTTAAGGGCTCTGTGAAATTCTCCTGCCAAAGCAGTGTCAACATAATGAGGTGTCAAATCGATACCTCCCCCAAACCACCAGGTACCATTGCTCATTTCAAAGTACCGGATATTCATATGAATAATTGGCACATGAGGGTTGTGCGGATGCAAAACTATAGAAACACCTGAAGCAAAGAATTCTCCGCTTTCAATTTTTAAAGCCCTTGTTATCTTCTCAGAAAGGGGCCCTTCGACCGCAGAAAAATTTACTCCTCCCTTTTCAATTACTTTACCCTGAATGACTCTGGTTCTGCCTCCTCCTCCTTCAGCCCGATCCCAAAGATCTTCCCTGAATGTGCCATATCCATCCAATAATTCCAAATCGGTACAGATACTATCCTGCACCTCCTTTAATCTTTCAGCTATATAATATTTGTCCATTAAATGTATTTTTTCGCTTCCGCAATAGTTTTTGCCAAATTTCCTACAAAAATTCTATCATCAATAATGATGACCGGGCGCTTCAGAAAAGTGTATTCCTCCAAAATTAAATTCTTGTAATCCGTCTCTGTCAAAACTTTTTCATTCAGACCCATTGATCTGTATTTCATGGCTACCCGACTAAATAAAGATTCAAAGTTACCCACCATTTCCTTCATTTGATCCAACTGTTCTTCAGTGATTTTCTCAGTTTTTATATCCTGCATATTAAATCCTTTTCCATCATTTAATTCAGCAATGATTCTCTGACAGGTTGAACAAGTCGACAAATAGTATATTTTCTTCATTTTAAACAGTACTTATTTATTTTACAATACCATATGAACCCTTATTGTTATATTTAGGGTTTTTCAGCAGCAAACTTACATGAAATGGCTATACAGTTCCCGGAATCTGAGTTGATTTTACAGAAAGATGGCAGTATCTACCATCTGGGTTTGAGACCGGACGAACTCGCTCCAACGATTATAACTGTGGGAGATCCTGACAGGGTAAATTCTGTCAGCAAACATTTTGATGAGATAATTGTCAAAAAGCAACACCGTGAATTTATTACCCATACAGGTCGTATAGGCAATCTTCCAATTAGCGTTATTTCAACTGGAATCGGAACAGATAATATTGATATCGTATTCAATGAAATGGATGCTTTGTTGAATATTGATTTCAGTACCCGCACAACAAAGCCCATACTTACAAGCGCTACAATAATCAGAATCGGGACCACCGGGAGTTTACGTGAGGATTTGCCGGTTGATTCTATTGTTAAGAGCGCTTTTGCTATTGGTCTTGATAATTTAATGCACTTCTATAAAAGAGAAAGCACTGCTGAGATAGAAAGTATTCTTGATTCATTTAAAGCCTCAGTACCCCATTTACCCATTATTCCATATTATGCGGAGGCAGATGAGGATTTACTGGAGAAGATTGGTCCCGACTGGAGGCGGGGAATCACGCTTACATGCCCGGGTTTTTATGCACCTCAGGGAAGGATCCTCCGATATGAAGCAACCGTAGCTGACATTCTCAGCAAGGCAGGAAATTGGCAAATTCATGATTTGCAGGTTACCAATTTTGAAATGGAAACAGCAGGTATTTATGGATTAGCTTCTTTGCTTCGACACAAAGCTTTGTCAATAAGTGCAGTGGTAGCCAACAGAGTGCGAAAAGAGTTCTCAAAAAACGCCAACAAAACTGTTAATGATTTGATTATAAAAACCTTAGATCAGGTTATCAAACATAAACAGTAATCATTTCACAAATTTATTTTATTATTCACGACTCCAAACAATACAATCTCGTATTAAATCTTAATTATTGCACCTCAAAACAACTATGAAAATATTCTATATGATTAACTTAGACCCTTTGAAAATTAAAAAGAAGAAAATGATTTCATTCTGTACGATAATCACATCAATATTTTTGCTTGCATTTTCATCCAGCCCACCGCTGGGAAAAACCGGTGCCCCCGGTGATGGACTATGCTCTGAATGCCATTCCAGTGTGCCTGCTTTTAATGGCACATTAACAATCAACGGTATCCCTGCTACAGTTCACCCTGAAACATCCTATCCCATTTCTATTGTTATCACCAGAGATGACGCTACACCCCTTAAGGCTGGATTTCAATTAGTGGCTCTCAATGGAAATAATTTTAACATTGGAACATTGAACAATGCAGGGTCAAATGTTGGATTTGCCAGTTCAGGTATCCGAAATTATGCTCAACATCAGAATGCAAAAAGTTTTGCTACTGATCAGAATACCATTACATATAATTTCAATTGGACCTCTCCTGCTATTGCCGGCAGCAATAATATTACTTTCTATGCTGCTTCGGTGCTGGCAAATGGAAATGGCTCATCATTCAATGACAGAGTATTGACTCATTCTGTAAGTGCCGAATTCATCGGTCCACAAGGAGATCCATTGGAGGTTATTATCGCAAATGTGGAAAACGTAGATTGTGCAGGTGGTAATACAGGATCAGCGACTGCAATTGCAACAGGAGGAATTTCCCCTTATGTTTACAACTGGTCAAATGGTGATTCTGATGCCCTCCTTAATAATGTAACTGCAGGCACCTACACAGTAACTGTATCAGATCAACTTGGTGAATCTACAAGTGCTTCCGTGACAATAACTCAGCCGGGTGCTATTCAACTACAGGAAGTTTTTTCAGAAGACATTACCTGTGCAAATCCTGAGGCTCAAATAAATGTTATGGCTACAGGTGGGACCGGTACATTTCAATATGCCTGGTCAAATAGTGCAACCGGAAATGAAATAATTGTTACAAGTGGAGGCAATTATGAAGTTACTGCGACAGATGCAAATGGCTGTACCGCTGCGCTCAGTATCTTTATTCTGGCAAATAATCAGGAGCCCGTGATTAGTGCCGGTGCAGATCAATCTATCTTCTGTGCTGGTGAGTCAGTACAACTGCAAGGATCCGGTCCTGTTGACCCTGAATTATCAGTTGATTGGTTTACTATCAATGGAAATATTGTTTCCGGAGCTGACACATATACCCCCACTGTCAATCAGGCAGGCGAATACTTCTTATTAGTATTTGATGATTTTACCGGATGCAGTGCTGTAGATACAGTTTTTGTTTTTGGTGAACCTACTCCCGTTGAAGTCAATGGAACAGTCACAAACGTAAGTTGCAATGGCGGCAGCAATGGATCTATTTCGCTTTCTCCTTCAGGTGGTGGTGGAGGATATACATATCAGTGGTCCAATGGATCTACTAACCAATTTTTAGCGAATATTGTACCGGGCACTTATGCAGTCACAGTATCAGATGCCTTTGGTTGCACAGGAACAAGCTCTTTTGTCATTACTCAACCAAGTACTTTAATACTTAATACAAGCTCCACTCCTATTTCCGGTCCGGGAGAAAATGATGCAAGTATTACTGCTACTGCTGCAGGTGGTACCAGCCCTTACACCTATTTATGGAGCAATGCAGCAACCGGTGCAACTATCTCAAATTTGGGGCCCGGGACTTACACTGTTACAGCTACCGACAACGCAGGTTGTACAGCGACAAAATCAGTGATCATCACACCATTTGATTGCAATCTGCAAATAGACCATATTGATGTAGAACATCAAACTTGCCCGGGAATTGCAGACGCTTCAATTCAGGTATTTCTGTCAGGTGGTACAGCTCCATTTACTTATAACTGGTCAGGTGGTCAACAAGGCAATATTTTAGAAGATATTCTTCCAGGTATTTATATACTCACCATTTTAGATGCAGAGGGATGTGCTGCTCATGATACAATAACCGTTAATGCATCCAGTCTCACCCTAAATATCAATGCGGAAAATCCCAGTGCTCCGGGCATGACAGATGGTTCTGTTGCAGCAATTGTAACTGGTGGATCTGCACCTTACGCTTACCTGTGGAATACAGGAGCAACAACAGCAACTTTGACAGGATTAGCTGCAGGAACATATTCTGTAACAATAATGGATGATAATGGATGCGAGCTCATAGGGGCTGTTATTCTCAGTGACAATGGATGTTCGCTTGAAATAGAAATTACATCAATAGTCAGCGAATCTTGTACAGGTTCTGAAGATGGAGAAATAACAATTGTGGCCTCAGGAGGAACAGAACCATATACTTATATTTGGTCAAATGGAGCCACTACCAATTCTGTTGATGGTCTTTCTGCCGGCATTTACATAGTTACTGCTACAGATGATGAAGGATGCAGTGTCATTGATACTTTCGAGGTTGAGCTATCCTTCTATTTGGAATTGGATGTAACTTCAGTAAGTGCAGCAGGAGAAAGCGATGGTAGTATTACTGTCAATGTATTTGGAGGTATTGATCCAATAAGCTTCATATGGAGTAATGGTGAAACTACTTCTACTATTAATAATCTCCCTGAAGGCCAGTACAGTGTGACTGTTACTAATGGCGATGGGTGTACAGCAACAGCAACCGTAACTGTTAGCACAATTACTTGTGAGCTGGAAATTGAACTGGTAGTTCTGGACTCAATAAATTGTTTTGGATCAACAGGTTTACTGGCTTTAAATTTTATCACGGAAGGCTCTGCACCGTACACATATAATTTTTCCTGGACGCCTGGAATAATCGGTTCTCAATATGAAGTGTTAGCCGGAACTTACAGTGTAACAGTAGTAGATGCTAGAGGATGTTCAAGCATGGATACCGTAGAAATCACACAACCAGCTCAATTAGAATATGATGTTGTAAACTTTACTCCACAAATAAGTGTAGAAGGTTCGGGAACCATTCATATCAATATATCAGGTGGAACCGGAGTATATGTCATACAGTGGACGAAAGATGGTATAGATCTTGGGCAGAATACGAGTGAAATTACAGCATTAAATTCAGGCATTTATTTGGCTGAAATAACTGACGCAAATGGCTGCAAAATCATTTCGGATACTTTTGAAATATTATTGGAAACTTCCATCCGGGGATCTCAAAATCACTTCCCTTTTACCTTATACCCAAATCCTGTGTCCAGTGAACTATTAATTTCCGGAGATTGGAGCAAGGCAAAAAGCATATCTGTGAGTGATATATCCGGTAGAATTATCAGTTCACTAAAGTTGGATAATGCAAATGCAGTACAAAAACTTCAAGTGAGTCAGCTACCTTCAGGTTTTTATACAATATCCATTCATACAGATCAGGGACTTCATAATTCCAGATTTATTAAACAATAATTATTCTTTAGTTCGTTTAAGACTATTGAAACAAATCATCTAATGAAACAAATAAGTCTATTCCTTTTTATTTTGATATTAATTGGCTCCCAGAGTTGCTCAAAAAATGAGGAGACTCAGGACCAGCTGGACCAACGCTTGATACAACAATACTTACAAGCCAATGATATTACAAATGCAAGTTCCACTGCCAGTGGTTTGCACTATATCATTCATGAGCAGGGAACTGGAGAAAAACCTACTGTAAACTCTAAGGTAGCCTTCTTCTATGTTGGAAAATTGTTAGGGGGTCTGGTTTTTGATTCAAGCGATAGTCTGGCAATAAAAGTAAATGAATTGATTCCGGGCTTTCAGGAAGGAATTCCGCTGATCAATGAATCTGGCAAAATCACCTTAATTGTTCCGTCAACTTTAGGATATGGGTCAAGAGAGACCTCACTTATTCCTGCAAATTCCATACTTATTTTTGATGTGGAATTACTCGAAATATTGCCTGATTAAAAGGCTTCTAACAGATAATCCGATTAATAATTAAACAGACAATTAATCGGAACTCGGATTTTAAAATGGATTCTGTAACTTCGTTTGCAGAATCCATTTTATGTTAAATAGATATTACATTCTTTTCCTTGTATTATTACTATCTCTGAATGCGCAGTTTTTAGCTGCTCAGGTGGATTCCATACCAATAGGCGAAGTTTCCGACTTTCAGGATTTGATTGAAGAGTTTATACAAGGTACTGACGGAGAAGATTTTGACTTTAATACACTTTTAGAAGATCTTGAACAATTCAGACGCCGGCCTCTCGATCTCAACAGAGCGGGCAGGGAGACTTTAGCAGAATTAAAACTATTGAATCCTATCCAAATTAACAATTTAGTTGAGTATAGAGACAGACTGGGTGACCTAATTGCTTTGCAGGAATTACAAGCCATTCCGGGATTCGATCTGAAAACCATTCGCGCGATCTTACCCTTTGTGACAGTCAACAGTGATCCATTTGCAGCGAAACTCTCGATTGCCAAAATGCTCGTAAGAGGAAACAATGAAGTGTATTTAAGAGCAGAAAGACTTCTGGAAGAAAAAAGAGGATTCCGTGAACCCAATACACCGGGCGGTAGCATGTTTGCCGGAGATCCATATGCATTTTATGTTCGCTACAGACATACTTTTGAAAATAAATTGAGCTATGGCTTTACAATGGAAAAAGATCCCGGTGAAGCTTTTTTTAAGGGCAATAATCAATATGGATTTGACTTCTACTCTGCTCATTTTTTTCTCAGAGATTATAACAGGACTATAAAAAGTTTTGCATTAGGTGATTTTGCAGTCAGTTTTGGACAGGGATTATTAATTCATTCGGGATTTGGCGCCAGAAAAAGTGCTTTTGTCATGTCGATCAAACGAGGAGGCAAACCGCTTCGACAATACACCTCTGCTGATGAAAACAATTTCATGCGGGGAATTGGCGCCACACTTCAACTTCACAAGCACTGGGAATGGACATTGTTTGCATCCTACAAAGCAAGAGATGCCAATATTCAGATTCAGCAAGATACTTTGGATGATTTTGATGAAAATCTTGGATTTTTTACCTCACTATTGTTGGGAGGGCTTCACAGAACTCAAAGTGAAATTGAAAATAAAGATGCGCTCAAACATTTTACCGCTGGAAGCAGATTAAAATATGAAAAAGGAAGGTTACAGATTGCATGGAATACCCTTTTTGATGAATTTAATGTACCATTTTCAAGAAGTACGCAACCATATAACCAGTTCTTATTTAGTGGCAAAAGTTTGCTGAATTCGAGTTTGGATTACACTTATATTTGGCGCAATTTCCATGTTTTTGGTGAAACTGCCCTGAGTGGGAATGGATCCATTGCTACAATAAATGGCTTGCTGACAAGTCTGAACAGAAATGTGGATTTGTCTGTACTACATCGTCATTTCCCAAGAGATTATCATTCAATCATCCCCAATACATTTTCTGAAACAAGTCTTTCAAATAACGAAAATGGCATTTATTTGGGACTAGAAGTAAGGCCGGATAAATTCTGGAAATTCAGCGCTTATGCAGATTTCTGGCGTCATCCTTGGCTGAGATTTCAGGTGGATGCTCCGTCCAGGGGAAGTGAATATTTTACAAGATTGACCTATACACTTAAACGCAGAGCTGATATTTATTTTCAATATCGAATTAAGACCAGGGAAAGAAATGGTGTAACAGATGAAATAAATCAAACGAAACCTCTTGTAGATCATGCCAGACAGCAATTCAGAATACATATGGCAAATAAGGTCAGCAAGACACTGGAACTAAGGAACCGGATTGAATATTCGATATACAATATTGAAGGGGGACCCAGAACAAGGGGATTTTTAATTTATCAGGATGTGATTTACAAACCAATCGGATTTCCACTTTCATTCAATGCAAGAATTGCGTTATTTGATACTGAAGACTTCAATTCCAGATTGTATGCCTATGAAAATGACGTATTGTATAGTTTTAGTCTTCCGCCTTTGTTCAATAAAGGATACCGGTATTATATCAACCTAAGATACCGTGGCATCAGGAATATGTCCATTGAAGCGCGATGGGCGCAAACTTATTACACGGACATACAGTCAATAGGTTCAGGACTGGATATGATAGATGGAAATAAAAGAACGGATGTTACTGTGCAGATCAAGTATCAGTTTTAATTAACTGAGAATGACTTTTTTTAATGCTTTCTATTTGAGTATTGAAATTTCAATAGATTTTTCATGGCTGAATAATTATCGTCGTAAAAGTTGAAGGTTATAAGGATGCGATTACTCAAAGGATATAAAAAGTACAGTCCGTGAACCACGAACTGCACCATTTACCTCTACAAATATCGCTTGAAAATCAACACATTACTGTACCATCATCTTGTGAGTCCATGTGTCACGACCAGCCTGGATGCTAATGATATAGGTACCCGCTGTCCAATGGCTGCTATCTCCGTTAAAATTTACTATGCCTTCATTTACTTTACCGGCAAACAAGGTCTCCACCAATCGGCCATTCAGATCGTGCACCATCACCGTAGCCGGAACAGCTGATTTGAAATCTGCCTGAATTCTGAATAATCCCCGCCCAATTGTTGGTGTTAATTGAGCATTAAAGAGTAAACTATGAAAATCAGATACATTTAAAGGCTCATCTTCAGTTCTTGATAATTCAAAATATAATGAGGATTTAATGGTCTGCCCAGTTAATCCGGTATGAGTCGCCACGATAATAATATTTTCAACTTCAAAATCATTTTGATCAATTTCAAATGTTTCTTTGCCTGCCGTTGTAGCTCTTTCAATTATGGTTGCTAATATTTCACCGGAAAAAGCATCCAAAACTTTTACTACCGTATGCCCGGCCTGGGCAAATTCAATTACACAAGTAATTTTGGATGAACCCCGAAAGGCAGAACCACTCATGAACATGTCGATTCCGTCACTTCTTTCCTGATCTATTGCAAGATCATCTTCCAGTCGAAACTCTGTATCACCATTCTCAGAATCGGTCGCATTTGTGTTTGTTTCTGTGAGTACAGGTACACTCTTTAAATCAAAAGGCTCAGTATTCACTGCTTTTTCAGCATCAATTTTCTTATAAGTTATCTTGTGCTGCTGATGAATTATCTCGGTCTTGTATTGTGAAAAAACACTGACTGAGCTAAAAATTGAAAAAATGAAGATGCATGCTGTCAGCTGAGAATAACTCCACGATGCAAAAGTATCTTCAAATGTGAATTGCTTAAACGTTGTCATAATCAAAGATTTTATTGTTAAAAATTAGTAACCAATCTTGAAAAATGACTCCGGGCAGTGTGTAGCTTTCCTTTTTATCTCCTAAGCCAAATGTATTTCAAATAATACTGACTGACCTATAAATTACGACAAGCGTCGTACTTTCTAAGATATAAATACATTTAACCGATGATTTATTATTCACGAACAATTAATTAAGACTATGTAATCATTTCCGGGCAACCTGTCCACACGGCAAGTCCAAAACTATTTCAAAATATTTGCTTTGACAAATAAAATACGACATTCGTCGTAGATTTAAGGTTATATTAACTCAATTTAACCATTCCACATACCATTCTTATTTCCAAAACGCAATTCGAAAGCCAAATGCTGAACCTCAACCATGCAGGACATGTCTTCTTTTCAATTCATCTTCAACCATTTCAAGTGATATATTTCTCGACTTCAACAACACCATCCAATGATACAACAAATCAGCTGACTCACTTATGAGTCTTTCATCACTTCCTCCGACGGCTTCCAAAATAGTTTCTACAGCCTCCTCTCCCACTTTTTGGGCAATTTTCTGTACACCATTGGCAAGGAGGGCCGCTGTATATGATGACTGATCCTTTGACCCGGATCTTTCTTCAATAATTGATTCAAGAGCGTGAAGAAAACCAGTTCTCACTTCAGATTCCTTTCCGAAACACGTAGTATCTCCTGTATGGCATACAGGTCCTTCAGGAATTGCTGAAATAAGTATGGTATCCTTATCGCAATCCAGCCATATGTCCTTAATTTGAAGGAAACACCCGGAGCTTTCACCCTTGGTCCACAATCTCTGTTTGGTCCTGCTGAAGAAAGTTACTCGTTGGCTGGCAATACTTATTTGTAAAGCTTCCAGATTCATAAATCCCAGCATCAGAACAGAATGGGTAACAGCATCCTGGATTACCACGGGAATCAGGCCATTCATTTTTTCAAAATCGATATTATCTAAATCTTTATCAGTCAACATCTTATCTGGATTTTATTTTCCATTAAATATGATTTTAATTCCGGAATACTAAGAATCCCAAAATGAAACAGACTTGCTGCCAGCGCAGCATCTGCCTGCCCCTTTGTGAACACTTCCAAAAAGTCCTCTTTTGAGCCTGCACCCCCGCTTGCGATGACTGGAATTTGCAGGTGATTATGCAATTGAAACAAAGCCTCAGTTGCATATCCACTTTTAGTCCCGTCTTTTGACATGGCAGTGAAAAGAATCTCTCCTGCTCCCAGAGTTTGAGCCTTTTCCGCCCATTCATACAAGCCCAATCCGGTTTTTGTCGTCCCACCACGGCTATATACCATCCATTTGCCATTGATTTCCGGCATCGCGTCTATTGCCAAAACAATACACTGAGCTCCAAAATTTAAAGCTAAACGTTCAATTAACGAAGGGTCTTTAATGGCTGATGAGTTGATACTTACCTTATCTGCTCCTGCCCTGAGGAGCGAATACACATCCCGTTCTGAAGAAATTCCACCTCCGACAGTAAATGGAATATGGACTTCCTTGGCCACATTCTGAACGAGATCTAAAAGTGTCTTCCGGTTTTCCAAAGTTGCAGAAATGTCCAGAAATACTAATTCATCTGCTCCCACAGCAGCATAATATGCTGCTAGAGCAACAGGATCTCCTGCATCTATCAGAGATTCAAACTGAACTCCTTTCACCGTTCGCCCATTTTTTACATCGAGGCAGGGGATGATTCTTTTTGCCAGCGAGGAGTTACTCATTTTTGGAAGATTGTAAATGCCTTAATATCATCCTCCGTGATGAAGCCTTCGTATAGAGCTTTTCCTATAATCACTCCCTGAATGCCTGCATCCTGCAATTGATAAATATTATCCATGGATGCAACACCACCCGAAGCCACAATGAAAATATCACTTTCTACATTCTTTATTTTATCATACATCTCAAAAGAGGGCCCTTCCAGCATTCCGTCTTTGGTAGTATCAGTACACACAAAATACTTAGCCCCCATTCCTACATAATTTCGCAGGAAATCCTTCCATTCTATCTCGGCCTCATCTACCCATCCCCGGATTTGAATCTGATCCATCTTCATATCCATTGAAATCATGATTCTTTCCGGGCCAAAAGTCTTCAGCCATTTGTACACCAAATTGGGATTCTTTATGGCAGCAGTGCCGATATTCACCTGTGCTGCACCTGATTCGAAAGCAATTCTGATCGCATCCTCACTCTGAATACCACCACCCACATCCACTTGCATTGAAGTTCTGCTGACAATGCGTTCTACCCATCTATATTGAGATAAAATACCCGTACGCGCCGCATCCAGGTCTACCATATGCAAATACTCGAGACCCCAATCTTCAAAGCGCTTTGCAATTTCAAGCGCATCAGACCCATATTCTGTAACCTGATCAAATTTGCCTTCAACCAGTCGCACACATTTACCTCCCAAAAGGTCAATTGCAGGTCTTAGTTGAATATTATTAGTTTTTTCCGTGCCCATTGTCTGCTGCTTTAATCAATATAATTTTATAAAATTCTGAATCAGGCGGATACCGGATTCAGCTGATTTTTCAGGATGAAATTGAACTCCAATAAAGTTGTTCATTTCTATAACAGAAGTGAAGGACTCATGATAATCTGTGACTCCTATCGCAAAAGGATGTTGAGAAACATAGTAACTATGTACAAAATACATCCATTCATGTTCACTCATTCCACTGAAAAGAGGATGTTCCCGTGAATACTTAACGCGATTCCAGCCCATATGCGGTACCCGAAGACCCTGCCATCCACTAATTTTTTTTACTTCTCCGGGGATAACTCCAAGGCATTCAGTATTGTCCTCCCCGCTGAATTCCATCAATAACTGCATACCCAGGCAAATACCCAGGACCGGCTGCGTAAGCCTTGGAATGATTTCATTAAGACCTTTACCACGCAGTTGATTCATCGCTTTTCCTGCTGCACCCACACCTGGAAAAATGACTTTGTCAGCACCCTGAATTACATCAGGATCATCACTTACAATAGCATCGACTCCAAAAGACTGTAAAGCATTTCTTACAGAAAATACATTTCCTGCTCCATAATCAATGATGACTATATTTGGAATTTGATGGTCCATTTTTTCTTCGCTCATGATCATAGAATTCCTTTTGTGCTGGGTAATGTCCGGACTATATGTTGCCGGGTAATTGCCATTTTTAGGGCTTTAGCCAATCCTTTAAAGACAGATTCGATCTTATGATGTTCATTTTGACCTTCTACCTTTATATTCAGGTTGCACATGGCAGCATCTGAGAATGATTTAAAGAAATGCATAAACATCTCTGCAGGCATATCTCCAATTTTTTCTCTTTTAAATGATGCATCCCATACCAGCCATGGTCTGCCTGAAAAATCGATTGCTACCCGGGACAGAGCATCATCCATGGGTAATAATACTTCTCCCGCGTTTTTCATTTCATCAAATCCATATCTTTCTATTCCCAGTTTATCGCCCAAGGCCTGCCGGATGGCGGTACCCAATGCAATAGCAGTATCCTCAATGGTATGGTGTTCATCTATGTGCAGATCGCCTTTAACTTTAATTGCCAAATCTATCCCACTATGTTTGCACAATTGCTCCAGCATATGATCAAAAAATCCCAATCCCGTGCTTATTTTCGCAAATCCGGAACCATCCAATGCTATATTGACTTCAATTTCAGTCTCATTTGTCTTTCGTATCACATTGCCGGTTCTTTCTTTTTTTCTGAGAAAATAAAATATATCCATCCAATTCATTGTGATGAGTTGGCAGAAAATTTCAAGATTGGACTGTTCAATTTGTTTACTAAATGATTCATCACCGATATAAATGCCTTTGCATCCCAGATTTCGCGCCAAATGCAAATCAGTCAATCTGTCGCCAATGACATAGCTATTGCTAAGATCATAAGTACCATCCATGTATTTTCCAAGCAGTCCTGTTCCCGGCTTTCTGGTGGATAGCGCTTCAGATTCAAAACTTTTATCTATCAAAACCTCAGAAAAATGGATTCCTTCTCCTGCTAAAGCTTCCATTAACTTTTGTTGAACGATGTCAAATGAAGCCTGCGGGTAAGAATCGGTCCCCAGTCCATCCTGGTTGCTTACCATCACCAACTCATATTCGAGCAGGTCAGCAATGAGACCAAGGCCCCTAAAAACGCCGGGGATAAACGTCAATCTTTCCAAACTATCAATCTGAAAAGTATCTTTTGGTTCCACGATCAATGTCCCGTCTCTGTCTATAAATAATGCCTTTTTCATTTCATTTCTTCTTTAAATTCAGATGGAATACTTTTCCTGAATGATTTATCTATGCGTTTCCAAATTTTAATCAGCTGTTTATTTTCATCGTTTTTACCAATGGAAATCCTCAGACAACCTTCACAAAGTGCTTCTTTCGAACGATTGCGTACAACGATCCCCATTTCTGCCAATTCCCTGTAGAAATAGTCTGCGTCTTTCAGCTTCACCAATAGAAAATTGGCATCAGATGGATAGATTTTTATAACTGAATCAAACTTGTCCAGAGAACTGATCAGGGAAGCTTTGGCAGAATTGAGTTTTGCCCATAATTTCCTTCGTCTTTTATAATGTTTCAACTCCATAATTGAAATTATTTGAGTGGCTCCACTAAGATTGTATGGAGGTTTTATTGAATAAAGTCGTTCAATGATATCTGATTGTGCATAACAAATTCCCACCCGCAATCCGGCCAATCCAGCTGATTTTGACAAAGTCTGCAGTACTATGAGCCGCGGAAATTGCTTTACAAATACGGTCCAGCTTTCCTCGCCACCGAAATCTACATAGGCTTCATCTATCACAACTATTCCTTTAAATTCACGCAGCAGTCGAAGGATAGAATCTCTTTCCATGAGATTTCCTGTAGGATTATTTGGGGTGCAAACAAATAAAACCTTCGTTTTGTCACTTGCATTATTCAGGATTTCATCCACTTGTAATTGAAAATCGGAAGTAAGAAGAACTTCTATAACTTTTACATTATTAATTTGTGCGCTGACTTTATACATGCCATATGTAGGCGGGCATATCATTATTTCATCTTGTCCGGGTTCACAAAACAACTTTAACAATAACTCAATACATTCATCGCTTCCATTTCCAAGCAAGAAGTCAGAAATTTCCCATGCTTTGATTTTACCAAGGAGCTTTTTTAATTCTTTAGCATGAGGGTCCGGATAGCGGTTTAGAAACTGCCCATAAGGCAATTCATTGGCATCCAGCCAAATATCAGCATTACCTTTAAAATCATCCCTGGCTGAGCTATAAGGCTTGATTTTTAACAGATGCGGTCTCATCAGGGACTGCCATCTATCAGCATCTGAAAAGTCTTGCAGGGAAAATGGCTCATTCATATTATCCATGTTCAGGGATTTATTATTTTGAATAGTGGATGTTAATTTTTATTCAGACGAACAGAAACGGACAGGGCATGTGCATCCAATAATTCAGCTTTTGCCATTGTTTCAATAGTTGGACCCAGCTTTTCGAGCCCTGCTTTACTTATTTCCTGATATGTCACCTGCTTCAGATAGCTGAGTAAATTCACCCCACTCCATGCACGTGCATAACCGTAAGTAGGAAGTGTATGGTTAGTACCTGAGGCGTAATCACCCGCGCTTTCAGGAGTCCAGGGTCCTATAAAAACAGAACCAGCATGGCGGATACCCTCCAAATAAAATTCATTATTTCCTGTCTGGATGATTAAATGCTCCGTTGCATAATGATTGGCTAGTTCAGGGATCAATTCTTTCTTAGCTATAATCGTAAA
>JALHRR010000054.1 GCA_022841345.1 Saprospiraceae bacterium
TAAAGGGTACTGCACACCGTTTACCTCTTGAAAAAATTCAAGCAACAGTAAGTAAAACTTTGTACCAGCACCGGCAGGAACGCCAGCAGGAACAAGTGATACAGGTGTGTTTGTCCCATCAATCGGCAAGTTTGTTACCGGGCTGTATTCAATAGCACTTATTTCATTTGTGAAATCCACATTTGCATAAGCGGCCTTCATGTTTACATGAGTTGCTCCACCAGGGTAAGCAATATCATTAAGCGGAACAAATGCAGGGATGGCTATTTCACCAGTTGCAGGAGTTACAATAAACGGAGCAAACAACACACCGCTAAGAATTGCTTTATCATTGAAATCAAAGTCTTTCAATAAAGCCAGTGCAGCAGGGTCAGCAATGCCATCAGCTACTGTACGTTCACCTCTTACAGAAGCAACATCGTAATTTTTAATCTGTGTCATAACTTGTGTAAGGCGACTGGTAACACGATTATCAGCAGCGTTCATCATCAAATTACGAACTGCATTGCGTAGCACTTTACCAGCAGTTGCAGAGCTTCCAAATTCACTACCGTTTTCACGGGTACGTTGAAAGTTTGGGTCATTTGCAATACGGTCAGCAGATACACCGCCTTTGGTTTTTACCAAATGTCCGTCTTGTGTTTTGTAGAAGGTCAATTCATCTAAAGTGCCTTCTATTTTTAGGATACCTTTTAATTTTGCCATTGTTATTGATTTTTATTTGTTATTAAAATTTATTATGAGTTACAGCCTTTACAGTATTTCAATCTGTTTCTTTGTGAATAGTGGCGATACAACCACGGAGGACAAACATTATTTACACCACACACCCAAAGTCCTTTATGTTCGTTTATAGCCAACCTTTGCAGGTTTGTAAGGTTTGCATCATTGCAGTATTCTAAGTACAACCAAGCCCAGCCATTGCGTAATAAAAGGCTATCTAATGCTTTGCCATCTATGCGGATGCTTACCAGTTGCCTTTTGTATTTATCCGTTCCCAAGCTGTCATAACTTACAGTTTTGCCGAGTAGTGTTTGGCTCACTTGCTGCTTCGCAGCTTCGCCAAAATTTTGTTTCAATTCCGGTGCATCAATATTTGTCAATCTTGCAACTATGATTTTGCCTTTCACTAACAAACCGTAAGTATCTGCATCAACCACACGAACAATTTTTGCAGTATGTTGAGCCATTGCATTTGATGCAATGACCAACAAAAAACCAATCAAAATATTTCGTGTTGCCTTCATTTGAAAACAAAAGTAGATGCACAATAAAGGCTCTGCAAATGTGCAGTGCCATCCGTTCCGATTGTGCCGCATTATTCCAACAAACACACTTTTACCGCTTACAAAAAACATTTATCTTTGCAATACGAAATTCATATCAGGTGTATGGCATCGGTATGGATAGAGTATTAAAAGGTATAATTGAAATAATGAATAGACTGTGTATTTATCCTAAAGACATTCAGGTAATTACAGGCAGAAGCGACAGGTATGGCAGAAATCTTATCAAGAAGATTAAAGACCACTTCAGTAAACAACATCACCAGGTTGTTACAGTTGATGAGTTTTGCCAGTACATGGGCTTGCAACAGGAAGTTGTTGTAAAGCAATTGAGATAAGCTGAAATGCTAATCTTCGCTAACGCTGTGGTTGGGAAAAACACACTCTAAAGACAACGGCATATTTTCTCTTACTTATTGTGCGGTTGCACTTCTTTTACTCATTACTGTTGCCTATTTGTTGCCCAATCTTCGTAACCCCCTGATAGTAAAGGGAACTACATTTTTTGTATTGGAAAGTAATATACGCTGCAGATGATCTGGAAATTTACAACGAAACTTCCAGATCTTTTTGCTGTAAATACAAATGAATGTAAATGAGGTTATTAATTGTCGAAGATGAAGAAGGAATTGCAGCATTTCTCAAGCAGGGATTGGAAGAAGAATCCTATGCAGTTGATGTAGCCAACAATGGTAAAACCGGACTTCAACTTGCTTTATCAGGTGAGTATGATTTACTCATACTGGACTGGATGCTTCCGGGCTTAAGTGGAATTGAAATTTGCAGACAGTTTAGAAAGGAGTTCACTGAAACACCTATTATCCTATTGACTGCTAAGGATACTGTAGATGAGACTGTCTTTGGATTACAATCCGGTGCTAATGATTATATAAAAAAACCATTTCATTTCGAGGAATTGCTGGAACGGATAAAAGTACAACTGAGACCAAAAACCGGAGAGCATTCCATCTTTGTGTTGGGAAATATTACGCTCAATACGGCCACTCATCAAGTTCACAAAGCTAAGGAAGAAATTCATCTAACCCAAAAGGAATTTGCTTTGCTGGAATTCCTGATGCGTAATAAAGGAAAGGTATGCAGGAGAAGCCGAATCATTGAAAGTGTTTGGGATATACATTTTGACTACAACACTGGAGTCATAGACGTCTATATTAATGCCATCCGAAAAAAACTCATGTTATCTGAAAACGAAAACTATATACAAACCATCCGGGGAGTGGGCTATATTGCTAAAGAACTATGAATTTTAGTTATAAAAATAGAATCGCACTTTACTATATGATTGCTACTGCAATTGTAATGGCAGTATTTTTTAGCGCTACCTATTTTGTTGTGCACAAAACAGTAATGAATAAGCTGGATGAAGACTTATCGTATGAAGCCGAAAAACATACCAGGGAGATAGCAATAAAAGGAGATAGCATACATTTCATCAATAAAACTGAACTTGAAGAAAGAGAGCACAAGGAAATACAGGTCAATCCTGTATTTATTCAGTTGATTGATAAGAAAGGACAAGTAATGGATAAGTCCCCAAACCTGAGAGGGGACAACCTTAAATTTAATTCCGAAGCATTTGAAAGTCACTTTAACTCACTTCTGGGAAATAAAGCCATTCGTCAGGCACAAATTCCGGTCGAACAAAATGGTAAAATAGTAGGATACATTGTTACTGCAATGTCTTCGCAGGCATCGATATCAATACTTAGAAATTTGAGAAATGTATTGATCATTTCTTATTTGGTAGTTTTATTTGGTTTGTATTATATATCCCGATTCCTGGCAGGAAGAAGCATTCAACCGCTACAAAATGTCACAGAAACTATTTTGCGGATCTCAAAGTTGAACTTAAAAGAGAGGGTTATCCTGCCTCAAAATAGAGATGAAATTTATGATCTTTCTACAAGCTTTAATGCACTTTTGGAAAGAATTGAACTCACGCTGGATCGGGCAAAGCAATTCACATCAGATGCCTCTCATGAATTAAGGACTCCTCTAGCTACTCTTAGGGGGACCCTGGAAGTTCTGATCAGGAAGCCCCGAAATACTGAAGATTATGAAGAAAAGATCAAATACTGCCTCAGTGAAATTGACAGAATGAGTCTGGCTCTGGATCAATTGCTTTTATTAGCCCGATTGGACAAAAATATTAATCAAAATGAAGTATCACTCAAGCCGCTTTCTATTCTCCTGGATGAATCAATATCCCTGGCTAAATCTCAACTTCTGGAAAAAGAAATGCGCATTAGTCTGGTGGATGCTCAAAAAAATGAAAAGCTTGTCCCTGAATTTTACACCAAACTAATTGTGGATAATATCCTGAGTAATGCCATAAAATACTCCGGCAAGGGATCTAAAATTTCAATAAAAATAGAAGAGATTGAAAATAGAACTCATTGCTCCATTCAGGATGAAGGAATTGGAATTAAAGAAGAGGACTTAGTCCATATTTTCGAAAGTTTTTTTCGCTCAGATTCACTCAATCACAAACACATTTCCGGAAACGGATTAGGACTTTCAATTGCAAAAAAATGTGCTGATGCCATTGAGGCAAATCTCAAAATTACCAGCACGGCTGGTAAAGGCACAACCTTAACTATAATATTTTAAGCTAACCTTAAGAAAAGGTAAAGACATTCATAATCCATTCCAGTGGAACTTTGATATAGAATTAAAGCTGTCCGCTATTGGAGATCATTCTGATATGGCAGATTAATATTTTATATTTAATCAATCCTACATGAAACTGTCTCTTGCAATCTTACTCGCATTTTATGGCATATTCCAAACAAATGCACAAAGTCCGGTAGCAATAATTTACACTGATTATGCAGAAGCTAAAGCAGTTGCCCAGACAAAAAATATTCCCATTTTAATGGTCTTTGCCGGCTCGGATTGGTGTAAACCATGCATTCAGTTTAAAAACAGTATTCTTTCCAATGAATCATTTTTAAACTATACAGAACAACATCTGGTAATCTTATACCTTGATTTTCCCCTGAAAAAGAAAAATCAATTACCCGCCGCCATGAAGGCCCAAAATGAATCGCTTGCTGAAAAATACAATGAAACAGGGGTATTTCCCAAAATTATAATGATTGACTTCAAAGGGAATATTCTCGGAGAAATAAAATTCCAGAATCAATCACCTGAAACCTTTATGTCTGTTTGTAATTCTTTAAGCCTGTAGCTATGCGCCATTTAATGTTATTCATAATTTTTCTCCTCCCATTCTTAGCTGTCAATGGTCAATCCAGGGCTACTGCAAAAAAAGCAGTGAAGCTAATGGGTTGTGGCTTCGAAATAGCAGCTTATGCGGAGACTGACACGATTGCCTGGAATGCTGTAGAGGCAGGAATAAAAGAAATTGTCCGAATTGAAAAGCTCATTTCAGAATGGGACTCCTTTTCTCAGACAAGTGAAATTATTAGAATGGCAGGAATCAGACCTGTAAAAGTGGATAAAGAACTATATGATCTGATTTATAGGTCAGGCAAGATTTCGCAACTAACGGACGGAGCTTTTGATATTTCATTTGCATCAATGAATAAAATCTATCAGTTTGATAAAACAGAAAGGCAAATGCCGGATGACGTTGTCATTGCAGCAGCTCGAATGAAAATCGACTATAGAAAAATTATTTTGAACCCGCTCGACACTTCAATCTATCTGGAAAAAGGGATGAGAATCGGTTTCGGAGCTATAGGAAAAGGGTATGCTGCAAATAAGGCAAAAGAAATAATGTCAAAAATGGACGGGGTGAAAGGGGGTGTAGTGAATGCCAGTGGAGATCTGGTTGCATGGGGAGAAAGTGAATCTCCTGAAGGTTGGCGTGTCAATATAGCTAATCCTAAAAATAAGAATCAAGCGATTGCCTGGTTCCGTATTCATGATCTTGCTGTCGTTACATCTGGCGATTATGAAAAATATTTCATCTCAGAAGGAAAAAGGTATTCGCATATTATCGATCCAAAAACCGGATATCCGACATCAGGAGTTTCCAGTGTCACAATCTTTTGTCCGGATGCTGAACTTGCTGATGCTCTTGCCACTTCAGTGTTTGTTTTGGGGACAACAAAAGGATTGGATTTAATCAACAAATTGAACAATATTGAATGCATAATTATCAATGACGACGGGATTATTCATCAATCAAAAAACTTACAAATCAACTATTATTAGTATGAAAAAATCACTGAGAATTGTTGCTTTATTTTCAATTATAGCAAGCCTGAGCAGCTGTATTTCTGTCAAATCATATCAGAAAATGTACCTCAATGATTACGAAATGGAGCTAGCCGCCAAAAAGCTGGAAGTTTTCGAAATCAATTTTGAAACATACCGTGAAGGTGCTTCCGGAGCCAATGGTGGCAAGGTTGGAGGTGGTTGTGGTTGTAATTAATACATATCCATGAAAATTCAAATAATAGTATTGATTCAGTTTCTGACCTGTATTACTTTGTTCAGTCAAAGCTCTGATGCTGAAAAGAATGCTGAAGGTAATAAAATGCTGCCCAATTCAAGGGAGATAGAAGCCAACTTTCTTACAAGTTATTATCAGCAAGACGGAAATAATGCTGCAGTTACCGGAGGAATTGGGACTGAAAAACTCATTGACTTTGCCAATATTTTCTGTAAATGTTCCCTGGATAGTATCAATTCAGTAGGAATCTATGGCGGAGCAGACTTCTACAGCTCAGCATCCACAGACAATATAGATAGTTACACTTCTTCCGCTTCCAGCCAGGATGTAAGGACATTTGCGACGATATCATATAATCGCAAAAACCTCAAAGCAGGAGAAACTTATGGTATACGGGCAGGATTTTCAACAGAATATGACTATAATTCATTTTCAGCCGGAGTATCATATACAAAGGAGTGGAACCATGGTAATTCAGAACTCAATCTGAATGCCCAGGCTTTCATAGATAATTGGTCAATCATATATCCTTATGAGTTAAGAGGAGAAGTCACTCTTCCTGGCAGCGCAAGGAAATCATTTAATGCTCAGGCTAACTTTTTCCAGGTGATCAATAAACGTTTGCAGCTTGGCGTTTCTGCTGAATTCGTTCAGATGACAGGGCTACTTTCTACGCCCTTTCACAGGGTTTATTTCAAAGATATTTCAAAGCCGGATATTGAAAGATTGCCTGATCTCAGACTTAAGGTTCCACTCGGAATTCGTCTCAATTATCACTTCAAAGACTACTTGATTGCCCGGACATTTTACCGCTATTATTGGGATGATTTTGGAATCTCCGGTCATACCTTTGAAATAGAGCTACCTGTAAAACTCTCCCTCTCCTTCACTCTGGGACCTTTTTATCGCTATCACCGGCAGACTGGCTCCAGGTATTTTGCTCCATTTCAAAGCCATCTTTCATCTGAAATATTTTATTCCTCAGACTACGATCTTTCAGCTTTTGAAAGCAACAAATACGGTCTGACAGTAAGGTATAGTCCCCTTTATGGATTATTGCGCACAGGAAATATTCCACTTATAAACCGGCTTTTCATGATGAAATATATTGAATCCAGAATTGGGATTTATAATAGAAGTACAGGGCTTAATGCCCTTTTTGTTAGCCTGAACCTTGGCTTAAGCTTGAAATAAAGCCGACTTTCAGAATAGATAAAGTAAGATGAATAACCATAAAAATCACTGTATTTAACATCATTAAATTAATTATCATGAATGACGCACATTTGCATTTATTGGTCAATCACCTTCCGATAGTAGGGCTTTTGATTGGAGCACTGATCCTCATAGCAGGAATATTTATGAATACATCAGAGGTAAAACTTACTGCTCTTGCTGTTTTGGTATTTAGCGCCCTGACATCTATTCCAGCCTTCTATACTGGTGAAGGTGCAGAAGAAGTTGTGGAAAATATTGCCGGAATCAGCGAAACACTGATTCATAAACATGAAGAATCTGCAGAATTATTTTTCATTATAACTTTAATTTTGGGTTCGCTTTCTTTACTGGGATTTATCCTTGAATTCAAAAAGTTGAAATTTGCAAAATATATTATTTACCTGGTCTTGCTTACAGCCTTAGCTGATGGAATACTTGCCAAAAATGCAGGTACCACCGGTGGAGAAATCCGACATTCTGAAATCCGGGATAATGTAAATGTTCTTGAACTTAGTAAGGAAGCAGATGATTAAAAAATGCTTCCAGCGGAAACAACACACCGGGAATCATGTAATTTGCAGCTGAGAAACTCCTTCCTGAGAATAATACTTAATTTATGAAAGCCACAGCAGATAATTATTTAGCTAATCACTATATCCATCGGAGTAATTGGCTCCGGGCGGCAGTTTTAGGTGCTAATGACGGTATTTTATCAACAGCCAGTTTGGCCATAGGAGTAGCGGCAGCGAGTGAATTCCGGGAACCTGTTATTGTAGCTACACTCGCAGGATTAGTGGCCGGTGCACTATCTATGGCAGCCGGTGAATTTGTATCTGTAAGTTCTCAGACAGATGTCGAAAAAGCTGATATTGAAAGAGAAAAACAAGAATTAGTTGAAATGCCGGAGATAGAGTTAATCAGACTATCTGAAATCTACGAACAAAGGGGACTTAGCAAAGAAACAGCATTGAAAGTGGCTACCGAATTAACATCTCATGATGCATTGGGAGCACACATAAGAGATGAATTAGGGATCAATGACATTAGCCAGGCAAAACCGCTACAAGCAGCCTGGGCTTCAGGCGCTGCTTTTAGTGTGGGTGGGATACTGCCACTTTTAGTGACACTTTTTATGCCCTTGCAGCAAATGGAGTATTATTTGTACGGATTCGCTTTATTCTTTTTGATATTATTAGGAGTAGTGGCTGCAAAAACAGGAGGTTCCAGCATCTCAAAAGCTATCATTCGTATCACTTTATGGGGAACTGTTGCTATGGGGCTGACTGCTTTAGTTGGATATATTTTTGGAGTAAATCTGGGATGATATAGAATCATAAGCCAATCTTAAGAAAGTCTTGAGAAACGCCTTAGGATACCTCCTTTACATTTGGTGTGTATTTAAAACAATGCTCACCGATGTTAGAACGAATTATTCAATACAGTATTCATCATAAGTTAATAGTACTTCTATTTTCATTGGGCATTGTTAGTTTTGGACTCTACTCCTTATCACAAATACCTATTGGAGCTGTACCTGATATAACGAATAATCAGGTTCAGATTATAACCACTTCCAGAAATCTTGCAACAGAAGATGTTGAAAAATATCTGACATATCCTATAGAGCTGGAAATGGCCAACCTGCCGGATGTAAAAGAAATCCGCTCAGTTTCAAAATTTGGGCTTTCAGTTGTAACAGTTGTATTCAATGACGGAATAGGAACTTATTTACCCAGACAGCTTATAGCTGAAAAAATTAAACTGGCTGAAGACAAGATCCCCGCCGGATTTGGCAAGCCTTTTATGGGTCCAATCACAACGGGTCTCGGTGAGATTTATCAATATACTATTGAAGTAGATTCTGCCCACCGAAATGATTATTCATTATCAGATATCAGAACCATTCAGGACTGGGTTGTCAAACGTCAGCTTTCCGGAATCCCCGGAGTGGTGGAGGTGAATACCTGGGGCGGTCATTTAAAGCAATATGAAGTAGCAGTCAATCCTGAAAAACTTAGAAGTTTAAGAATATCACTTCCGCAAATGTTTTTTGCACTCGAGCGTAATAATAGTATTGCGGGAGGAGGTTATATTGAAAAATCAAATCAATCTTATTTTATCAGGGGTGAAGGACTGATAACATCTCTTGCAGATATTGAAAACATAGTAATAGAAAGCAGACGAGGCATTCCCATTTTAATCAGGGATATTGGAAATGTAAATTTCGGCCACGCTACCCGCTTTGGAGCCATAACCGGTAATGGGGAAGGAGAAAAAGTCCTGGGTCAGGTCATGATGCTCAAAGATGCGAATTCTAAAGCTGTCATAGAGGCTGTCAAAGACAGAGTAGCTACAATAGAATCGACACTTCCGGAAGGTATCAGCATCAATCCATTTTTGGAACGAAGTGAATTAATTGCCAAAACAACGCTGACTATTGGAGAAAACCTCATTTTAGGCTGTCTGATAGTCGTTTTCGTGGTTGTTCTTTTGCTTGGAAATTTTCGTTCCGGCCTGGTGGTGGCATCTGTCATTCCTATGTGTCTGCTTTTTGCTTTATCCTTAATGTATTTATTTGGTGTGGATGCAAACTTGATGAGTCTTGGAGCAATTGACTTTGGAATTATTATTGACGGAGCTGTTATCATTGTCGAATTTATTGCTTTTAAAATCACTGCAGAACGAGCTCACTTGTTACAATTACCCAAGGCAGAGAGACAAAATTTTATCGACAAAATCACGCATTCAGGATCAAGTAAAATGATGCACTCCGCCGTATTTGGCCAATTAATAATCATCATCGTTTTCATTCCTATTTTATCACTCGTAGGAGTCGAAGGCAAAATGTTCCAACCAATGGCTTTAGTATTTTGCTTTGCACTCATTGGAGCGATGTTGATGTGTTTCACTTATGTTCCGGTAATGGCTTCACTCTTCATCAGGCCTTCTGACCCGGGCAAAAAATCTCTATCCACCCGATTGATCGCCTGGCTGGAACGTATGTATGAACCGGCCATCATTTGGGCACTAAGGAAAAAGCGTCCGGTACTGATTGCAGCTATCCTGCTTTTTACCGGGGTTGGCTTTCTGTTCAATCGTATGGGCGGCGAGTTTGTTCCGACATTGGATGAAGGAGATTTTGTGATTCAACCGGTATTAAAAACCGGCACCTCATTGAGCAAAACAATTGAAGCCACGACAAGAATAGAGCGTATTCTCAAAAGTTACCCTGAAGTTGATCAGATTGTGAGTAGAATTGGGGCGGCAGAGATACCTACTGATCCCATGTCAATGGAAGAAAGTGACATTATCATCAAACTCAAGCCAAAGAAATACTGGACTACTGCAAACAATAAGGATGAACTTGCAGATGTATTTAAAGGAGCTTTATCAGCAGAAATACCCGGCGTTGACTTCGAATTTACCCAACCCATTGAGATGCGGTTCAATGAGCTGATTACCGGAGTACGGGCAGATTTGGCAATAAAAATATTTGGTGAAGATCTTGAATTATTGGCCAAAATGGCTTTTGAAGTAGAGAATGCAATTCAGAAAATTGAAGGTGCTGCAGATATTTCCGTAGAAAAAGTGGCAGGCCTTCCTCAGATGTCTGTTAAATATGACAGGCAGAAAATTGCTAAATATGGGTTAAATGTTTCAGACCTCAATAATATCATTGAAATGGGCTTTGCTGCGAAGTCTGCCGGAACAATATTTGAAGGCGAAAAACAATTTGACATGGTCGTCCGCTTTGACCGGGAGCATCAACAGACTATATCCGATATAGAAAATTCGACCATCCAAATTCCTGATGGCAGTCAACTACCTCTTCGTGAATTTGCCAGCATTACAATGACAAAAGGCCCTGCAAAAATCTCAAGAGATAATACGAGGCGGCGGATCGTAATAGGAGTCAATGTCAGGAACAGAGATCTTGAATCAGTTGTAAAAGATGTACAAATTGCCATTGATAAAAAAATAGAGCTTCCAACAGGATACTATATTGAATACGGCGGACAGTTTGAAAACCTGAGAACTGCAAAAGACAGACTTATGATTGCAGTTCCTATTGCTCTCATACTCATTTTCGTGTTGCTATATTTCGCATTCAATTCTGTAAAAGAAGCCCTGATCATCTATAGTGCTATTCCTATGTCTGCTATAGGCGGGGTGATTTTTCTCTATATGCGTGATCTGCCTTTTAGTATTTCTGCCGGAGTTGGATTTATTGCACTTTTTGGAATTGCTGTATTGAATGGAATTGTACTGATTGAGGAATTCAAAGAATTAAAAGCACACGGTATCAGCGACATCAATAAGCGAATTATTACAGGTACCAAAAATCGACTTCGACCAGTATTGCTCACAGCTTCCGCAGCAGCTCTTGGATTTTTACCAATGGCTATTTCCAGCTCAGCAGGAGCTGAAGTTCAAAGACCCCTGGCCACAGTTGTAGTTGGCGGTTTGATTTCTGCCACATTGCTTACTCTAATAGTTTTACCGGTATTGTATGCAATGTTTGATAGAAAAGGGCACTTGACCAAAGTAAAAATTCCGGTATTACCAATGGGTATCTTCATGCTTATTTGTTTGCCATTGTTAGGATATAGTCAGCAATCTGAAATGACTGCAGAAGAGGCAATTAATCTTGCTTTGACCAATAATAGGAGCCTGAAAGCTTCATCTCAAAGGATTGATCAAAGCAATCAATTGATAGGTAGTGGATTTGACATCAATAAAACAGAAATATACTACAGCAGGGATCAAAACAACATAGCCCCCAATAATCTCCCACTCAATGTATTAGGGATCAATCAATCATTTTCGCTACCCGGAGTATATGTTACGCAGAAAAAGATATTGAAGGGAAAAGCTTTACGTGCTGACCAACAATACGCATTGGATCAAAGATTGGTGACAAAGGAAGTATCTAAAGCATATTATGAGGTAGTCTACTGGCAAACCATGTTGCGAAATTACATTTATCTGGATAGCTTGTATTTATCTTTTCAAAATGCGGCTAACAGGAAATTCGAGCAGGGAGAATCCAATTATCTTGAAAAGCTAATGGCTGAAGCTAAAAGAAATGAAATATCCATTCACCTCAATCAAATAAATGAAAGCATACAAACTTCATATATAAAACTGAACCAATGGATCCAATCTGAGGCTGAATATACTGTCAAAAACCAGGAGCTTGAACGACTTCCATTATTCCCGCCCGACACTCTGAACCATCCTGCATTGGATATTTTTGCTACATGCTATGCGATCGCCAGAGAACAAGTAACACTGGAACAACAAAAATTACTTCCGGATTTGAATTTATCATTTTTCCAGGGGTTTAATGCTGGTCCCGGAGTCAGGTCTTATGCTGGTTTTCAGGCAGGATTAGCGGTTCCAATATTTTATGGCAGTCAAAAATCAAAAATTGCCGCTGCAAAAACAGAAATGTTGATTGTGAATTCTGAATCTGAAAATTACAAAATCCAACTTAATTCAAATTATGAATCATTGCAATCTGACTTGAGACGTTTTGAACAAGGTATCACTTATTACTTATCAAAAGGGAAAGCCTTGTCAGAAGAGATTCGGTTTCATGCCAATAGTTCCTTCCAAAATGGAGAAATTGATTTCTTACAATATATCAGCCTTCTGGAGAGCTCAAAGAATATAGAATCAGCTTATCTCTTTTCTCTGTTCAGTTACAACATGACTGTTCTGGAAGCAAACTATATCATGAATTAACATAGAAATGAGTCAAAATAATAAATTCAAAATGAAATTTATAAAGATAATTACTGTCCTCAGTGTTGTATTGATAGGTTCCTGCACTACTAAAACCGAGTCTGAAAATACTGAAAAGGCACTTGAGCAAATCTCAGATTTGAACATTGTAACGCTGACAACTAAGCAATTTCAATCTTCTGACATGTCAACAGGAAAATTAGAATTACATCAGTTCCATCAGACAGTTCAGGCAAATGGAATGTTGGATGTACCCCCTCAAAACCGGGTTTCAGTAAGTGCGTATTTTGGCGGGTATATCAAGGAAATTAGATTGTTGCCGGGAGAAGAAGTCAGAAAAGGCCAGACTCTTTTTGTATTGGAGAATCCTGATTTTGTACAATTTCAGCAAGATTTTCTGGAAGCAAAAGCTCAATTAGCATACCTGAAGTCGGATTATGAGAGACAGAAAAACCTTGTACAGGACAATGTCACTTCCCAAAAGAATTACTTAAAAGCCGAATCAGATTTTATGGTTACCCAAGTGAAGGAACAATCGCTGCGAAAGAAACTAATTCTAATGAATATAGATCCAATTTCACTTGACATAACGAATATGAGAACTTCCATTAATATCCCGGCACCAATAGATGGATTTGTTACTTCTGTAAATTTTTCCAGAGGTGCATTTATAAACCCTGAAGAGGAAGCTCTCACGATAGTAAATACAAATGCATTACAACTGCAATTGAATATATTTGAAAAAGATCTTAAAAGTGTGCATGCTGGCCAAACTATCCGATTCAGTATACAGGATGACAATAGCGCCACATATCAAGCCAAAGTACACATGGTGAATAAAACTGTTGATCCTGAAAAGAGGACAGTAGGGGTTTATGGGATAATTACTGACAAACTTTTAGCTAAATCCATGAATGCAGGAATGTATGTAGAAGCTGAAATTTATACCACTTCTGTGGCTGGAAAATCACTCCCGTTAGATGCAGTAGTTGAAGAAAACGGAAAGCATTATGTGCTTTTATTATTAAATAAGACTGACACAGATTATACTTTTGAAAAAAGAGAGGTCAAAATCGGATCAGCTGGCGAAGCTTATATTGAAATCCTTAATGCATCTGATTTTAAAGAAAACTCAGAGTTTCTTGTGACAGGGGCATTTAATTTGATTACTGAATGATAAGTAATAACACATCAATATTACATTTCCATTTCATGTCTGATTGAATTTCTATATGAAGTGCAACCATTTTCCCTACCTTCGCCCCCTAGAAAACTAAAAAATCATGTCCCTTTTATCGACTGAATTGACTCAGAGATCCGACTCCCATTGTGAACTCTGCACTGCCGGCGGAGAATTATTTCCCTTTATAGTAGCTCCCAAAACCGGAAATCATGTAGATGAGCAGGTAGCTGTTTGTTCCGTATGCCTGGACCAGATTGAGCATCCCGAAAATATAGATCCGGAACACTGGAGAATATTAAATGATACTATCTGGAGCCCCATTCCGGCAATTCAGGTAGTTTCTTACAGGATGCTGCACCTATTGTCAGATCAAAACTGGGCACAGGATCTGCTCGGTATGATGTACATGGATGAAAGCACGACAGAGTGGGCTGAATCGGGAAGCAGTGATACACTTATCCACAAAGATTGCAATGGGCAGATACTTCAGGCAGGTGATACAGTAACACTTATAAAAGATCTGGAAGTCAGGGGAGCAAATTTTACAGCTAAGCGTGGAACAGCTGTCAGAAGAATCAGCCTCGTGCAGGATAATCCCGGTCAGATAGAAGGAAGGGTTAATGATCAGCAGATCGTGATATTGACTGAGTTTGTGAAAAAGTCCTGAAAGATTTCCCTACCACCGGACCTTAACATGTCTATTGAGCCCCCATTAAAAAAGGAGAATTACAAAAACGTATTACATTCATTAATTAATTAAAAGCAATCCTCTTACAGACTTTAAGTACGGATTAACGACTTTATAAAGACTTTGGTCGATAAAAAAATATAATGGTCAGGTAATCAGCTACTTTGTAAGCTTCATCATTAAACAATATGTACCATGTACAGATATAAAAGTATCATATGTATTCTGAGTTTCTTATTTCTATTTAACGGTCTTAAAGCAATTCCAGGGTATGGAGATCACGATGCAGTAAAGGAAAAAATTGATTCCTTTTTTATCGCGATGACAAATGCAGATTCTGTATGGATGGAATCCAATTTGATGCCTGAAACTGTGCTGACCACGGTGAAAGGAGTTGAATCCAAAAACATGTCTATCACAAAACAGGAATTCATCCAAAGTCTGATGAAATCTAAGGATGCCAAAATAAAAATCGATGAAAAATTATTGAATTACAGTATTCGTATCGATCAGAATTTTGCCATTGTGACGACTGATTATAGTCTGTATGTGAATGATAAATTCATTCATTGCGGTGTCAATTTATTCACTTTAGTGAGAACTTTAGATTCCTGGAAAATCATGAATATAAGCGATACCCGGCGCAAAGAAAATTGCAATGAAAACCCTGTAGAAGATATCAATAAATTTATGGATAACTGGCATTTAGCTGCTGCCAGAGCTGATGCAGATGCATTCTTCGGAGCTATGAGTGCAGATGGCATTTACATCGGTACCGATCAGACTGAGAGATGGTATCGTGACGAAATCAGGGAATGGAGTAAAAAATACTTTGATCGCAAAAGTGCCTGGGATTTCAAGCCTCTCGAAAGACAAGTTCACTTATCTGATGATGGGCAATATGCATGGTTAAATGAAACGCTGGACACCTGGATGGGGATCTGTCGCGGGTCCGGAATTCTTGTCAAAACTTCGGATAGCTGGCTGATCAAACAATATCATCTGTCTGTGACGATTGATAATGATAAGATAGACGGATTTTTGAAGGTGATTGGGAAGAAAGAGTAATTTCTGAATTTAGAAGTTAGAAATTAGAAAATGAATCAATAGTGGGTAATAGGATATTTTAGGGTTAGCCGGATTCCATTCTCTATCTTTGTTCCATGTATTCCCGACAAGAAGCCTCCCGTATCCGCAAAGAATTCTGGACCAGATTGGGTCAATATCTCGCTCCTATTCCCGGTGCTGAAGGGCTAAAGATCAATTGGCTAAATTATAAAACCGGGTACAAGGGTCTTTACTTTCGAATGGATGCTGATCAGAAGAAAGTGAGCATATCCATTGAAATGGATCATGGTGATCCAGACTTACGTCAGCTATTTTTTGAGCAATTTCTGGAGTTGAAATCTGTACTTCATTCGACGCTGGAAGAGGAATGGGATTGGCAGCCGGATGCTACCAATGAATTTGGAAAATCCATCAGCAGGATTGGAAAAACAATCCCGGGTGTCAATATTTTCGAGGAAAAAAAATGGCCTCAGATGATCGGATTTTTGAAGCCAAGGATCATTGCCCTGGATGAATTCTGGAGCATGGCGAAGGATCTTTTTGAAGAGTTGAGGACACTGTGAAGATTTCAGATTTCAGTAGTTTCAGGTTTCAGTAGTTTCAGATTTGAAATAGCTGGGTATTCAGGAAGTTGAGAAAGAATAGTCTAAGATTGGAAATCGCTGATTTGAAGGATTTGCTGATTATTATTCTCTCAAGCCAGCGTCTCCATTCTCTCTAAGAATTCCATTCTTTTCTTGGGTGAAATACTCAGCTCAGCTTTATCATTCATGACAACAAATCCTCCGTCAGATTTGACGAATTTGCGCACTTCATGGAGGTTGATCAGATAGCTGTTGTGTACCCGCATGAACTGAACAGGATCTAACAAACCTTCATATTCCTTTAGATTTTTACTAACGATTATTTTTCGCTGTCCGGAAAGATGAAAATTGGTATATGAGCCATTTGCTTCACAATAAAGAATTTCAGACGCATTGATAAACTCCAGGCCATCCGCCGTAGAGAGACAAATCTTTCTCGGCGATTTTTCAATAGATTTAAAATGTGAAAATAAGACGTCAATTTGGGACTGTTTATCTTCTTTACTTTTTTTGACCATGGCTCTTTGGATAGCAGCTTTCAATTCTTCCAGATCAATAGGTTTTAACAGATAATCCAGAGAGCTAAACTTAATGGCTTTGATAGCATACTGCTCAAAAGCAGTCGTAAATATAACCTCAAATGCCAGGTCCTGAACTTGTGCCAAAATATCAAATCCGGTTCCGGTCTGCAATTCTATATCCAGGAATATCAGATCGGGTTTAATACTCCTGATAAGCGGAATTGCCTGATCCACAGACTCTGCCATGCCTGCCAGTGACACTTCAGGACAGAATTCTTCCAGCAGGTTTTTCAGTGTTTCCCTGCTGTATTTTTCATCTTCGACAATTATGGTTTTCAACATAATATTTCTTTTAAACTGGTATGATTTTGATTAATACTTCTGTACCCAGCGCTTCACCATTTTCATTTTTCAAATCTGTAATTTTAATTAATTCAGCTAATGGAACATCAGGATTCAATGCACACAATCTCCTTCCTGTCACTTCCAGTCCTCTTGATGGAATCTGCAAAGAGCGGTTGGCCTTACTAAATCCTGATGCCTCTCTTCCAATTCCATTATCAGTAATCCGGCAACAGAGCCAGTTAGCTTCCTGAAAATAATAAATGTTAAGCCGGCGATCACCTGTTTTTGGCAATAAGCCATGTAGAATTGCATTTTCAATAAATGGCTGAATCAGCAATACCGGAACCTCAAGATTGTATATATCGAGTGCAGGTTCTGTAGAAATCTGATATTTAAAGCCATCCTCAAAACGCAATGCTTCCAATTCGAGGTAAATACCCAACAGCTTTAATTCTTCTTCCAGCACCAGATTATTGGTAACCGAATCTTCCAGAACCTGACGTAACAAACTGGAAAATTTGGACAAATACTTTAAGGCAGACACCTTTTCATTGGAAGTAATAAAATGCTGAATGGAACCTAATGAATTAAAGATAAAATGTGGATTGATCTGGGAGCGCAGCATTCTGCTTTCCAATTCTTTATTTGCCACTTCAATTTGCTGGTGTTGTTTTTCAATTTGCAGATTTTTCTCCAGTAAAAGTTGATTGGTTGTTTGTCGAATTCTGTATCGCTGGTAGAATAGCCAGGCTGAAATCCCTGCAAGAATCAATGCCAGTGAAAGCAACCATTTCACAAGCATATCCCTCCTTATCCGGTCATACAAACTTTCTATCTCAGTGGTCTGAGCTTTTAATTTTTGATCTTTTTCATACATTTCATATCTGGCCTGCCATTTCTGAAATGCATCTGCTTTCTCTTCAGCATACAGCTCATCTTTCAGTTTTGAACCGGCTAAGGCATGATTCAGGGCTTCTTCCGGGTTACCTGTTTTAGCATAAAACTCAGCTAATTTTTCGTGTGAATCCTTTCTGAGTTTGAGGCTGCCCATTTCATTGGAATATTGCAAATGACGCTTCATATAAGCAATAGCCTGTGAATAATTTTTATTGATAAAGTTGAGGTCGGAAAGATTGTACAAAGCATTTACCATTCCTTCCTTAAGGTTCAATTTTTCACTTTTGAACAAGCTCTCCAAAAAAAGCTCATTGGCTCGTTCATGAATCCCTTTAGAAAGATACACCTGACCCAGCGTGTTGAGTGAATTGGCCTCCCGGACTTTGTCGCCGGATTTTATTACATATTGAAGATGTTCTGTCAGATACTCAAGTGCCTGATCCAATTTGCCCTGATTTCTGTAAATCAATCCTATGCTATGAAAGGCACTGCTCATACCTGACGAATCATTGAGTGATTTATAAATGTCAGCCGCTTTTTGAAAATTTTCCAGTGCTTTTTCAGGCTCACCTGTCATATCCAGCACTGCAGCCATATTATGCAGGGCTGAAGCTCTGCCGGCCAGATTCCCCAAAGAATCCTGAATTTCAAGTGATCTGAGGTAACAAGATTGGGCAATAGTATAATCTCCGATACGCTTATATACATTTCCCAGATTATTATGGGCATCCGCTTCTGATAGTGCATTCTTCAATTTTTGGTGCAGATCAAGACTTTTCGAAAAATATTCCATCGCTTCAGCATACTGACCCATCATTCCATAACAGATACCAATGCTATTAAGGATTTTTGCCTGTCTTGCCCTGTCATCAATTTGTTGTGAAGAAGTCAATGCGGATTTCAGAATATCCAAAGCTAAGGGAATATCAGATTTTTTGAGCTCATTGGCATACTTGAACATCGCATCTATTCTGCTTGTATCCGGCCTGCTTTCTTTCACTAAATTCTTCAAACTATCCAGTTTACTTTCCTGAGCTCCAAGTGGTAGAGGGGAAATCTGAAAGCATATCAAAAGCAATGAAATCACACTTAATTTTGTACTGGAAGGCTTCATTCTACAATGGGTATTTTGAGATAAATATGAAGTCCTGTAATGTTGAGATTATCATCATATTGATAGGACGACTCCTCCGTAATTTTGACTGAATTCAGCTCATTGAGTTTTTTCAGATGATGCTGCCAGGGAATAATCTGGTCCCTGTAATTGAGCCATCTTCCGGGATTCGGATCATTTGGATTTTGAATATTATGCCGGATTTGCCAATGCACTTTTTTGTCTATCAGTTCTATACTAAGATCGAGATGACCTCCCGGTTGATCCAGCATCGTGCTTTCCACCGCACTTTCCATCACAATGGGAAGAATCAGAGCCGGAATTGCAATGTCCATATTTTCACCATTAGTAGTATTGTGAATAGTGTATGTGAATTTATCTCCGTAACGCAACTTTTGCAATTTCAAATACCAACCGAGGACTTCCATTTCTTTTCCGAGCAGCATCGTTTCATCCTGAAAATGCTCCAGCCGATACCGGATTAATTTACTGAAAAGAGATAAATAAGCTAAAGCCGTAACCTTATCATTGGCGGTGATGAAATACTGTACGGCATTCAGGGCGTTGAAAAGAAAATGTGGATTCATCTGAGCTTTGAAGGACTGGGATTTGAGTTCTTCCATTTCTCTTTGAGCGGTGATGAGTCGCTGCTGCTCGATATGAACATTAATATCAGCTCTGACTTTACTCAACTTGATGGCACATAATGAAGCAATGGCAGTCAGTATACGAAGGTGTTGAGGCTGGAAAAAATTCTTGTCCGGATGCTCACAATCAATCACTCCAAGAACTTTTTTATTCAATATAATAGGAACTGCTATCTCTGAGAGGCGGGGTTCATCATCCAGAATATATCTGGAATCAATGCTCGTATCCTGCACTATTTCAGCAACTCCGGTCAAAGCTACATTGCCTGTTATACCTTTCCCCAAAGGAATATCGATTGGTTTTAAAATATCTTCCCCCTTTGGGTTCTTGGGCCCATGAGCAGCTTTTTGCTTTAGTACACCCGTTTTTTCATCCAGCAAATAAATGACACAATCAACGAAATGAAGTTGTGAAATGCAATTTCTGACAACATCCCAAACTACTTCATCCTCCGTGTTTTGTTCCAGTATGGACGCAGAAAAATAGATCAGAATTCTTTCTAATTCTTCAAAGGTAAAAGGTGCTTCAGGTGATTTGGTCTTCATACTCTTCAAAGTAGTGATTCAGCGAATATGCAAGTGATTTTATAAGCACCTGCTTTTTGCATTACAATTTAATCAAGTGTTTGCTTATTACTTTATTCTCAGTGCGGATCTCTACAAAATAATTTCCTGAGCGCAGGTTGGAGATATCCAAAAACCCGGAATTATTTGCAGTCCAATATTCACTGAATACAGTTTTGCCGTGAATATCCCGGATCTCAATTTGTATATTTCCTTCTCTATCTGCCAACTCTATATTGAGTGCATCTCTGGCTGGATTTGGGAAAATCATCGTTTCTACATCTAAATTCAAATTGACTTTGACAATTCGGGAATATTCGACCTGAGCATTATCATCCTGCCGTTTTAAACGATAATATGAGTCCCCATTAAATGGCTGATCATCCACTAGCTCATATTTATTTTCTGCCATTGTATTTTTTGCTTTGACCCTGCCTGTTTCCTTCCATGTCTTTGAGTCAATACTCTTTTCAACAGAATAATAATTTACATCCATTTCGTTTTCAGTGGACCAATTGGTCAATACCTCAGACCCGAGAGGAATCGCCTGGAATTCCAGTAAATCTGCACTCAGCGGGCCCAATTCTCCAAAAATTCTCAGATTAAACATTTCGTACAATAACTCATCATCAGTGGGCGAATAATCATTAGGATTCCAGGGATGCTGCATTCCTCCAATTATCTTCATCCACACAACTCCTGCCGACTGATCATGCCAGTAAACTGCTTCTCCCTCTGAATCCCTGACAGCGTTAAAATTATTTACTTCTTCAAATACCGTTTTGTAGGCAAATGAATTGGGGATACTCTCGTGACTGGGGTCCATATAATGATACATAGTTGAGGTGTACACCTGAGTGACATCATAATCACCACTGTATTCAATTCCAATGATCAATGTATCATTTAAATCAAGCATATTCTCAACAGCCAGACCTACATCTGAAACTTCCTCAAAACCCGGAAAATCAAGTAAATAATATCCCGAAGGATGTGCAGCAAAATGTCTCATATGAGCCAAAAGCCATCCGGGCGAGGCTTGATTGACATTCCATTCGCCCACAATTTGCATCGCTGGATTCATGCGTCTTACTCTGATTGCCATTAAGTCGTCCCATGACAGATTCCCCTTATTGATGATAAAATCATTGAATCCATAAAAGGGTCCTTCCAATAATACGCCACCCGTAACATTAGCGGGAGGAACTGTTTGAGGTGTCTGACCATATGTATAAAATGGAGTATCGTAAACCAAATAATTATCCTTTGAGGGAGAACCTCCCCAGTTGTCGTGCGGATCCCATAATGCCCCCGCCAGTGCAAAATGTGGATAAATTGCCATAAGTTTCACTCCGGGATGTGACTCAATCATCAAATTATTTTCATTCCGCATTTGTCCTTTATCTACTGCACGGATATAATAATCTTCTGTGGCAAAAACACCACTTTTTGTATTCGCAACCCCTGGAAAATGCATGACTATATTGTCTCGGATATCAAATGTACTGTGATAGGTTGCGAATCCGGCAGGTACAAATTCACCGGTAAAATTGGGACGTCCTGTGCCATTCATCATGTGATTCAGACTGGTGCCAATTACAAGACATCTCTCTATCACTCCGTCTACTCCGGCTCCGGCAAAGAATCGACCGCAATTATCGGCAGAAACACATTCATAATTATCAACCCAGGTGGCGCGATCCCAGATTCCCATAGCACCATTTTTCCAGGTCTCATATCTTTCCAATGCAAATCTTCTCAGCGTACTGAAAGGCCATTGAGGATTCTGCCCATCAGATGTAGAATAGTATTGAAATGGAAAGGTATTGCCGGCATTATCAATCTCAACGTTGTCAAGCATAATACCCTCAAGTCTGTTGGAATGAGCTGTATTGTTATCAAAAACGCCAAACTCTAGGCGACTTGGATTGATGGGTACATCAATGCTCAGACCCCAGGGATGAGTTGGGAAGGCTAGCCAGAAACCATTTGTTCCGCAATCTGCCGCCGTGTTATTGATAATTATATTATCCGGATTGCTCAACCAAAATCCCGAAGCCCCCCGTTCATTTGTTTCATGTTGTTTTAATGGAAGAAGCGCATTTCTAACACGAAGCACCAGATTATTATCAATCAGATTGCGGCGCTCGGATGCATCCTCAGTGAAGATGCCATGGCCTCTGATATCGTACACAACATTATTGCTGACCTCCACACCGTTGGTGCCGTGTATTACAATTCCGCGGTGAGCAGATCTGTTGATACTTGAGTTCCTTATATATTGACCAGTCGCATCATTCAGTGTATTGCTACCTTCATAACTCAACATATGCCAGTGAAAGGGATATCTGCCCAGCAATCCCCGCTGGCCACCCCTTCTGATCTCCACACCGTTGACATGCGCCACACCATGTGTATTGCCCATTCGCATGATCATTATATGACATCCAAAACCCTGAGTCTGCCAGAGAGCATCATCCGGAGACTGAATAATGATGTTTCTGCTGAGATGTCCTACAGGCGCTCTTTCGTCTAAAATGGTTGGAGTAAATCCTAATCCGGGAGGCTGCACAGCAGGGCTGCTATTCAGGCTGATCCCATTTTGGGTTGCATATTGCAGCACTCCCCAGCGATGCGCATTCAGCCCAGTTTGTATGCCAATCTGTGCCCCTGCAACAGATGAAAGTGTCACATTTTGAGTTACAGAAGCTCCATTACCTGCCTGATAATAATCTGTCGGTCCGATGGCAATTTCATCCCCGGATTGCCAGTCGACAGATTGCATCAGGGTCAAAGAAGTGCTTCCCGAAGCAGCCGATTGATTGATTTTTGTCCAGGGTATTTGAGTGGGATTTCCATGCAGTTCAAGCGTTCCGCCCATCACCATCAGTCCCCGCGTACCCATACCCATTATGTTTTCAGCCGGATTATCTCCTGTCAAAGTAATCACGGCTTCTGAGGTAAATGCCTGTGATTCCGAACCAATCCGTAAAGTTCCCATGAGCATGATCCAGTCTGCCGTAAGTGAAAGATTTTGATCTGCAAATTCAAGACTTCCATGAATAGTCAATCCTCCCAAAGCAGGAGTACTTTCATCCAGGATGACCTGCATTCCTTCAGGGATGACCACATCCTGACCGGCCACAGGTTTGGTCCCTCCCCATGTGGCAGGATCAGACCAAAGCAACGGCATAAAGTTTAGTAGCTGGGTGGATTTGCCTGAGCACATTGGAATGGGTTCAAGCTGTTGAAATGCTCCGGCAATCATGGTATTTTCGAATTTCAATCTATAATTGGTAAAACCAAGTAACACAATTGTACCAGTAAATAAAACAAGCCCTTTTATCAGATGATAAATACCGCTCAGGGTGTAATAATTTTCCATGCCTGAATATTTTTCGAGTGCGCAAATAAGGAGATTATAGAGAAAATATAATCCGATTAAATATACCCACCCGAAGCAAAAAAAGTCAGGAAAATATATAGAAACTTATTCTGAATGTATAAAAAGTGGTTTTGAATGGACGGATTGATAAAAGGTCCGCCACTTTTTAGCGGACCCTTTATGGTAAGATTCAATGGGCTGGAAAAATATTTTATTCTTTTATGAATTTCAACACCCTGCTGTGTCCGCATTGTGACTGTACGCGGCAGAAATACATTCCCTGACCCAAATGGCTTACATCCACATGAATTTGATGGAGCCCTTCACTGAAGGATTGATACTTCAAAATTCTGCCATTTAAATCCAATATTTCAACGCAAACTGCCAGGTCAGCCAGGTCATTTAAATTGATGTAAAGATCAGTTGTTGCCGGATTGGGAAAAGCTGCTGGCAAATCTGTTTTTTCATGATCATCAGTTGCCACCACATCATTAAAACCTGAAATATCCGGTCTCGCTACGACTCCACCACTGACCGTTACTTCATCAAAAATGGCAGTTGCCTCGGTAACATTATTAGTACTTTCGGTATAAATTCCCATCAATACACATTCTGCTAAAACTAACTGAGAAGAGCCTCTGAATTGCCAGTTTAATCCATCCATGGAAGTGTACAAATTAAACATATTGCCTGTTCTGTTTATTCTTAACCAGACCATTCCAGGCATGACTGGCCATTGTGTTATCATTGAATTACCATTCACTGCGGATCTGATATCTCTTCTGACAGAATTCGACAAAGATGATTCCAGGGCCATTTTACGAGATCCCGGAGTTAAATCTTCTCTGACCATCACACCACCCACAGCACCAGCCGGCAGTACAGAATTTACTCTCGCGGTGATCTCTCCGTCTCCACACATTTCAACATATACAAAATGAGCTACATCATTTTGAAGATTTGAAAATCCACTTGAAAAAACATGAAATTCCTCATCGCAAACATAGTGTAGTGCACTTCCATTGGCAGTTGCTCCGATGTCAGACTGGTGGAAGGGCGGTTTGATACTAAGATCTTCCGTAACTTCCTTAATTGCTACAACCGTCGTCGTATTGCCGCATTCATCTGTCACTTCAATTTCAACCGGGATGAACATTCCAAGCTGTTCACAGGTGACCATTGAAGGTATTATAGATAACACTTTTAATTCCTCTGTACAATTATCATATGAAGTATTAATATCAATGAGATCTTCCATTTGAAATTCATAACCATTAATATCATAAATAGCGACTGGTCCATCCAGTGCAAAAAGTACAGGAGGCGTATTATCCTGAACTATGATAGTTTGTCCATAATTCCCGCTCTGATTTCCACACTCATCAATCAATCTCCATACACGGGAGTGAGTATATGCATTGGGACAATCCGGGTCTGGCGTGATTACATCCCAAAACAATTCCAGCTCTGCAGATCCGCAATTATCAGTTCCCGTGGGTGCAGCAGAAAGTGCTGCTGCAATACCGGCAAGATCAGAGCATTCCAATGTCGCATTTAATGCGTTGGGGGCAGTTGTAAAGACAGGATCCACATTGTCATATACAGTAATTGTTTGATTGAAAACTGCTAAACTTTGATTGCCACATTCATCCACAAGTCTCCAGGTTCTTGCACGTACATATCCATTGGGACAATCCGGATCTGGAATTGTCGTATCCAGTTGCAAAACAGGCGTTGCTGAACCGCATGCATCCAAACCGGAAGGAACCTGTGCCAGAGCTGCAGCTAATGCAGCAGGATTATCACATGAAATGGAAACGTCCAGGGATCCCACAGCTGAAGTAATAGAAGGAGGAGTGTTATCAGTAACTGTAATTGTTTGAGTAAAAGATGAACTTTGATTGCCACATTCATCTTCCAGAATCCAGGTACGAGTCCGGGTATAAGCATTGGGGCATCCAGGTGCAGGAACAGTGACATCATTTGTCAAAATCAAATCAACGCTTCCAGAATTATCTGTGCCTGCTGGCTCTGCTGCTAGTGCCGCAGCAATAGCAGCTCCATTGCTGCAAGAAACAGATGCATTCAAACTTCCTGCCGGAGTTGTGAAGGTGGGATTAGTGTTATCAGCACATGTGAATGTAAAATATAGTAAATATCGCATCGAACTTGGCCAGTTTATCATGTCTACCCGAATACTATACCAGCTTCCGCCGGATAAAGGGCCCACCCCTGCCAAAATATTAGCCAGCAAAGTACTGTCAGTATTCGGCCCGAAAGTGCCTCCTGAAATACTGGGATTTCCAACTGGCTGAGCTTCATCACCATACCATAAATCCAACCTCATTTCCGTAGTATTGTCAAAAAACTCCTCTCCAATATAACCAAATTGTAAGGCAGAAAAATTATACCCAACAGGAACATAAATTCTGAAAAAATCATCATAATCTGCATCAGCTGGTGTTAAACACCCACCGATATACAATACCACTTCTGGTCCAGTTAATGGACCAAGTGATAATACATCCGGGTTTCCAGATGAAAGTATACCCCCAAAATCTGGGTCAGTGTAAAAGCAGTCCTCATAAATTTTTTCCTGGGCATTCACTCTTAAGCATGGGGCGAAAAACAAGAAGGCAAGAAAAAGCCAACAAATAACCTTTGTCTTCATTTCAATTAATTTAAAAAAGTTTGAGATTTAAATATTATTCAGGTGATCAATTACTGGGGATATATTAAACATCCTGATTTCGGGTGCAAGATATGGTCGGTTGAAAGGGACATTTTGATGCGATTGATGATAAGGGCGCATGAATTGACTGAAAGGGGATTTCAGTTTATAGATCAGATTTATTTTCTCATTGAATCACATTACTTATTCTCCAATATGGATGGATAAAATACTTGCAATAAGATGACAGGTATATACAATCGATTAATATCTCCAGCTACTTACCTTTGAGCCAAAGTGACATAGTATGTATTTAAGATTACTATTTACACATTCTTGTTTGAGATGGGTGGTACTTATAGTTCTTATTTACAGCATTTACAGATTTTCAATTGCCAAAATATATAAAAAGACCTTCAGTAAAACTGACCAATTATTCAGCCAGCTAACAGATAAGTTAATCCAATTACAACTCGTCATTGGTATTGTCCTGTATATCGTAAGTCCGCTCTTAAGCGGATTTTGGAAACAGGATGAAAAATTTTCTGAATATACAGATCAGCAGTTTTTTGGGATTATACATGCCATCATGATGTTCATCGCTGTCTCACTTATTTCTGCGGGTATTGCTCTATCAAAAAGGGAGTTCAGTGATAACATGAAATACAAGAAATTAATCATTTTCTTCGGATTGGCCCTGCTGATAATTTTAATTGCTATACCCTGGCCATTTTCACCATTATCTCACAGACCCTATCTTCGTACTTTTTAATTATGCAACAACTTATCAAAACCAATCTGGGAAGACTCAGAATTCTCGCTTTCCTGGAAGGAATTACGCTTCTCATACTTGTTTTCATCACAGTCCCCATGAAATATATATGGGGAATTCCGGAGGGTTCTCAAATTATCGGGCCCATTCACGGTGTGGTATTTGTACTCTTTGTGATAAATGCTATTTCCGTAGGTATTGAATATAAATGGAGCTGGTTTCCAAGAATCACGATCATCCTCCTGTCTTCATTCGTCCCATTTGGATCTTTTTACATAGATCACAAAATCCTGAAACCGGCTCAGGTCAGATAATTTCATATATCCTGCTATTCAGAAGTTCTTAATTTTTTATCTACGAATTTTCACGAAGACATTCAATGGTTCTTCCATTAAGGGTAGTGGCTATTTTGTTTTGATATTTTGAGGCCGCCATGAACGATTTGAATATTCCTATTCTTCAGTGTTTTATTCGTGTCTTTTTGTGTAATTCATGGACAAGTAAAATCATCCACTAAGTACACGAATTTTCACGAAGAGTATTGAGGAGACTTGAAATTAATAGTGTGAGTTTATTCCTTCTATGTTTTAAAAAATCGTGGACGAAATGATGGACTTCATTTTTGAAATCTAACAAGATGATTGAATACGTTGACCCGAATTTTTTCTCGGCCTTATTCGTGTCTTTTCTTGCAATTCGTGGACATAAATCACTTCATGCTACTTAATAGAATTTGTAGATAAAAAATATTTCAAAAATAATTCACTCAAAAACTTGTCACTTTCAAGTATCCATCGTAATATTGCAATATAATATTAAAACAATGGGAATCACCAAAGCAGATTTATTCACAGGAGCGCAAAACGAACTCGCAGGAATTGCCAAAGCACTTGCTCACCCTGCGCGTATTGCCATCATTGAGCATTTGATCAAATCCAATGCCTGCATCAATAATGATCTGGTGGAAGAACTGGGACTTGCTCAGGCGACTATCAGTCAGCACCTCAGAGAATTAAAAGAAATTGGAATCATCCAGGGCACTATTGATGGCACCCGGATGTGCTACTGCATCGAACCCGGTAAATGGCACACGATCAAGTCTCTTTTCAATTCTTTGTTTAATCAGATAGACGAACAAGGCCGGCCTACCTGCTGCTAAAAAAATTTACCCATATATATCGTAATATTGCAATAATTAATTTATTAAAGTTCATCATGGAAAATACAGATTCAATTAAAAAACTTGTTCAGGATAAATACACAGAGATTGCTGAACAAAGCGGTACAGCCAATCAGTCCTCCTGCTGCGGAGCAACTAATTGCTCCACCGAGGTTTACAACATCATGACAGATGACTATTCTGCCCTGGAAGGCTACAATGAAGATGCAGACCTTGGATTAGGTTGTGGTTTGCCTACAGCATTTGCTCAGATTGAAAAAGGAGATACAGTGATAGACCTGGGCTCCGGCGCAGGAAATGATTGCTTTATCGCCAGACATGAGGCTGGTGATGAAGGAAAAGTTATAGGTATAGATTTCACACCTGCCATGATCCGAAAAGCCAGAGAAAATGCCGCGAAACTGAACTACAACAATGTGGAATTCAGACAGGGAGATATTGAAGAAATGCCAGCCCTTGACAATGAAGCAGATGTCATCGTTAGCAACTGTGTACTTAATCTGGTTCCAAATAAAAAGGCTGTTGTCAGTGAAATATTCCGCGTGCTAAAACCCGGAGGCCATTTTAGCATCTCGGATATTGTATTGCAGGGTGAATTACCAGAAGCCATCCTCAAAGACGTTGAAATGTATGCCGGATGTGTAGCAGGCGCCATTCAAATGGATGAATACATGCAACTCATACACGATGCTGGATTCGAACAAATCACCATCCAAAAACAAAAACCTATTGTAGTTCCGGACGATATTCTAAGTCGTTATCTGGATGCAGATGCACTTGCTGCATTCAAAACCTCCGGAACCGGAATTTTGAGTATTACAGTTTTTGCGGCTAAACCCGGAAGTACTCCGAAAACTGAAAAGCGAAAAGTTAAAATCGGCGAAGCCCTCGCCTGTTGCGAACCAGGCAGCGGCTGCTGCTAAATAAATCTCAAAGTCAGACAATGTCACTCTTGTCTGACTTTTTTAATTTTAACCCAATTTATAATTTGAATGAACCCTTACTCTGATCTCATTAAAACTATCGAATATTTCCGGGAGCATAGCTCATCCATTCCTCAGGAAAGAAAAACTATTCTAGAGAAATTAGCCACCGGAATAAAATCAATGCTCCATAGCTCAGAGCAGGCCAATCTCATTTTCATCTGCACCCACAATAGCAGACGCAGTCATTTTGGCCAGGTATGGGCACATTTTGCAGCTGCTTATCATGGCTTCGCAAATCAAATTCATACTTTTTCAGGAGGAACAGAAGCCACTGCATTTCATCCAAACGCAATCGCGGCTCTGTCCCGTGCAGGCTTTCAAATTGTAACGGCTCCGGGCAATAATCCCACCAGCACATTGAAATTTTCAGATGATGAATCACCCATCACCTGCTTTTCAAAAGTCTACAATGATCCATACAACCCTCCATCAGACTTCATCGCTGTCATGACATGTTCCGACGCCGATGAAAACTGTCCATATATACACGGCGCCGCCCAAAGATATACGATTACATATGAAGACCCCAAAATCTCCGATGGCACTCCCCTTGAATCCACCACCTACGATGAGCGATCCCTTCAGATCGGCACAGAAATGTGGTACGTAATGGATGTTCTCAATTCAATTCGCAACTCGTAACTCCCCCACTCACTGCTCTCACCTGGCTGTTTCCTTTCCCTTCAAAAGGGAAAGGGCAGGGATAGGGTTTACACACGAAACTTTCAACTCACACCCCGCTGCCTGGGCCTGTTCAACTAGCAACCAGCAACTAGCAACCAGTAACCGGCTGCTCACTCATCATTCATAACTCCTAACTCATAACTCCAACCGGCTGTTCAGCCAGACGCCAGAAGCCAGCAGCCAGAAGCGGCTGTTTCACTGTTCCACTCATCATTCATAACTCATAATTCATAACTAAGTATGTCCACCCCCTCCATCGGTTTCTTCGAAAAATACCTCACCCTATGGGTATTGCTTTGCATTGCTGCCGGAATTCTTATTGGAGAATTGATCGGTCCGGGAATACGGGTCATATCCGACATGGAAATCAATCACGTCAATATTCCCGTAGCCATCCTGATTTGGATGATGATCTTCCCTATGATGGTACAGATTGATTTTACATCTCTCAAAAAAGCAGGCAAGAATGTAAAAGGCCTTGGACTGACAGTGGTTGTAAACTGGGTGATCAAGCCTTTCACCATGGCATTCTTTGCATGGTTATTCTTTTCTCAGCTGTACCAGGCATTTCTGATCCCGGAGTTGGCAGATGAATACATCGCAGGAGCCATTTTACTGGGAGCAGCGCCTTGTACGGCAATGGTTTTTGTTTGGTCATACTTGTCATCCGGTGATCCTAACTATACTTTGGTGCAGGTCGCAGTGAATGACCTCATTCTTCTAGTTCTTTTCATTCCGATCGTTCAATTGCTTTTGGGAATCACAGCTTTTCAAATACCTTATCCTGTATTGATAACATCTGTTCTGGTATTTGTGGTGGTTCCTTTAGTGGCAGGATTTCTGGTCAACAAATGGTTGATATCTTCCAAAGGAGAAGCATGGTTTAAAACAAATTTCCTTCCAAAGCTGAAGCCCATTTCAATCATTGCTTTATTAAGCACACTGATTTTGCTCTTCGCATTTCAGGGCTCAAAAATCCTGGAAAATCCATTCTACATTTTGCTGATCGCAATCCCATTGACCATCCAGACTTACTTCATATTTTTTGTCAGCTGGGCAGCCGGAAAATGGCTGAAACTTCCCTATACAATTTGCGCCCCCGCAGCTATGATCGGCGCCAGTAACTTTTTCGAACTGGCAGTTGCAGTTGCCATCGCTCTTTTTGGACTGGAATCAGGAGCATCCCTTGTGACAGTCGTCGGTGTCCTCATCGAAGTTCCCATCATGCTCTCTCTTGTCCGAATCGCCAATAGATGGAAGTATGCTGAGAAAGTAAAAGCTTGATGAGTGGCAGCAAATTTCGGGGCTGAGCTAGTTGCGAGGTGATGTTTTTCTGCGCCTCCGGCTGGAAAAGTGATGTTTTTTCGTTGGGCAAGCCACGAAAAAGTGATGTCTTTGTTTCATTTTCGGCTTCGCCTCAATGGAACAAAGGTGATGTGCGAACGGCGCTCGTGGTTGAGTGGAAAGTTTGCGTTTTGAGTTCGTTTGAGTTATGGGGTGTCGCACTATAAACCTGGAAGCTGATGCTAGAAACGGTTTTCCCAGGCTGTTCCGGCTGTTGAGGTTATTCCTTGCTTGCAACTTGCGGCTTGCAGTGGTGACACTCATGCTTCGGTCACCATCTGCGACTTGCAGCTTTTTTCCGGCTGTTCATCGCAGCTCAGAAACCGGAGAGCTGAGTTTCCCGCGGCTAAACTCACCCCCAGCCCCTCTCTTGGAAAGCTAGCGTTTATACACATCTTCACTCCTTTGTCAATCTATATGTGAAGAAAGCTGTTTGAAAACTCTGTAGTCCTCTAAAAAAAGTAATTGGTCCGGGTGGCCTTTGACTTTGATA
>JALHRR010000055.1 GCA_022841345.1 Saprospiraceae bacterium
TGGGCATTTACCCAGCCCAGGGTAAAAGTAGTTCTGGCTGAAACAAGAGAGGATAATAAGCCGTCTCAAAAGATTTTGATTAATAATGGCTTTCATCATTTTGAAACGAAATTAGGGATGAAGTGGTGGAAGCTGGTGAAGGAGGAGAAATCATAGATTTCAGCTTTCAGTAATTTCAGGTTTCAGTAGTTTTAGATTTGAAACAGCCAAAATAGGAATAAGGAGTAAGTCATAAGGAGTAAGTGAACAGCCAAGAAACAGCCAAAGGATCAGCCTTGTTTATTTGAATGTTCAACAGACTAATCTCAAACCTTCTTAGCTCCTTTCGCGGTCTCTGACCCTTATAAAGTTGAAAATTGATCCCCAAAGCTTTGGGGAGAAAATGCAACAGCCAGTTGAACAGTCAAATCCCACACGTTTCTTGCTCGTTTCGCGGTCTCCGAACCGAAACGAATGTCTGCAAGTCTCTGACTTTTATTAATCCATCGAGGCGTTTCCCGGCTTTGTTGTTGAACACCTTCGGAGTTCATTTTAGAGAGCATTTGTACCCCGGGCTGCACCATGTTTGCCCCGGATTATTTATATAATGCCTATCGGCATATTTTTTCCAGTTTAATATTGATTCCTCAGATTTTTCATGAAGTAACCCTAAAGCGAATTCCTTACAACCAGGTTTTAAAACTCCGAAGGAGTTCAACTTGTAGACTTAAGGATATAACAACGAGTCTTTACAGGAGGCAGAAAGCAGTCCTCTCAAAGCGTCTTAGTAATATTCCGGTTGACATTCATCAGAATATAAACAGAAGCTGCAATTAAAATGCCCAAAACCACATTGATTAACATTTTGTTACCCGCATCCAAATCCCGCACTAATGGGAAAGCATCATAAAATACTGTCCCTATAAATAGTAAGGTATATCCAATTCCAAATATGATAGCAATAGCCTTGGTAAACGTGATAATTCGCTCATGCTTCGCATACAGAAAATACAAATAAAACAAAGCCATTGCATTTTCGGTGACATGCTGCAGACCGTCCTTGCGAACTCCCTGAGTGATTTCATACAGAAAAAACAAGTTTGGAATCAGCACAAAAACCACCAAAAGGGCAGTAAAGGCCTGACTTTTGTATTCAATGACAGGGTTGGACAGCATATTATATTCAGGCTCTTTTCATCTAAAAATACTTCAAATTATTAATCATGTGTTGCTTTGGACTCTCTGATCAACAGATTGGACAGCCCGGCTATAATAAGAAGCGTACCAGCCAGCAGCATTGTATTGATTACAGCTTCTCCATATATCAACTTATAAAGAAAATTAACACCCCCCAGGGAAGCAATAATCTGCGGTATCACTATGAACATATTGAATATTCCCATATAGACCCCCATTTTCTTCGGCTCCACAGTACTTGAGAGCATAGCATACGGCATTGACAAAATACTTGCCCAGGCAATTCCTACCAAACCAAAGCATATATGCAGCATCCATGCTTCAGTAATAAAATAGATTAAAATAAAGCCAAACCCTCCTGCAATAAGGCTGAACATATGGAGCAGCTTGCGGTTGATTTTAATTTTGGAAGTAATAACTGAGAGTATCAAAGCAAAAAACATGGAAACCAGTCCATAAGTCCCCAGGTAATTTCCTACACTGTCCGCAGCATCATTATACGCCTGAGATGTGGTATCCGTGGCATTAAATATGTGCTCTGTGATAGCAGGTGTGGCAAAGCTCCACATAGTGAAAAAAGCAAACCAGGAAAAGAACTGAACCACTCCAAGCTGCTTCATGATCAAAGGCATACCGGCGATGTTTTTGAATATCTCAGTGACACCATTGAAAAGACCTTTACTCTTTTCATTTTCCCGCTTGAATTCCTCCATATCTTCAGGGGGATATTCTTTAGTAGTGAGGATAGTGTACATGATCGAGGAGAACAGAACCAAGGCCCCAATTCCAAATGCATATTTTACAGAATCCGGCACCACTCCTTCAGGAGCAGTATTCGCTACACCCAGGTTTGTCATGAGTAGCGGAAGATTGGAAGCTACATAAGTTCCTATGCCTATAATAAGTGTTTGCACGACAAAACCGTATGATCTTTGAGAATCCGGCAATTTATCGGCTACTAATGCTCTGAAAGGCTCCATTGAAATATTTATCGAGGCATCCAGGACCCACAAAGCTCCTGCAGCCATCCACAATGCCGATGAATACGGTGCAAAGAATAAAGCAATTGTACTAAACAAAGCACCAAAAAAGAAGAAAGGCTTTCTTCGTCCGAATCTCTTATGCCAGGTTCTGTCACTCAGATAACCTACGATAGGTTGCACTAGCAATCCTGTCAGTGGCGCTGCAATCCATAACAATGGTATGGCGTCCTTTTCCGCCCCGAGGGTTTGAAAAATCCGCGACATAAATCCCCCCTGCAATGCAAAGCCAAATTGTATGCCCAGAAATCCGAAACTCATGTTCCAGATTGACCAAAAGCCAAGACGTGGTTTCTGAATGGATTGACTCACTTGTTTGATATTAGTATGAAAAGAATGATGATGAATCTAGCTTAGTATAATAGATAAGGATCAATGAGCTTCCCCGGAATATTCCTGGCCTGAAAGTACAAAATACCCGTATGGCTGCAATTCAAAGCTATCATGGTCGTGAATATCCACGGTAGCACCACTGAATACATTTTTCAGACCATGGTAATGAGTACTGATAGAAGTGGTTTGTGGCTTATTGGTAACATTCACAAGTACCAATACAGCATCTCCATCTTTCTTGCGCTCAAAAGCATAAATACCATCTCCTTTGTTCACCCTGACAGCCCTGCCACCAAACGGACCATTCCAAAGTGCTTTATTATTTTTCTTCAGGAGCAGTAAAGTTTTCAAAAACTCTGCCTTTTCATAGTTACCCCAATCAATAGAATCCTTTTCAAAAAAAGATAATTTCTTTGTTTCTCCGGACTCCTGACCACTATAGATTAATGGCATTCCTTCCAGTGTAAAAGCCAGTACAGTCATTGCATCCGCAGCGTCTCCCATTCTTTCTTTAGTTGTTCCTTTCCAGGAATTTTCATCATGATTGGTAACAAAATGCATTTGGAAATAATGCTCCGGGAATTTTGCATTTTTTGCCTGAATAAATGAATCCAGTTGATTGGCATTCTTTTTCCCCTTTGCCAGATCATTCAGCATATGGTGGAAACTCCAGCCATAATTCATATTAAAGCATACATTGAAATGTTCAGGGGTATCCTCCCACTCTGACAACATGAAAACAGGTTTGATAGAATCCAGTTTGGGACGAAGTGCAGCCCAAAAATCGGTAGGAACAAAACCAGCTACATCGCAACGGAAGCCATCTATATCCACATCACTCACCCAGAATGCCATTTCCTTCATCATGGCGGCCCTCATTTCAGCATTATCATAGTTCAAGTCAGCTACGTCATACCAGTCCGTTGGTTTATCTTCATTATCATGTGCGTGACGGATAGTGTCTCCCTGCATTTTATACCATTCAGGATGTTCAGAAGTCCAGGCGTGATCAAATCCGGTATGATTGGCTACCCAGTCAAGAATGACTCTCATGCCATTGCTGTGTGCCGTTTCTACCATTTTTTTAAAATCTTCCATCGTTCCATAGTCAGGATTGATGGCAGTATAATTAGCAATGGAATATGGACTACCCAAACCACCCTTTCTGTGTTTTTTACTGATTGGCTGAACAGGCATTATCCAGAGGATGTCTACCCCCATTTCCTTAAGCCTTGGGATCTGAGTGGCAAATGCATTGATGGTCCCCTCCGGCGTATATTGTCGGATATTCACTTCATAAATATTGGCATTAATAGCCCAGGAAGGCAGCGAAAGCGGGCCCTGCATAAGCGGTAAATCTTCTTTTTCCTCAGTGACTACAACTTCTTTTTCTTTAGGCGCGCAGGCTATCATCAAACTGATGAATGTAAACAGAAATATGCCTTGTTTCAACATGGTGTTTGTTCTTTTCATAATGTCTATTTTATGGATGTGCTATTAAATATGAATGAGGTGCTAATAAGACCTTCACTTTATTATCTTTTATTAAAATTTCTTGTCCGGAAATGTCTTTAAATTTTTCTCTGCTAAAGTAATCAGGAATTCTGACTTCAATGCTTTGTTCTTTATTCGAGGAATTCACCAATACTATGACTTCATTGTCGAAGTATTTTCTACAGAAACCAAGTACCTGATCCGGTGTGTCTAAAAACCTCATATTTCCATACATGAGTGCCATGTTGGATCGGCGGGCTTTAGCTAATTTGCCTACATTTTTTCTAAGTTGATCTGCCTCATTCTGAAGGCTGTCAAAGCGCATCATCCTCCGATTATCAGGATCATTTCCGCCGGTAAGACCTATTTCATCCCCGTAATAAATGCAGGGCACTCCCGGAACACTCAGATTCAGGACATGCATCAGTTCCAGTTTATTGAATCCTTCGGGTGTAGTTTTGTCGACAACCCGGGTCCATCCGGCCAGTTTTCCATCTTCGTGCATGCTCACATCTCCGGTGGCTAATGCCATTAATCTGGTTTTGTCCTGATTGCCGCTCATATTGCCCATCAGGTGATTGACTCCGTAGTAAGCAAAACTCTGTTCGAGGCGATTGCGAACATCTTTGAATCCTTTGTCGGGAATAACTACTGATTGAAGGAAGGCATCATACAAATTAAAATCAAACTGCGCATCCAGCATTCCTGACTGAATATAAGAAGCGATCAGTTCGGCTGTGCCATATGTCTCGCCCACCTGATAGACAGGTCGGCCGCTTTCCCGCTTGTATGCCTTTACTTTTTTAGTCAATGCTCTCCAGAACTTGAGATCAATATGTTTGGTCGCATCATGTCTGAATCCATCAATGCCGGTCTCGTATAACCAAAACATAGCAGTATCAGAAAGCATATCACAAACGTCATCCCGGTCAAATCTGAAAGTGGGCAAAAACACATCAAACCAGGTCGTGAGGCGATGGTCATCCCAGCGCTCTGTATTCAGTGTTCCGTCAGGAAGGTGTAAATCAGTAAACCAGCCGGAATCTTTTTTCTCCTGATAAAGAATATGCTCTTCGTGCACATGATGTGCGACAAAATCCAGGATCACATTGATGTCTCTATCATGAGCCAGGGTAATCAATTGCTTTAATTCAGCCAGATTCCCAAACCTGGGATCGACAGCACTCAGACCTGTAGGCCAGTATCCATGATAGGAAGAGAATTTGCTTTTGACGCCGCCTTTATCCCACCAACCGTAAGCACCGTCGGGATTTCGGGGGATGGGAGAAAGCCATATCGTATTCATTCCGAGTGAATCAAAATATCCGGATTCCAGTTTTTGTATGATTCCCTGAATATCTCCTCCGTGAAAATTTGCACGGGGGTGAATTAGCGGGTCATCCGTAGGCTTGTCATTGCCGGTGTCGCCATTGACAAATCTGTCCACCATCAGAAAATACATGATCTGTGAATGATGATCATCTCTGGTGAGATTGCCGGCATCTGTAAGCGGCACTCCAAATTGTAATGGAATGAAAAGATCCGAACCAATTCCTTTTTCATTGTAAACATATGCTCTGATGATAGAGCGATTCATTTTGCCGGCCTCTTCCGGGATTGAGATGGACCATTGATTTCCTGATTCCACGGAGTGATAGATCAGGGAGTTTTCCCAAAAGACCAGCAAACCGGTACTTTGCCCCTCAGATGCTATTGTCAGCGGATTTCCTGTGGTGGAAGTGTACAATTGAGGTAAATCACCGGAAGAAGGGCCTTCAATGATCAGCGGAGAATTATAGCCTCCAATACCGTTTTCCATTTTCTCAGGATTCTGTGGGTCCAGTCCCTGACTTCCATCTATGATCAGCTGATACCCGTAAGTGCCGGGAGTGAGATACATGCTGCTCGTCCAGGCTCCATCCTGATATTGAACTGTGGTATTCGAGGGGTTCCAGGCATTGATGTCTCCAAGAATTTGTACTTGTTTGTGAGATTGATCAGGATCATTGAAACGAAAATCATACTTAACTTTGGCAGACTTTTTTAGCAGAATATCATACTTCATTCCATTTGAAAAAAAGCTGAGAATAGATAGAGGCAAAAACCCTTCCTCTGGTATCAGCTTCAAACTCCCTTCAGCCAAAGAACCGGAAACACTCAAGTTTTGTGGGGCAAGAAATGAATCCAGTTTTTCTATATCATCAAAATAGTCAGCCAGTAAAAATTCTGTCGTATCAGGATTCAGTGAAACCGGACTTGCAAGACCTGTAATCAGACTATCCGCGCCGACTTGAAGGGGCTGTGTTTTTTCTTTGCAGGAAAAGAAAATAAATGTGGTCAGGAAAACAAAAATAGCTGGACGGATCAATCTCATATCTTAGTTTTTGGAATGAGTGATTACCGCACCGGCTTTAAGAGAATGTTGTTTGTCATACAATTTACACTCAATGCCGAATCCCTCCAAATGCTCAATTTTCACATTCTCATGATCTACACTTATCTCCAGAATAGCGCCACGGAAAGACAATTTGAATGAATACTTTGTCCAGGCTTTTGGGATAAAGGGAGCAAAATGTAACACATCATCATGCACACGCTGACCGCCAAATCCTTTCACTACAGCCATCCATGTTCCGGCCATACTTGTAATATGGCATCCATCTTCGGTATCATTGTTGTAATCATCAAGGTCAAGGCGGGCAGTGCGTAAATACATTTCATAAGCCTTGTCTTCGTAACCAAGTCCGGAAGCCAGAATCGCATGAACACAGGGAGAAAGTGAAGACTCATGAACAGTAAGTGGCTCATAAAAATCAAAGTTGCGGCGAATTTCTTCCTTGTCAAATCTGTCTTCGAAGAAGTATAATCCCTGCAACACATCAGCCTGTTTGATATAACAGGATCGCAATATTCTGTCCCAGGACCATTTCTGATTTAGCGGCAGATGTCTTTCATCCAAAGCTGCCACCGGAGTCAGTTCTTTGTCCAGGAATCCATCCTGCTGCAGATATACTGCTCTTACAGTATCCCGCGGATAGTACATATTATCTGCAATTGACTGCCACCGCTCTGTTTCTTCCATATCAAAGCGATTGCTATCCGCTATTTCTGCCCATCTTTCGGGATTGGATTTTAAAATTTTATTAATGCATTCCATGGTGTATGAAAGGCACCAGCAAGCGATATAATTAGTGTACCAGTTGTTGTTGACATTATTTTCATACTCATTGGGACCTGTGACACCGAGCATCACATATTTCCCTTTGTCGGTAGAAAAATGAATTCTTTGTGACCAGAATCGCGCAATTCCAATGAGAACATCGAGCCCATATTCGCCCAAATAAAGATCATCCCCTGTATATCTTACATAGTCATAAATTGCATAAGCAATGGCGCCATTGCGGTGAATTTCTTCAAAGGTGATTTCCCACTCATTGTGACACTCTTCACCATTCATAGTCACCATTGGATACAAAGCTGCTCCAGCGCTGAACCCCAGCTTTTCAGCATTTTCTATTGCTTTTCCAAGTTGATTGTGTCTGTAAATCAACAGATTGCGACTGACCTGCTCAGGAGAGGTACTGAGATAAAAAGGAATGCAATATGCTTCCGTGTCCCAGTAAGTGCTTCCTCCATATTTCTCTCCGGTGAATCCTTTTGGACCAATATTGAGTCGTTTGTCTGCGCCGGTATAAGTTTGATTGAGCTGAAAAATATTGAAGCGAATACCTTGCTGAGCCAGGACATCGCCTTCAATGATGATATCGTTGCGATCCCATTTGTGCGCCCATGCTGCTTTTTGTTCCATCAGCATTCTGTCAAACCCTTTAGCCGCAATCGCACCCAGCCGATCCTGGCATCTGTCCGAAAGCTCAGATTTTTCATAATTGATAGAGGCGACATTCGCTGCAAATTTGTAAATGGTAAAAGTATCCCCGGGATTGACTTTCGTTTCTACCATTAATTCCACATACTTGTCTCTCTCTGATGCGGGAAGAATATCGAGATGCAGATCGTGTCCGTTTAGGGATGCTGCCACTTTCATACCTGAACAGACCTGATAATCCAGTTTCTTTGTCGCAGCATGCACCCATCCGGTGGTTCCGGAAGTATCCTTTGCTATTTCTTTCCAGAATTTTTCATCATAATTGGAATCCTCATTAACTACATCAAAGTCAATAGTCGGAAAAGCACAAATGGAGCCGTCAAAATCAATGGATTGAATTTCATATGAAATAGCTCCGCATTCATCATCCACCATGCTGCAGAAGCGTTTTACTTTTACTGCAACAGTAGGACCATCCTTAAATTTTGCTTTGAACTCGCGGGACAAGACCCCTTCCTGCATATTCAGGATTCTTTTGAATTCAAGGATTTCCATGGTATTCAGATCGAGCTGTCGATTGCCGATGAAAATGTCGATTCCAATCCAATTGGCTGCATTGAGGACCTTGGCAAAATATTCGGGATAGCCGTTTTTCCACCAGCCCACACGGGTCTTATCCGGGTAATAAATACCGGCTATATAATTTCCGGAGAAGGTATCTCCGGAATAATGCTCTTCGAAATTGCCTCTCTGGCCCATGCGACCATTTCCAAGGCTGCAGAGACTTTCTGTGATTCTATTGTGCTCAGGGAAAAAGCCATCTTCTATGACTTCCCATGCACTTGCTTTGAGATAATTTTTCATTGTTAGATTTTGTCCATTTTCTTCACCCAAGATAAGGCGAGCTATTGAATTCAGGTAAAATTAAACCGGCTTAGTGTAAATTTTACGGATAGTAGGGGAGGATGGGGAATTAAACAGGGATCGGGCAGAAAGGCAATTATCCACGAATTACACTAAAAGACACGAATAAAACCAACTATGCATCGCCGGTTCAAGTTACCTCTCCTCTTCTTTATTTTTTAATCAACAACTCCCTTGAAATCGACATCTCCGGACTATCCAGCAATACCATATAAGTTCCTGGTGCTAACCCAGCCAAAGGAATCAAAGTATCAGAATTGCCTCTGGTGTGTGTGGAGAAAAAGACTTTTCCATCCAGAGACATAAGTTTCAGGTGAAATAGTGTCTCAGGAGATCCCAATATGCGCAGGCTGGCTTCGTTCTCAGCAGGATTTGGAGTCAGCGAAACTTTAGGTTTTGTGTGATTGTGAGACTGATGGGTGCTGGTCAGCATGCCCGCATCGACATGAAAACCATGTATAGCTTTTGCCTGCGTGGCTACTGCTCCAAGAATTGTTTTGATGACTCGTGACATAAAAGTATAATTCAGGGTAGCAGAGGAGTCTCCGGGAGTATGATAGTTTAGATTCCTGAAATTGGCACCATCTGTAAGCATCAGAGCGGGGATTCCTGCATCCCAAAAAGGAGCATGATCACTTCTGCGTAAATCCGGCACAAGGGTTCCTGTTCCGGGGACATTCAGTGAAATGACACGTAGTTCAGGAACATACTGTGATGCACTTTCTTCTATACTTGCAATGAGTGCCGCAGAGCTTGCATTTCCTACATTTGTCAGGAAATTTCCACGGTAATTATCAGCTATGACAGCCGCTACAGCCGCAGGAAACAAGCTGCTGAAACCGAAAGGTAACTGTTGAGTATTGGGTTCATCGCTGTAATATCCTATCATTTCCATGTTGTAGACACCTTTGATTGTCTCAAAAGGACGTCTGCCCGATTGTACATATCTCTGACTTCCTATGAGACCTGCCTCTTCAAAATCAAAACCCACAAAAAGCAAATTTTCCTGAAAACTATATTTTCCCAACACTCTGAGGATTTCCAAAAGCCCCACCACCGCAGATCCATTGTCATCTGCTCCGGGAGAATTGCTCACAGAATCAAAATGCCCGTCGATGATCCATGTAGAAGCTTCATCAATAAGACCCGGTTTTCTGCCCAGGATATTTTGCCCATTTTGATTTTGATAAAGAAAATCCTGCCTGCTTGTCTGTAAACCTGCAGCGTTGAAACGGGACGCGATACTGTCTTTTACCGCTTCCAAATGAGGTCTGGAAGTACTATAATTTCTGGAGCCTTCGATAATACTCATGTGATTTCTCAGAATTTCCTCACTCACTTCATCCACCCATTCTGCTATATCTATAGAAGCATCGTCCCAAATAGAAAGGCGTATAGAAACATTATTTAATTCCAAATCCTGAGGATATTCCCATCTGATTGTTTTCTCTCCCGGTGAGATGCCATCACCCACATCACCGCTCACTCCAAAGTGCTGAGTACTGTAGAACTCACCATCTACAGAAGATTTCAGGTGTACACTGATAACATCATTTTCTGCATCATCAATTACATAATGGACCAGAATCACTTTTTCCTGAAGGTCCAATTCTACCCGAACATCACTAACAACCGGCAATTGGTTTTGCGCGAAAAGACTGAATGATATTATAATGAAGAGTGAAAGAAATAATATACGTTTCATGATACAGGGTTTTATTAATTACTTCTGCCAGGTCAAAAGTCAACAGGTAATAAGTAAAAGTAAGAGTTTTTTGCAATTTTTGTTTCGGGCATGTATCTTCAATAGTATTACAACATAATAAAATCTAGTGCTCAGCTTAATGAATTCCCGGCTGCTTTAGGCTGTTCCTTCCGGCCTTTTAAAATTTCCGTAGCTTTTCAAGCTGTTCAACGCACAGTTGTCAAGCTGAATTTGACGACCAGCAAGCAGGCAAGGAAGTCGAGCTAGATGAGTAAGCTTCGACCGTCTCTAGAATAAAATTTTGAATACATATTCTATTTTCAATTGATAACAGTGTAGGCGAGCGGCTTTGCATGCGTGGAGCGTTGATCAGCGTAGAAAACAAGGAAAGTTTAAACAGCCTTGATTTTTTGTTACTTTTGCATCAAGGCAAAAGTAAAAAGCCAAAAACAGGCACACCTTTCAATTCATTCAGGAATACCTTTTACAATAACTAAAAGTAAAAAAGATGCTGAATCCTATATTATAAAGCAAAATTTACTAAATAAAACCCCATGCTCCAACTCTCTGAAATCTGGATCTACCCTATCAAGTCCATCACAGGCATTCAGCTGCGAGAAGCAAATGTTTTGCAACGGGGATTTGAGTTTGACAGAAGATGGATGATTGTTGACAACAATAATACTTTTTTGTCACAGAGAACCTATCCTGAATTGGCATTGCTGGAACTTACAATCTCTGATAGTTCACTCCAAATCAGCAAGAGATCGAATCCTGAGGACAAAATAAAGACTCCACTATTCCCTGCACTTCTGCAAGAAATTGAAGTCACTATCTGGAACGACAAAGTTTTTGCCTGGACCGTCGATCCCGCCACAGATGCCTGGTTGAGTGAATTTCTGAATCAGTCTGTGAAGTTGGTTTACATGGGAGATAAGGCTGAGCGACAGATTGATTTGAAGTATAGCGACGAGGGTGAAAATGTAAGCTTTGCAGACGGATATCCATACCTTTTGATATCGGAATCTTCATTGGCAGATTTAAATGAAAGACTAAAAGAGCCGGTTAGCATGCGCCGTTTTCGCCCAAATTTAATTGTCAGTGGAGCCGCCGCTTTTGAGGAAGATACCTGGAGTAAAATTCAGATTGGAGAGCTTACTTTTAGAGTTGTAAAACCCTGTGCCCGCTGCGTTTTGATCACAGTTGACCCACAAACTGCGGAGAAAGGAGCAGAGCCATTGAAGACACTTTCCACATACCGATTTGAAAACAACAAGGTATTATTCGGACAGAATCTAATTGCAGATGAGCCGGGAATACTAAAGCAGGGAGATGTGATTGTAACGGGGCTATAGTCGGACACGTGGTGACTTTTTTTCGTTGCTCAGCAACGAAAAAGTGACGTTTTTCAGAGGACAAGCCCTGAAAAGTGAGGTCGAGGTTCGTTCCTCACTGCGCCCCAGGCGTCTCCGAAAAAAATTGACCACTTCGTAGCCATTTTTTTCGGAGGTGACAGCTAGCGCTCAATATAGGCAGGCAGGTTACATGCAATATATCACGGTGTTTGCATCTTTTTTCCCCTGCTGCTCCTTCCATAACAATTTGCAAGTTTTCCTTCATAAGTAGCAAGAAATGTAAATTCGATAGTAAGCCTTAATTTTAATTTGACTCCTATAAACTGGCAAATTTAAAGTCCCATGCTTCGGGATGACTTACAAACCACAACGCATAACCCGGCTGCTTTCACACCCGCACCCGCAACTCACAATACATCCCGTGAGCTTGTCGAACCACATCCCGCGCTATGAGCGACCAAACAATGTACTAAATGTACATTGTGCCGGAGCGAACCGAACATCAATCGAGCTCCGGCGAGTGAAGATGTGAGGCTACTTAGTATCATGAAAGAAACAAAGGGGCTGGATGTTCGGGCCAGATATATTAGCACACACCGAGCACCGCTCGACACACACTTTCTACTCAAATTTCACAGCGCAGCCTACCCCAACCCGGCTGCTCCAGTGCAGAATGCAGCTTAAGATTGAGGCTTCTTCCGGGCTTTTTGAAAATAAATTTCATCAGATGCAACCTTTTGCATTCCTTCTCCCACTATATTAACAGATAACAATCCGAACAATTTGAGCCAGATCATAGAAAGCGAATTGATTGAGTTATGCAAAAAACATGACCGGCGGGCTCAACAGAGGCTTTATCAGGCCTATAAAGACAGCTTGTTTACGCTGGCCGTAAGATTGGTTAAGGATAGAGAATTAGCGCGGATTATTTTACAGGATGCCTTTATAGAAATATTTAAAAGCTTACATGGATACAGAGCAGATTCGGGAATATTCGCCTGGATGCGCGTCATTTTAGTAAGATGTGCGCATAGAAACAAGGGCTTTTATTTTCAGAAAACAGAGGAGCTTTCAGCTTTGGAAAATTATGAGGACATCCCCGCACCTGAAGCAGAAGCTGTTGATTTAAAAAGTGCTTTTGATGAAATGAGTTCCGGTTACAGAGCAGCATTAACGCTTTACTATCTGGAAGAAATGAGTCATCAGGAAATAGCAGATCTCCTGAATATTTCAGTCAGCACTTCCAAATCTCAACTGCACCATGCCAGAAAAAAATTGAAAGAGATTCTTGAAAAAAGAAAGTTATGAAAGAGAATGATAAAAACTGGAAAGAACTTCTGAATAAGCTGGATCAACACGAAGCACCGGATCAGTTTAATGTGGATGCATTGAGTGAAAATACGGATCAGGACTGGATGACATTGTTGAATAAATTACCGGAAGAAATAGCACCGGAGACAGAACTAAATATTCAACAGGAAGCTAAAATCCGCACTCTTTTTAAAAGCACTAAAAACTGGTTGAAAATTGCTGCCAGCCTGCTGATTGTTGTTTCTGTTTGGATGCTTTGGCCGGAGAAGAATACCGATTCATCTATTGTGCTTACGAAACAGCCTACTGAACAAGTACTTTTAAATGTATCAAATGAAGAAGCCGCCTGGAGCCTGGATGAGTTTTGCACAGCATATGAAATCAAATGTGATCAACAGGAGCTCGGCCAATTCAGAGAGGAATGGGAAGAAGTTTCAACTGCCGTTGTATCCATTTTAGAGTCCCTGGAAAATAATCAAAATGATGAATTTCTCCTCAGACAACTCAGCACATTGGAAGCCAGACACGCAGAGCTGGTCAATGAGCTACTCAAAATAGTATGGTCATGAAAAAGAAATTATTGATATTATCACTGCTTTTATTTGTTTTAGGTGCTGCTTCCGGACAGAAATCCGAAGTCATTGTTCTGACAAAATCAGAGGAAAAAAGCATCTCTGCTCAAAAAGTAAAAAGAATAGAAATCAACACAGAACGCACAGATATCATAGTCAAAACATGGAATGAGAACAAAATAAAACTGGAGATTGAATATATTTCAAAGCATGCCCAGAAAGCAACAGCAGAAAAAGAATTGAGCTATCTCAATATGCTGGGAGATGTGTCTGGAGGGACTTATTATGTTAAGAGCCTTATTAAGCTGGGTTCAGATGGAAAGCAACCGCAGGCATCTTTATCCTTCAGGGTGATCATAACATTGCCCGGAAATATGCCCCTCAAGATTAAAAATAAACTGGGCAAAGTAAATATAGAAAACAACTCACTTTCATCCATAAACCTGGAACTTGAGCTTTGTCATCTGCATATTTCAAACGCAAACCTGAAAGGTAAAATCTTGCAAAAATTTGGTGAATGTCAGTTTGAGAACAGCAGTTTTGATGGCACGCTTCAATTGACCCGGACCCTGACCAGGCTGGAATTTATCACAGGTCTCTGGACTGTAAACAGCGAATCCGGAAGGATTCATTTAGTACCTGCAGCAGATAATCTCTTATTAAAACTGACAGCCAATAAAACCGAAATCGAGATAATGGGTAAATTTATTGACAGACAACATATAAAAGTCAAAGGAGACCGAACAGTCATAGATATATCGGATAAGTTGAAAACAAAGAACGAGGCAAATGGAATAATATCATTAGGATCAAAGAAAATAACAGGAGGTATCGATATTCAAAATGTCCTGGGATCAGTAAGGGTTTACAGCTATTAATATTCAAAACAAAACAAACAGAAATCATCATGAAGACTCATTTACACCTTTTAATTTTCATTGCGGCAATGGCATCTGCCAGCAGTGTTTTTTCCCAGGACAGCACGATGATTCATTCTGAAATCCCGGAGGATTCTATTGTGTACAAGAATAATTATTACTCTATTTTTCAGAATGATTCAGACATAAAGCAATTACTGTATATTGGACTAAAAGGACCTGCCTTATCACCAAACGGAAGACTTGGAGACTACCTTTTCTTCCTGGATGAGATTGTTTATGAGCGAAGAATCTTCAATCAATTCAGCCTGAATGCAGGGATTTATAACCTGAACTCCCCACTGTATTCCCAGCAGCAGCAGAATTATTATGGCTCCAGCATTTTGTTGAAATATTTCATACCGACGACTCAGGACCGCCTTGCAAAAAAGACTAAAACAAATCTTACAGGTCCATATGTGGCTGCAGGATACCGCAACTATTTCACAACAAGCAACTCGGTAGATAATTCTAATGGCTATTTGAGTGGTGTCGCATTTCAATTAGGCTGGCAAAACAGGGTCTTTAAATACAGCTATTTCAACTTGGTTCTGAATGCTTCAATATTGAAAGGTGATCATGTTCCATCTTATACTAACAGAAACAGTTTTGGTTGGGGGTTTTATTTTAATCCGGAAATAAAATTCGGAGCCGTCATCGGCAATAACAATGAAAACTATCAGGCCTGCAGAATATTGAACTGCCAGCAAGACAGAAAGCATCTTTTTAAAATCAATGTCCTGGATTTACTTCGAAACAGATATTCCCGCCATGGCATTTCCCTGGAATATGAGCAAAAACTGGGTAACGGGCCATGGAGCGTTAATGGAGGAATATCAATCAATTATGGAAGTTTCAAGTTCTATTCTGAATATGAGGGCATTACTGCTCCCAGAATACACAACATTTATTTGTCCGGTTTTATCGAACCCCGGTATTATCATAATTTGAAAAGGCGAATGCTGAAAGGTATCAGCGGTAATGGATTCTCTGCTAATTTTATTGGACTGGAATTATCCACAAACCACTGGAATTTCTTAATCGTAGGAGAAACGGAAAAGACAAGCTTACAGAGCAATTCCAGAATTCTTTATGCAAATTATGGTATCCAAAGAGAAGTGGGACGCAATTTATTTTGTCAGGTAAGAACGGGGCTTCAATATAATTTCAAAGGATTCTCACCTGCGCTGGATATAAAACTGGGATTTGCGTTTTGATAGGTTCCACTCTTTGGCTGTTTGTCGTGGTTGGGAGCTTGATCATCCCGGCTGTACGCTTCGTTTGTAGCAACACACCCTGAGCTTAAATATAACCCGGCGGATTTCACCGGCTGTTCTCTGGTTTATGGCCCGGAGCTTTTTCGGGAGGGATTCGGTACATCAAACCGGCTTTTTCGCGAGGGGCTGCATCGCCTCGCTGGCATATGTCGCCCATTCAGGGCTCAGATCCAACAAGACCGGAAGTGAGCTGTACAGTCAGAAGCGGCTGATCCGGCTGTTTTCTCGCAGCTCGCAGCTCGCAGCTTCTTTTTCCCGGCTGTTCACTTACCACTTTCTCCTTTCTCCTTGCTCCTTATTCCTTCCTCCCGGCTATTCATCTTATCTCTTATCTCTCATATCTTTTATCTCTTCCCGATTTTTTTATAGTTTTACCAATAGCTTAAATTTCCCTGCTTCTTATGTTACTCGCTGTATTACTTCCATTCCTGCTCGCTATCTTCCTCGTGATTCCCTTCAGAAAGTACGAATCACTGGTCGCCCGTACTGTGTGGATAGTACCTGCAGGCATATTCAGCTTCTTTCTTCAGACCTATTTGAGTGGCAACACCGGAATTACGGGCAAAGCATCTTTATCACAAATTATTCCCTACTCCCTGCAATGGAATCTCGACGGACTTTCCCTGCTTTTTGTGCTGATGATCTCAGGGATTGGAACACTGATTTTTATTTATGCAGCAGCATACATGAAGGGTCATCCATACAGAATTAGACTCATGGGCTTTCTGAGCTTGTTCATGGGGGCCATGCTGGGCCTGGTACTCAGCGATCATGTGATGAATTTGTTTCTTTTTTGGGAGCTTACCAGCATCAGCTCTTTTTTCCTGATTGGATTTAATAATGAAGAGAAAGCTTCCAGACAGTCGGCATTGAAAGCATTGATCGTCACCGGTGGTGGTGGGCTCATCCTCTTTGGAGGATTGATGCTGCTCGGACAAATTGCTTCGACCTATTCCATCAACGAAATGATAGCCTTACGGGGTAATATTGTAGCCGATCCTTTCTATCCGGTCATTATGGTATTGATTATCCTGGGTGCTGCTACCAAATCAGCGCAATTTCCTTTCCACTTCTGGCTTCCAGGAGCTATGAAAGCCCCTACCCCCGTCTCCGCATACCTGCATTCCGCCACAATGGTAAAAGCAGGGGTCTACCTGCTGGCCAGATTCACTCCGGTAATCGGAGGTACTGAGCTCTGGCAATACACGCTCATTGCACTCGGAGGCATCACCATGCTGTACGCAGCATTTCACGCTCTTTTGAGAACAGACCTCAAGGGAATATTGGCTTACAGCACCATTTCAGCATTGGGTATGATGGTATTTCTGATTGGTATCGGCACAGAAGCTTCATTGCTGGCTGTGGGAATGTTTATTCTTGTACACGCTTTGTATAAAGCTGCATTATTCCTCATCACCGGCATCATTGATCACGAAACAGGATCAAGGGATATCACCAAATTGCGGGGACTTCGAAAAGTGATGTGGCCCGTCGCGCTGGCCGGAGTATTGGCCGCCATCAGCAACGCAGGCATCCCGCCCAGCCTGGGCTTTATGGGCAAAGACCTCATTTACGAATCGACATTGCATCATATTTTTCAGCCAATATGGCTCACTTCAGCAGTGGTGATCACAAATATCATGCTCCTGATCGCCGGTTTCAATGCCGGTTGGAGACCCTTCAGCGGAAATCTTCCGTCTGCATTTTCCAAAGTGCATCTCCCTGAAAAATCAATGTGGGTTCCTCCATTACTACTGGCTGTTTTGGGATTGGGATTTGGAATCATTCCCTCTGTCATTGAAAGTCCTCTTATGCAGGACATTGTGATGAGTCTCCATGGTGTATCCTGGGCAGGTCATCTGGCGCTGTGGCATGGATTCAATACAGTATTATTGCTGAGCGGAATTACCATTGTGACTGGAATTGCCTTGTATTTTGCACTACCTCAAAGTAGTAAAATTGCAGCTAAGATTACCGGTCTTACTGCCCTTTCACCTGAAAACATCTGGACGAAGATTGCTTTAGGGTTCAATTTTCTGGCCATTAAAATTACAGCAGTTTTGCAGAATGGATTTCTGCGGCTCTATATTTTGATTATCCTCGCTTTCGTTGGCTCACTGCTGGCATATAAGCTGGCCAATCAGATATATTTCACTATTGATTACAGTTACTTGTCACCGGTGACAGTATATGAGGCCATCATAGTTGGCATTTTGATTGTATCCATATTATTCACAGTTTTTTCCACTTCAAGATTGGTTGCAGTAGCTTCGATGGGGGTGGTTGGAATGGCTATTTGCATGATATTCGTTTTTTACTCCGCCCCCGACCTGGCTATGACTCAATTCACCATTGATACTTTGACCGTGGTACTGTTTGTCCTTGTTTTGTATCGGCTGCCCAAGTTTATTAAGCTCACATTTGCAATTCGTCATATTCGGGATGCTGTGGTATCTATAGGATTTGGCACTTTGATAGCGCTACTGGCGATGGAAGTGCTTGACAATCAACCGGACAGGACCGTCAGCAAGTTTTATGGGGACAATTCCTATGTCCTCGCCAAAGGTAAAAATATCGTCAATGTCATCATTGTGGACTTTCGTGGGGCTGACACATTGGTAGAAATCATTGTGCTTTCTATTGCCGCCATCGGAGTGTTCAGTTTATTGAAATTACGAATTCGCCAAAGCCAAAAAATCGAGTAATGAACACGATCATACTTCAAATAGCTTCCCGATACACATTGCCGCTTTTGCTGCTTTTCTCAGTATTTATTTTACTGCGGGGACATTATCTGCCCGGCGGTGGCTTTGTGGGAGGACTAGTAGCCAGTATTGCTCTGGTATTACATGCTTTTGCCAATGGGATAAAAAAGACCAGGGAACTCGTAAAAATTCACCCCGGATTTCTGATGCCTGTTGGTCTGAGCACCAGCCTGCTGAGCGGCCTTTTTCCCATGATACTGGGTAAACCCTTTCTGACCGGAATGTGGTATCCACACAGTGTGCCTGTGATAGGAAGCCTGGGTACAGCTTTGTTTTTTGATATAGGAGTATATCTCGTCGTAGTGGGTGCGACATTGACCATCATTTTTTCAATCATTGAGGCACCCTGATTATGGAAATATTGATTGCTATTTGTATTGGATTATTATACGCAGCAGGCATTTTCCTGATTCTGCGGAGAAGTCTGGTGCGCCTTATTCTTGGGCTTATCCTGTTGGGTAATGGAGCCAATTTACTGATATTTTTACTGGGAAGAATCACCAAAGGCAAACCACCCATCATACCTGATTCGGCACAGACTATTGCGGATGTGTATGCAGATCCTATACCCCAGGCTTTAATCCTGACTGCCATTGTAATCAGTTTTGGATTACAGGCCTTTGCAATCATCCTCGTCAAGCGGGCATATCGCGAAGTGAATACCGACGATTTGGATCAAATGAACACACACGAACAATGAATTCAAATCTCATCATATTACCCATCATCATTCCGCTTATCACAGCTGTACTGCAGATGTTTTTGTGGTTCAGAATACGTGAACAAAGGTGGATAGGACTAGTAGGTCACTCTGTTTCATTGGTTTTTGCATTACTCATGCTGTCTCATGTCAAAGATGGAAGCATTCTCACCATGCAGGCGGGCAACTGGCCGGCACCCTATGGAATCGTTTTTGTTGTTGACGCATTCAGCGCGCTTATGGTCTTGCTCACCTCCATTTCAGGTATTGCAGTGGGTATATATTCATCCATTGCCATTAAGAGCGACCGGGCAGCTTTCGGCTTTTTTCCGCTCTTACAATTTTTGCTAATGGGACTCTACGGCTCCTTCATCGCCGGAGATATTTTCAATCTGTATGTTTGGTTTGAAGTGATTATAATAGCTTCTTTTGTACTTATCACTTTGGGTGGAGAAAAGGCGCAACTTGCGGGAGCTATGAAATATGTCACTTTGAATCTTTTGGCCTCCGTTATTTTCCTTACCGGTATAGCGGTGCTGTATGGAGTGATGGGCACATTGAATCTGGCAGATCTGGCTCAAAAAATTGCCCTCTCTGACCAGCAACATCTTATCAATACAATAGCAGTTTTATTTCTGGTAGCCTTTGGTATTAAATCTGCCGTTTTCCCTATGTATTTCTGGCTACCCGATGCATATCATACACCGCCCGCTGCCATTTCAGCCATATTCGGAGGATTATTGACCAAGGTGGGAGTGTATGCATTTATCAGGATATTCAGCCTGCTATTTATCAACGATACTTTTATTCAGGACCTTCTGGTTATTCTGGCGGTATGTACTATGATTGTGGGAGCATTGGGAGCCATCAATGCACGCAATATCAGGATCATATTTTCCTACCTGATCATCAGTCATATCGGATATATGATTAGCGGGTTGGGCGTTTTCACGGTAGCCGCCCTGGCCGGAACACTGTTTTATCTGATACATGACATCATCGTTAAGACCAATGTATTTCTCATCAGCGGACTCTTACAGAAAATTCGCGGATCCTATCATATAGACAAAATGGGAGGCCTGTATAATTCATACCCGATACTCTCACTGCTGATAGCCCTTGCATTTCTTTCGCTGGTCGGTACGCCACCACTTTCGGGCTTCTGGCCCAAGGTTTTACTCGTCAAAGGAGCCTATCAGGCCGGTCAGTATTGGGTGGTGGGAGGAATTCTGACTGCCAGTTTTCTGACACTTTGGGCCATAGTCCGTATATGGAGCAAAGCCTTCTGGACCCCGGCTTCTGACCCTGACAAGCTGCCCGGAGATATCTTCCGCAGACTGCCCTTTTTACGCAGAGCCGGACTGATCAGCCCTATTGTTGGACTTCTGGGAATATCCCTGTTCCTTGGATTTGCCTGGAAACCCATAGCTGATTTTTGCTGGATGATCGCAACACAATTGAAAGATCCTTCATTGTATATTCAAACCGTACTTCAGTAAATCTGACGCCTATGAGAAATCAATTTTTGATGAATATCCTGCTGACCTTTATTTGGGTGGCACTCACAGGCAAGTTTTCTTATGGAAATTTCCTGTTTGGATATGTTCTCAGCTACCTGATACTATGGGTCCTCAGCCGCGGGATTGATCAGAAGACATATTTCAGACGAGTCCCCAGAATACTTGGATTTTTTGTGTTTTTTGTCAAAGAACTCATAAAGGCCAATATTTATGTAGCTTACGATGTGATCACACCAAGACATCATATGACACCGGGCATTATAGCTATCCCGCTGGAGGCTAAAACCGATCTGGAAATCACCATCCTCTCCAATTTTATTACACTGACTCCAGGCACATTTAGCGTGGACGTTTCTTCAGACAAAAAGACTCTTTACCTTCACGCTATGTACATAGGAGACAAGGACACATTTGTGAACGATATCAAGAATGGATTTGAAAGACGAATTTTAGAAATAATGCGATGAGCACCAACGAGTACCTCAGTTATATCATTTTGCCCCTGCTTAGCTTCTCTGTTTTGCTGGTCTTTATACGTTTTCTCAAAGGTCCATCACTGGCAGACAGGGTCGTAGCACTGGATCTCATAGTGACCATAGGACTCGCTATGATGGCCGTGTATGCTATTATTTCAGAGCAGGAGTCCTTCCTGGACATTGCCATGATATTTGCATTGATAGCATTTTTGGGCACCGTGGCATTTTCTTATTATCTCGAAAAAAGAGGAAAAAAATGAGCGACATTATCATCGTCATACTCACCACGCTCGGCCTGGTTTTCATTATGCTGGCGGGTGTCGGCATGATACGGATGCCCGATTTCTACATGCGGGCCTCCATTAGTACCAAAGCAGTAACGCTGGGTGTAGGTTTAATTCTGGTGGCAGTAGCTATTGCATTTGATGAATTTGCCATGACCTCCCGCGTGATCGCCATCATAATTTTCATCATCCTCACCGCCCCTGTAGCTGCACATATGATCGGTCGTGCAGCCTACTTTGTAGGCGTAGAAATGTGGAAACACTCCGTACGGGACGACCTCAAAGACAAATACGACAAGAAAACCCACCAGCTCAAAAGCGAAGATCAGTCAGTCGACAAAGATTCCAGGTAAAGACAGGTTGATGGCCATTTGGGCGCCTCCCCAAAGCTTTGGGGACCGGGCTATCCGCTTTACTTCGCAGAGACGCATAGGAATGGTCTCTACTCGTGCCCGCTCCTATCCCTGGCGCTGTGTGGGTGAAGAGCAGCCGGCTTTTGGGAATTAGCAATTAGCCCAACAGTCAGTCGATTATCATCTTTGATCTTTCCAGGGGGCCTGTATCTATAAGCGCCTCATTGTTGCTTCTTATTGGGGAGTTGGCAAACAGCTAACAGCTAACAGCCAGCTTTTCAGCTCTCCTGCAGATGAGCATAATAAGCCGCACCAATACATCCTGCATTATTTTGAAGAAGTGCGGGTGTGACTTTAGTATCGATGAGAATATGTTTGGAGAAGAACTCCCATTTTTTGCAGATTCCGCCGCCCACAACAATGATTTCAGGATTAAACAATCTCTCAACAAGAGTGAGATAATCATTGAGACGCTTGCCAAAGGCCAGCCAGTTGAGATGGCTGCGTTTGCGGGCTACATTGGAGATGCGCCGTTCGGCAATATCTCCTTTCATGGGCAAGAAGCCTAATTCTGTATTAGGAAGCAATTCACCATTTATAAATACCCCTGAGCCGACACCTGTACCAATTGTAATCATTACAACTGTGCCTTTGATACCTCTGGCTGCTCCAAAATTCATCTCAGCAAGTCCTGCAGCATCTGCATCATTCAGCACATAGAAAGGTAAGCCAGTTACCTCAGTAAATAATTTACTGACGGGTGTGCTTATCCATGATTTATCGAGATTAGTAGCCGTTATTGCTATATCGTTTTTAATCACTGAAGGAAAGCCGCAACCCACCGGCCCCTGATAATTAAATTTATTCAGACATTCCTGAATGATGGCACTTACAGAGTCCGGAGTAGCAGGTTTGGGTGTCAAAATTTTCATCTTTTCCGTCAGCAGTTCTCCGGTAGAGATATCTACTAAAGCTGCCTTGATTCCGGTACCTCCTACATCAATACCTAAGATAGACTTTGTGTGCATGAATATTTGTTAAAGAGATACTTATTTGATTACTTTGACTTTAAACTGCACATTCTTTTCCGGCCTGTCGCTGCGATTGGTAGCCACTGCAGCCAGCTTATCAATCACGTCCAGCCCGTCTATCACTCTTCCAAAAACCGTGTACTCAAAATCCAGAAAAGGTGTACCCCCGATTTCTGTATATAAGTCCCGTTGAGCCCTGCCATATCGTTTTCCCTTCTGTGCTTCAAAAGTATCCAGCATATCAGATGTAACTTTTCGTCCCTGTACTATGTAAAACTGTGAACCTGATGAGCGCTTTTCCGGATTGACGGAATCACTGGTACGGGCAGCAGCCAATGCACCTTTGACATGAACCAGGGTATCAGAAAACTCAGCATCTATCGTATATCCGGGACCTCCTGACCCCAACACAGCTGATGCATCCGCCGCTTTAGAAGCCGGGTCTCCGCCCTGAATCATGAATCCTTCAATGACCCTGTGAAACAGCAAGCTATCGTAAAAGCCCTGCTCCGCCAGTTTTAAAAAATTGTCCCTGTGTTTCGGAGTAGAATTAAACAGTAAAACCAGCATATTCCCGAATTCTGTTTGAATTTCCACCAGACATTCTGTAGGCGCTTTTATAAACAGCTGATGAGATTTTGTGGTTGTCTTTTTTCCTTTTATAGCAGTCAATTTCACGGTATAATTGCCGGAGTGTACATATCTGTGAGAAGGTGAAGTTTCAGTAGATGTTTTTCCATCACCAAAATCCCATAAATATTGGTCTGCTTTTTCAGATTGATTGGAGAACTGCACGACAACTGGCGCCTGACGTTCTTTTTGCTCAAATGAAAAACGAGACATTGGCCTCGAACAGGCACTTAATAATAACATCAATAAGAACAGGTAACTTATATTTTTCATATTTAATCTTTCCAAATTTTAATAGTCATTCTAATATCAGACAAAGGTCTGTCACCCGGCCCGGTAGGCTGAGCAATAATTTTGTCAATCACATCCAATCCTTCGACAACTTCTCCAAAAACAGTATACAAACCATCGAGATCAGGACGGCCACCAATAGTCTTATAGGCTTGTATCTGATCGGGTGTATATCTGTACTGGCCTCTTTCCTGAATCATGCTGAGAACGGAATCATCCCACAAGGGCGTGCCATCCGGTTTTTGAGAAGCACCCTGAACAATAAAAAACTGACAAGCACTGGATCGGCGTTCCGGATTGACCTGGTCATTCAGACGTGCTGCCGCCAATGCACCCTTTTTATGAATTCCGCGGTTGATTTCTGCAGGAAGGTCGTACTCCAGTTCTCCACCGCCCAACATGGTTTCAGGCGCAGCATTCTTGCTCTGAGGATCTCCCCCCTGAAACATAAATTGTGGTATTACCCTGTGAAACAATAAGCTGTCGTAAAAATTCTCCTTTACCAATTTTAAAAAATTATCCCTGTGGACAGGTGTAGAATCATAAAGCAGGATCTTCATCTCACCAAATTCTGTAGACAAGAGAACGTACTGATTGGATACTTCTTGTGATGTCTGCTCATTTGTCTCAGAACTTTTGCAAGAAACTATATTACCAACAACATATATAAGCAAAAGATATAGATAGACCTTATTTGTCATTTGTTTGCAGTTGAACTCTTTTAAAATAGGTAATCACATGTTGAATCAATAAGTTTTCCTGTTCTTTCTCTCCTATAATTTCTACCGTTTTTAACTTTCTAAAATGTGGCCATCCATCCAGATCAACACCATCTGTTTCGTAATATCCGGATTCACTCAGAAGTGTGCACACCGCAATATGCATCAGATCCTGTTTGACCTCTTTTTTGGAAGTGTCGGGAGTAAATCCTAATTCCTGAATTCCAATCAATAGCAAGACACCATTCAGATCCGGAAGCCTGTCCATACCAAAGCGTTCCCTGATAAAATGCTTTGTTTTCAACCACTCGAACGCTATTTCCCATTCTTCCATAAGGTCTCCTTCAAAAAGGTACAAATATAGGTTTCCTCAGTTAAATACTGAAACATTGTTTAAGTTCCGGAAGCAGCCGGATGTGTGAGCGGATTAGTTCTCAACAAAACTGAGAGGGGCTTTTGCGGCTCTGTAGGCGGCTGGTAAAGCGGATAAAATACTAATGAGGCAAACGGTAAAAAATACCGCTACCATGTCTGTCCATGCAAGTGCTATCGGATATGCAGTCACTGCAAAACCATCAGGAATTGTGACCAGAGCAAACTCTTTTTGTAAAAAATATAAAGTCAGAGCAATGATCAATCCGGCCAGGTAGCCCAGCATGCCGTAGATCCAGCCTGCCGATAATAATATTCCTCTGATGGAGTTATTCTTCAACCCTATAGTCTTTAGCACAGAAATATCCTGCAGCTTTTCTCTTGTAATAAGCCAGAGAACACCTACCAGATTGAATGCCACCAAAATTAATACCAGAGATAGAATAATGTAGCTCATCCATTTCTCCAGGTTTTGTAATTGGAGGAATGCTTCATCTTGTTGAGCGCGGTTTTTAATCACAAATGAATCTCCAAGCAGCGTATTTAATTCAAATAAAACCTGTTTTTCTTTTTCCGGCAGTACTTTAATTTCCATTGCAGATGCCATTCCATCCAATTGAAACACTTCACGGGCCAACGCTATATCGCAAAAAATATACTCGTTATCATACTCTGCCTGTATACTGAATAGTCCGATAGGCTGGGCTGCTCTGGATAAAAATGGCTGAGCACCCATACCTTGCCTGGCAGATCGTTTAGGAGCGTAAATATATAATACTTCATAAGGATCATAAACATTCAGGGCCAGCCTGTCTGCAATTCCCAACCCAGCGACTACAGTATTCAGGGCACCTTCTTTCACTTTAAATTCACCTGTATACATGTTCTCGGCAACCCGATTGACTTTAAGGTAATTTGAGTCTACTCCTTTCAGTTTGCCAAATGCCTGGCCACTGTTGTATTCAAACAATACCAGATCTTCCAATACAAATGTGCTTGCAGTCAATCCATCGATATTTTTAATTTTATCAAAAGGAATGGATTCCGGATCAAATGATTTGCCTTTTGCCGGAGTGACTTTAATATCAGGATTGAAACTTCCAAACATACCTGAAATGAGCTCTCCAAGACCATTAAAAACGGAAAGTACCAGAATCAGCGCAGCAGTCCCTACAGCCAGTCCGACTACAGAAAATATGGAAATGTAATTGATGACATTGGCCGATTTCTTGCCAAAAACATACCGACGCGCTATCTGGAAAGCAATAAACATTCTCAGGATTGATTAAGTGACAAATGTAAGTGAAAAAACTGGTTGAACAGCCGGGAAGAAGGGGTAAGGCGTAAGTAGTAAGGCGTAAGTGAACAGCCGGGGGAAGCTACAATCTCAAGCTACCAGGAAATAGCCCACTCATACAAAGCTGGATACTCGCAGAACAGTCAGTGTTCTGAGCTGACTTTAGGACTTGCTGCTGGCAAATAGCCCGCTCACACCCCTGCTTCCCGTAGCTTTCTGCTACGGGCACTCACACAAAGCTGATATTTAAAACGTTCACTTCTGAGAATCTGATATGAATCTCAAATTCCTCTTCAATCCTTCATATCCTGTTCTTTGAACAGCAGATTTTTTAAATAATGGATTGAAAACTTCTTCAGTGATTTCCAGCCATTCTTCTTTAGAGAGTTCAAGAAATGGTTCGGCAGGAGTGAAGGCGGGTTCATTGTGGGGTGTGGAAAATCTGTTCCAGGGACAGACTTCCTGGCAGATATCGCAGCCGAATGACCAGTTTTCCATTTTGCCGGAGAATTCCTCAGGTATAGCTTCTTTTAATTCGATCGTTAGATAGGAAATGCATTTTGAAGCATCCAATAAATATCCTTTGCCCACGAGTGCATCAGTTGGACAGGCATCCACGCATTTGGTGCAGGTTCCGCAATAGTCTTTTATGGGATGATCGTACTCAAGTTCAATATCTGTGATGAGTTCTGTGAGGAAGAAATAAGACCCTTTTTTGGGGTGGATGAGTAAAGTATTTCTGCCGACCCAGCCGAGGCCACTTCGCTTTGCCCAGTCTCGTTCGAGCACAGGAGCTGAATCAACAAAACAGCGACCCTGAATATTTCCAAATTTTGCACGCATTTCATCGAGGAGTGTGAACAGCTTGTCCTTCAATACTTTGTGGTAGTCTTCTCCATAAGCATATCTCGCAATTTTGGGCGCTTCGGGATCGTGCTGGAGTTCTTCGGGGAAGTAATTGAAGACGAGAGAGATTACTGACTTTGCTCCCGGTACGAGGACAGTGGGGTCTACTCTTTTGTCAAAATGATTTTCCATGTAGGACATTTTGCCATGATAGCCTTTATTCAGCCACTCTTCAAGTCGTTGAGCCTCGGGGTCCATGCGCTCTGCTCTGGCGAAACCCACCTGATCAAAGCCAAGCCGGGTAGCTATTTCGCGGATTTGAGAAGAGATATGAGAGCGGGACATGAGGGAATTTTAAACAAAGATAAGTAAGTAAGGGGTAAGGAGTAAGTGGTAAGGCGTAAGTAAACAGCCACTGTTGACTTTTGGCAGTTGGCTTTTGGCGAACAGCCAGGATGATCTGGTGCGATTGGAGAATAAATTTGCCAATTTTAATATCAAATTCATACACAAACTACTTTGAATCGATACTTATCTTGCTGCCACGAGCGAAAAATTTGCAAATTATTGGGGGGAGGAACAGCCGGGAAGAAGCTGCCTCCTTATCTTAGCGTCAGCCCATCACCTTTATATTTTCAAAGCGAAGCTGAAGAAAATATAAAGACACTTGTGCCGTAGTGAGTGAAACGAACCTCGGTATCACCTTTTCATGGCTTGTTCCATGAAAAGACATCACTTTTCAAGCCGTAGGCGCAGAAAAACATCACCTCGCTTCTGCAAAAATTCTTGAAAAAGCTGGATTCTCTTACCTCAAGGTGCTACGAATAAAACATATTGATTGTTCCTACAAATGTAAGATACAGCCGGACAAAAGCCTCAAACCACGATTCGACTCCCCTCACACTCTTCACCCTCACCGCCTCAGCGATAGGAGCGGGCACGAGCGACACCGGAGCGAAGTAAAGCGGATAGCGCGACCGTACCCTCCCCAAAGCTTCAGAGAATTCCTTGGTTTAGTTTATCTTACATTTTACTACCTATAGTCGTTATTTTTAGATAATATTTACTTGATGTACGTTAATCAAATAACGGCAAGTGCTATACTTGCAGATCACATCATTTTTTGCATTTTTATTGATAATTAATGTATTATATATTATGACATTTGGATATGTTTTCATATCTTAATGCCATAATAAATATTACATAATCATGAAAAAACTTAACGATCCTGTTACTATTAAAGGAATGATTACGCTGGAAGTTA